>JBGCFD010000049.1:0-46263 GCA_045106765.1 Saprospiraceae bacterium | reverse complement strand
TAGTGTGATCGTAGTAATTGATGTGGCAAAAGGTGTGGAAACGCAGACGGAAAAGTTGGTCAAAGTCTGTCGAATGCGAAATACTCCAATCATTGTTTTCATTAATAAATTAGATCGAGAAGGAAAAGAAGCTTTTGATTTACTCGATGAAGTGGAACAAAAATTAGGTTTAAAAACTTGTCCTTTGTCTTGGCCAATTGGAATGGGCCAGCGATTCAAAGGAGTTTACAATATGTATGAAGAAAAATTAAACCTTTTCACCGCACATGGAAAACAGTCAGAAGAAGAGACCATAGAATTTACCGATTTGTCCAATCCAGAATTGGAAAAATATGTAGATGAAAAACCTGCCAATGAATTACGAGAAGAAGTAGAAATGGTCGAAGAGGTTTATCCAGAGTTTAATCGACAAGATTATTTGGATGGAAAAGTATCACCTGTATTTTTTGGGAGTGCGATTAATAATTTTGGTGTAAAAGAATTGTTGGATTGTTTTGTAGAAATTGCACCGACACCTTTGCCACGAATCACAGAGGAACGACAAGTCAATCCTGATGAAGATAAGTTCTCAGGTTTTGTTTTTAAAATCCATGCAAATATTGACCCTCGACATCGAGATCGAATTGCATTTTTAAGAATATGCTCAGGTATCTTTAAACGGAATACGAACTACCTTCACATTCGTCAAAATAAAAAAATGAAATTCTCTAATCCGACTTCCTTTATGGCTGAAAAAAAATCAGTTGTAGATGAAGCTTATCCAGGAGACATTGTAGGTTTATACGATTCTGGGAACTTTAAAATTGGAGATTCAGTTACCGAAGGAGAAATTTTGAACTTTAAAGGGATTCCAAGTTTTTCTCCAGAGCAATTTAGATATGTAAATAATGCTGATCCATTAAAGTCAAAACAATTGGCAAAAGGTTTAACACAATTGATGGATGAGGGAGTTGCGCAACTTTTTATCAAAGATTTAAATGGTCGAAAAATAATTGGTACAGTTGGTGCACTCCAGTTCGAAGTTATTCAATATCGATTGAAGCATGAGTATGGTGCGAGTTGTGATTATGAACCAGTCAACTTGGCCAAAGCTTGTTGGATCGAATGTAATGATGCTGCAAAATTAAAAGAATTTACTACTCGTCGAAAACGAGATATGGCAGTAGACAAAGATGGGAATATGGTTTTCTTAGCTGAATCCAAATGGGTTTTAAAAACAGTTCAAGAAAGTTTTCCAGAAATTAAATTTCATTTTACTTCAGAGTTTTAAGCAAAACTCATAGAGTCTTTTTTACCACATAGGCACATAGAAAACATAGGCCATCATTAAAAAAATACAACCTCATTTTTTTCCAAAAACATAAAAAAAATAAGTTCGTAAAACAACAGATATAATATTTTAAATAAAATACAACATGGCAAATCAGGACGATTCATTTAAAAAACTAGTTTCACATTGTAAAGAGTATGGTTTCATTTTTCAGTCGAGTGAAGTGTATGATGGCTTGGCGGCGGTTTATGATTACGGTCCGTACGGAGTAGAATTAAAAAACAATATCAAAAAATATTGGTGGATGGCAATGGTGCAAATGCACGAAAATATTGTTGGATTAGATGCTGCAATTTTTATGCATCCCAAAACTTGGAAAGCTTCTGGTCACGTTGATGCCTTCAACGATCCAATGATCGACAATAAAGATTCCAAAAAAAGATATCGAGCAGATCAATTGGTAGAAGAATATGTGGAGAAAAAGATTGACAAAAAAATCGATAAAGAAATCGCCAAAGCTGCTAAACGGTTTGGTGATGCTTTCAATGAAGAGGAGTATCGAACTACTAACCCACGAGTGATGGGTTATATTGAAAAATCAAAAACAATTTTGACTCGATTGAATACTTCGTTGACTAATGAAGATTTGGAAGATGTCAAAAATTTAATTGAAGAATTAGAAATTGCTTGTCCTGAAAGTGGTTCTCGAAATTGGACAGATGTGCGTCAATTTAATTTGATGTTCAATACTCAGTTAGGAACGATTGCAGGTGAAGCGGGAAAATTATATTTGCGTCCA
Source organism: Saprospiraceae bacterium (assembly GCA_045106765.1). Lineage (GTDB taxonomy): Bacteria > Bacteroidota > Bacteroidia > Chitinophagales > Saprospiraceae > CAJQQY01. The sequence continues at coordinate 44,194 of JBGCFD010000049.1, read as the reverse complement.
GAAACGGCTCAAGGTATTTTTGTCAATTTCTTAAATGTTCAAAAAACTACTCGTCAAAAAATTCCTTTTGGAATTGCACAGATTGGAAAAGCATTTAGAAATGAAATCGTTGCTCGGCAATTTATTTTTAGAATGAGAGAATTTGAACAAATGGAAATGCAGTTTTTCGTTCGTCCAGGAGAAGAAGATAAATGGTATGAGTACTGGAAAGATTTTAGAATGAAATGGCATACGGCAATTCATCCTGCAGAAAGTTTGAAATTCCACGATCACGAAAAATTAGCGCACTACGCAAAAGCTGCTTTGGATATTGAATTCAAATTCCCATTCGGTTTTCGTGAGTTGGAAGGGATTCACTCTCGTGGAGATTTTGATTTGACACAACATCAAGATTTATCTGGGAAGAAATTACAATACTTCGATCCTGAATTAGGCGAAAGTTATGTTCCAAATGTGGTCGAAACTTCTATCGGTTGTGATCGAATGTTTTTGGGAACTATGGCTAATGCCTTGATCGAAGAAACTGTTCCAAATGCAGATGGAAAAGATTCGACTCGAACAGTTTTAAAAGTACATCCTGCATTGGCTCCTGTGAAATGTGCTGTTTTACCATTGGTAAAAAACAATGAAGAATTTACAAGTAAGGCGAGAGAAATTTTTAATCATATCAAATATTCATTCGAATGTCAGTATGATGAAAAAGATTCTCCAGGGAAAAGATACCGAAGACAAGATGCAATTGGTACACCTTATTGTATCACTATTGATGGTCAAACTTTGGAAGATAATACGGTAACAATTCGAGATCGAGATACGATGGAACAAACTCGAATTGCAATTACGGATATTGAAAAAGTAGTTTTGGAAAAAATTGATATGCGACATTTATTGAAATAAAGAGATCTTTGAATTTCATAAAAAAAAACGGAATACTAAAATTTAGTACTCCGTTTTTTTTTTGAAATTTACTCTTCTACTAATTATTTTAAAAAAGCGAATTCAACTCTTCTATTCAATTTCTTACCATCTTCCGTTGAATTATCATGCTTAGGTTCCGTTGCTCCGAATCCTTCAAATGACATTCTATTTAATGCAATTCCTTTTGATGCTAAATATTTATAACATCTTCTAGCTCGGCGCATAGAAAGGTGGTCGTTCAATTTAATGTCACCAGTATCATCTGTATGTCCTTTGATTTTTAAATTAAGAGAAGAATCATCTTTCATCAATTTAGCTACCTCATCTAATTTACTAATTTCGTTTTCGCTAATTTTTGCTCGAGTATGATTAAAGTAAATATCATTTACTAGGTAAGTGTAAGTACTTGCATTTACTACAGTCTCAGTTTTGCGATCAACTATTTCCGTTTCAGTTTCCATCTCAACATCTCCTTTTGCAACTAAAACTTCAGCCTCAGGACAACCTTTATTGTTAGAAATACCAGCTACCAAAGGACAATCGTCCATTGCATCTGCGATTCCATCTAAGTCCGCATCAGGGCAACCTTTTGTATTTTTAGTACCTGCAACTAATGGACAAAAATCATCAGCATCAGCAATTCCATCCAAGTCAGCATCAGGACAACCATTTAGATTTCCTTTTTCTGTAGGACAATTATCCACTATATCATAAACTCCATCTCCATCAGTATCATCAGGACATCCTTTTCCTGCAAGTGTTCCTGCAAGTTCTGGGCAACTATCATTAACATCTGCGATTCCATCTGCATCTGAATCAGGGCAACCATTTAAAGCCATTGCACCTTTAGTATCAGGACAAAGATCATTAATATCAGCGATCCCATCTGCATCTGAATCAGGACATCCTTTTAATCGTTTATCTCCAGCTAGATTAGGACAGTCATCTTGTAAGTCAGCAATCCCATCAGAATCTGAATCAGGGCATCCTTGTAACTCTCCAGCAACAAGTGGACAAAGATCAGTATCATCATTCACTCCATCTCCATCAGTATCAACATAAGTAGGAACAACTTCTCCAAATTTGTACCCTAAAGTTAATCCTCCGAAAACAAACCAATCTTTTTCATTTGGGTTGGCTGACTCGCTTATGCCATCCAAATAATCAGTCAAAGGAAAATGACTCGAAGCTTCTAATCCTAGTGTGAATTTATCATTGATGTCAAAATTAATTCCTAATCCCATTGGAAAAGAAAAATGACTTGTTGGATAATGACCTGGCTCATTTTCTACTGCTCCAAAATCTTTTTCAACTAGGTTATTTTTAGGATTAGTAAATGCTGCACCAATTCCTGCAAAAATATAAGGCCGAAAGAATTTACGTTTTATAGTATTTCCCAAAATATAAAATTCAGGAGTAAACGAAAATTCGTAAACTGGATTAGTAAAATTAAAACCTCGAATTGTTCTCCATTCTCCTTCATCTGCAAAGTTTAAATCATCTCCTTGCAACTTAGTATAAAACATACTTCCTCTAAGAGAAATATGTCGATTCACATGATATCGAGCATAGATACCACCTGCAGCTTGAGTCTGTTTAAAAGAAAAGGTTTTTGAAGATGCGATATCTCCTTGGTAGTTTGCTCCTCCGAGCATTAAGCCGACTTCGGACTTACTTTGCGCCATAATTAAGGCAGGGAGAAAAAGGGAAACTAGGACTAATATTAACTTGTTCATGTTAAGTGGGAATTTTATAATTATAATTAAATTAAATTAATGCACAATATGGTATACTACAAATCACATTATACGAATGGAATTGTAAGTAGATACTCACTTAAGTTTTGGATAATAAATAGAACAGTTTATAAGATGTAAAACAGATTGGTGATAGACGAAATCTAAGGTTTAGGAAAGTTTTTAAAAAAGGTTACTTTCGACTTTAGATTTATCAAACGTAGATTTATTAAACACAAAGATATAAAAAAAAATCTTATTTAATTTTTTTAACATTTGATAATGCTTGAAATTCTAAACAAAAGTACGTCATTTTTAAATAAAAAACACGATATGAATTCCAAACAGCTCGAATCACTTACTTCTTCTACGTGTAATGAAGTAGGTTTTGTTGCTCAATTTATCTTAAAAGAATTAAAAAAAGTTAACCCTAATGATATTGAAACTAAAAGTCTCAATAGCCTAGTCAGTTATGTGGATAAAAATGCAGAAATGCAGCTAGTGGAAAAGTTAGGTAAATTACTCCCCGAAGCAACTTTTTTGACAGAAGAAGAAACTATCGAAAATAGCGAAGGGGAGTATCGTTGGATTATTGATCCTTTGGATGGAACCACTAATTTTTTGCATCAGCTACCATTTTTTTCTATAAGTGTGGCGCTAGAATTTCAAGGAGAAATTATTCTTGGAGTGGTTTACGAAGTCAATCGGAAAGAATGTTTTTATGCTTGGAAAGATGGTGGTGCTTATTTGAATAATGAAAAAATTGGCGTGAGCAAAAGAACCGAATTAGGAGATGCACTAATTGCCACAGGATTTCCATATTATGATTATCGAGGTATCGATCCTTACTTTGAAGCCTTAGAGTTTTTTATAAAAAAAACGAGAGGTGTTCGTCGATTTGGTTCGGCAGCTTTGGATTTGGCTTTTGTAGCTTGTGGTAGATTTGATGCATACTATGAATATAGTTTAAATGCTTGGGATGTAGCCGCAGGAGTTATTTTGGTAAAAGAAGCAGGTGGAAAATTAAGTGATTTTCAAGGAGGTGAAAATTATATTTTTGGAAAAGAAATGATTGCTGCGAGTCCTTTCGTTTTTGATAAAACTTTAGAAGTAGTGAAAAATGCTTTTGCAAAAAATCGGTAAATATCGTCGATTCATCGAACAAACGATTATGCGCTTCTATTTTCAAAAAATAAAAAAAAAGAAATGATTATTTTGGCAAAACGAAATAACTATTGTAAAACATTAAATATGAATCAACTAATCGAATTAGAAATGAAAGTCAAAATTCTTGAAAAAGCATTTGAAAATCTTCTAGAAAATAATCCATTAATAAGTTCTCCAGATCAATCAAATATGGGAATGATAAAAATGGAAACTTATCAAGAAATGAAAAAGAAATATCCAAACGAGAAGATTGAATATCCAAAAATATAGAAAATGAAGATCATAGAAAATGTACAAATCGCACTAGGCAATGTCCGTTCTAATTTATTAAGAACTATTATTACGATGTTGATTATTTCATTTGGAATAATGGCATTAGTTGGAATATTGACTTCAATTGATAGTATGATTTATTCTATGAATGATAGTTTTTCCAACATGGAAGCTAACTCATTTCGAATCAGACCAAAGCGAGATGGCGTGAGTGGAAAACGTGGCGGACGACAAGCTAAAAGAGCAGAAGTAGTTACCTACAAACAAGCCATAGAATTCAAAGATAGATTTAATTATCCTTCAAAAGTTGCCTTATCATGTTGGGGAACAGGAATAGCAACAGCAAAATATGGTGCTGAAAAAACTAACCCTAATGTGATGGTCTTGGGAGCAGATGAAAATTACTTGAATGTCAAAAGCTATGAAATTGGAATTGGACGAAACTTTACTGAAATGGAAGTAACATCAGGACAAAGCAAAGCAATTGTCGGATTTGATATTGTAAAAGCATTGTTTAATGAAAATCAAGATCGTGCTCTCAATAGTGTTATTTCTGTAGGAAATGTAAAATATAAAATTATCGGCGTACTCGCATCAAAAGGTGCGTCGATGGGAATGAGTCAAGACCGAAGGATTTTGATTCCCCTTCTCAAAGCAAAAACACTTTATGGACACTCCCAAAAAAATTATGACATTGCAGTCGCTTTGACTAGTGTAGAAAAAATGAATGATGCCATCTCTACCGCCATCGGTACATTTAGAAGTATTCGAAAATTAAAATTGTCGCAAGACAATGATTTTGAAATTAGGAAAGCAGATGGCTTGATTGAACGACTCAAAGAAAATACTGCGGCGATTCGTTTGTCAGCAATAGGAATTGCGCTGATTACGCTGCTCGGTGCAGCGATTGGGTTGATGAATATCATGTTGGTTTCTGTTACGGAACGAACTCGTGAAATTGGAATTTGTAAAGCACTCGGTGCTACTCGAAAAAATATCTTAACTCAATTTTTGACTGAGGCAGTTGTGATTTGTCAGCTTGGTGGATTGGTTGGAATTGTGTTTGGAATTTTGATTGGAAATATTTTGACCTTCTTCATTGGCGGAACATTTTTGATTCCTTGGGCTTGGATTATTTTGGGAATTACGACTTGTTTGGTGGTGGGTTTGGTTTCGGGATTGTACCCTGCTTTGAAGGCATCGAGGTTGGATCCGATTGAGTCGTTGAGGTATGAGTAAGTACCAAGCAGGAGCTTGGAACTTAGTAATCAAGAGCCTACAATATTGTATCAACCACAAGGGATTGCATGTATATGGTTATGTTATTATGACGAATCATATACACTTAGTGGTAAGTGCTTCAGGCAAGCAAACCTTATCAGAAGTCGTTTTTTATTTTTAGGGTTTTGGGTAGTTCTCTTTTTGGGTATATGTTAGTGGTGATGTGCTTAAAAGTAAACACGAGCCGGGAGGGCCAGCGTTAGCGGAGATATGCTCGGCTACTAAGTAAAAAAATGAAGCCTCCTTTCCATCAAAAGATAGAAAGGGAGCTTTCATTTCTAAATATATTGTTTAATATTTAAATAAAAACTTCACTCCACATCTCTCATTTTCCCCTACTATCAAGATTGGTATTTGTCATTAAAGACATATTATTTATCTTCGGATTTATATTGACAACATATACACAATCATGAAATATACTTTAGTACTAATAGCGGTGATATTCTACAGTATTCAGATGTTTTCACAAGAAGAAGAAAAAAAAGAAGAGAAAAAAATCTCTTTAGATATTGGTGGAGCGTTACGCTATAACTATAATTTTTCCTCATGGAAACCCAATCAAAAAAAACGAGGTGGTGACCTAGGATTCGAAGTTTTTAGAATCAATGTAGAAGCCAAATATAATAAGTGGCAACTCAAAATAGACCAACGATTTTATTCCGCAGAATTTGGCGGAGCCTTTCTAAAATATGGTTGGTTTCAATATAATTTTAATTCAAAAAATCATTTAAAATTTGGATTAATTCCTTCTTATTTTGGCACACAACAATTCAACTCACACAGTTGGTTTTTCCAATTACCATTTTATTTAGGATTTGAAGACGATCATGATATGGGCCTCAGTTATGATTTTGAAAATGATAAAATTCAATTCGATTTTGCTTTTCATAAAAATGCCGAAGAGTTAAGTTTCTCAGATAATTCACCGATCTCCAATGCTCGGTACAATTATGATTTCTCAGGTCGTAATAAGGAAGTCAATCAAGTTAACCTACGCGTCAATTATAAATTTGGAAAAAAAGTAATACAGAAAATTGGCACCTCTATACAATATGGAGGTATTTGGAATATAGATACAAAAGAGATTGGATCACATGCTGCGCTGGGTTTGCACTATGAAATGGATTACAAAAATTTCAACCTCAAATCGCAATTCCTTACCTATAATAATCAACCAAAAAATACAGATGGAGAAAGTCGAGATATGATTGAAATGACTGCTTACGGTTTTCCTTACAATACTGCTTCGAAGGCAAGCATTTATACCATCGGAATTGCTTATACGATTCCTGTTGATTGGGGGCCAATCACTTCCTTACAAATTTATAATGACTATGCTTACATGGACAAATCAATCAGCACTTGGGAAGATACCCAAATGAATGTTTTTGGATTATTAATTTCTGCCAAGCCAGTTTATATTTATATGGATTATGCAATGGGAAAACACCAACCTTGGCTTGGGCCTCAATGGGCAAATGCACTCACGACAGGAGATGAAGATAATGGATGGGAAAGCCGATTCAATATTAATTTTGGCTATTACTATTAGATTTTATTCGTTGGACATTAATTAATGAAAAATAAAATGTTACAAAAAGTAGAATACTTCATCGCCGCAATTTTAATATTATTGACGGCTTACCTTTTTTACGAATACACCACCTTTGTAAAACAACGAAATCATCTTGTGGAGGAAAAAGGTATCGAAACTACTGCTGCACTTCGAGATCAAGTAGATGATATTCTTTCCCGCATAACTACTGAAGGTAATCGTTTAGCAGAATCATTTGGTAGGAATAACTACACTACTGAGCAGATTGAGAATATGATAAAAGAAAGTTCCTTGAGTATTCCTGAAATTCAAGGAGTTACTGCTTGTTTTGAACCTTTTGCTTTTTCTGAGAAACAACGATTGTATTGCCCTTACTATAACAAAGGAACTCAAGATTATTTATTTGTTGGAAAAAGTTATGATTACTCCAACTCTAATCTTAGTGGAACAGATTGGTATACAAGTGTTCGAGATAATGGAGCGAAATGGGTAGAACCGTATTTTGCCCAAGGCGCACAAGATTGGTATGTTGATTATGGTATTCCATTTTATTATAAAGATGGACCAAATAAAGGAAAAGTAAGAGGTACGATTACGATGAGTTTTGTTTGTGGAGGTTTTAAAAATCTCGTTCATGATATGAGTATTGGAAAAACAGGTTATGGAATGATTACTTCTAATGAAGGGACATTTTTAGTACACCCTACCAATGAGTATATTGGCACGGTTAACATATATGAAATGAAAAACAAAACGTCACAAACTGAATTAGTTCATGCCTATACGAAAATGGGAAATAGAGCGACAGGACATGTATCATTTATAGATAAAGAAAGCAATGACGAGAAGCTTTTCTTTTATGATAAGATTCCAAGTTCTGGATGGGGACTTGGTTTAATGTTTTTCAAGCAAGACTTATTGAAAGACCAAGTTGAATTAAATCATAGATACATACATTTAGCAATTGTTATTTCTTTATTATTCCTTTGTTTGTTAGCCATCAATTATAATAAAGATTATTTGGACGAAGGAGAAATTTGGAGATTAAGTTTTGTAGGAAGTTGCTTATTAATCGGTAATATTTTCTTGATTGGTTATCTTCAGCATACTACAAATTATAATACCTCCTCCAAGAAAAGTTCTCCAATTACTGATATGACTGCCTTGAGTAATTTTATTGCTAAACAACACTCTCGTGCAGAAGAATTAAAAATTGAAAAATCGATTCCCGTTCCTACAGGAATTTTTATCCAACGATTGGAATTTGATGATAGTTATAACATTAATTTTGGAGGAAAAATTTGGCAAAAATATCCACTCAATATTGTCGATAAAGTTAATATTGGATTTTCACTTCCTCAGATGTCGCCGTTTGCAGAAGCATCGTATATTGAAGAAAATTATCGCCAAATTGTTGAAGCGAAAGAAGGAGAAAAAAGTTATCTTTTAGTAGGTTGGGAAATCAGAGTAACGCTTCGGTTAAATTTATCCTATCGTGATTTTCCTTTTGACAAAAGGCACCTCAATATTGAAATAGTACCACTTAACAATACGGATCATTTAGTTTTCACACCTGATCTTGGAAGTTATAATTTTACTAACCCATCTAAAAAAAGTGGATTGCATCCAGACATCGAACTTCCTGGAAGTGAAATAATAGAAAGTTATTTTAATTACTCTTTTGAAACATTTGATTCGGATTTTGGATATGGCGTCAAAGGATTATTTGAGGAAGTTCCAGTCTTGCATTATAATATTAAACTTCGTAGAATATTATTAAATTCATTTGTCACCTACTTAATTCCAATTTTTGTAACGCTGATTATGGTTTTTATTTTGATTTACGCCTGCGGCAAAACAGATGAACGGCAGGGGATAATTGAAAGTATGGCAGCCTTCTTTTTCGTTTTAATTTTTTCCCATATTGATTTACGTAAAGAGATTGTTACAGCTGATTTGATTTACATGGAATATTTTTATTTTATCGCTTATTTTATGTTGATTTTTTCTACTTACAATTTAATTACTTATTCGAAAAACAAAAGTATCATATTTGATTTCAATGACAATCAAATATTTAAAGCTGCTTTTTTTCCTTTATATTTTTTCTTAATATTGATTGTGACGTTAACGAAATTTTATTAAAACTCTTGAAAAATTAAAATCTGAATCAATAGTGATAATCTAATTATTAGACATACCCAAAAGAAATTGAGTATTGATATTTACTTGAAAAAAACTAACTGTATCTTTGCCTTATGAAAAAAAAGAAAGTTGGATTATTTTTCGGATCATTTAATCCTGTGCATGTAGGGCATTTAATTATTGGAAATTATATGGCAACACAGACGGATTTAGATGAAGTTTGGTTAGTCGTGTCTCCACAAAATCCTTTAAAGAAAAAAAGCTCCTTAGCAAGAGATTTTGATCGATTACATTTAGTTCGATTGGCCATGGAAGATTCACCTAACTTAAAAGCATCGAATATCGAATTTGATTTGCCCAAACCTTCCTACACGATTGATACTTTAACTTATCTCAACGAAGCTCATCCAGAAAAAGATTTTGTTCTAATCATGGGAGGCGATAATATAGGTACTTTGCATAAGTGGAAAAATTACGAACAGATTTTAAATCATTATCAAATTTATGTATATCAAAGACCTAATTATGAATTAGGTGATTTGGCGGCTCATCCTGCGATTAAAATTTTTGAAGCACCTTTGATGCAAATTTCAGCAAGCTATATTCGTAAATGTATTCGAGAAGGACACTCGATCCAGTTTTTGGTGACACAGCCAGTTTTTGAATATATTGCTTCGAGTAATTTATATAAATGATGAGATGAATATCCAATATCAAACAGGAAGTAATCAATGTCTAAGAATACAAATGAAGCTTCAGTTTTCAGATGTTGGACATTGATTATTCTTTAGCGCAGCCTTCGATATTGGATATTAATTTTCCCGTCGGTGAACTGACAGAAAGTATTAATGTTTTTTTGAAAAACAATAATACATTTGTAGTGTAGTTATTTTGTGAAACAAAACATTCAATAAACTTCAATTAAAAATGACAAGCCGAAATAAATTTTTCTTATCCATTATTGTCATCCTTTTTTCTTTTAATTTTTCTCAAGCCCAACCTGACATTGGAATTGGTGAATGGAAATCTCATTTGCCTTTTCAAGCAGGAAAATATGTTACGCAAAGTGCAGAGGATATTATTTATGCCACGAATTGGGGGATTGTGTATATCAACAAAAATGATAACTCCACCCGAACTTTAGATAAGTTAAAAGGACTTAGCGGGGTCGGAATTGAACGTATCAAATATAATCAAGCGAATGATGTGTTGATGATTGCCTATTCAAATAGTATTATTGACTTAGTAAAACCTAATGAGATAATTACGCTTTCCGATATTCAGCGGTTCAATAACATTTCAGGAGACAAACGAATTTATGATATTTTTATGGATACTGATTCGACTGCTTTGTTGGCAACAGGTTATGGTATTTCTAAAATAAATTTTAATCAAGATATTTTTGTGTTTTCTACTTTTACAGGTATTCCGATGAACTCGGTGATCGTAAAAAATGAACTGATTTATGCCACTACAGAGGAAGGAATTTATCGAGCAGCCAATCAGTCAAATGTTAATTTGCAAGACTTTGGAGTTTGGGAATTTTTAGATTCTAATAATGGATTTCCAGATGTATATAATGCTGGTGTGATTGCTAATTTCTCTGATAAAATTTATGTAAGTATTGATACTGCTATTTATAGTTATGATGGGATAAATTCACAGCAAGTTTATATTCCAGATGATGGATATAAAATCGAATATATTACAACAGAAGGTACACATATGGTAGTTGGTTTGAGTTGTCAAGGAGGAGCATGTGGAGGTAAATTAATATTTTTTAACCCAGATGAAAGTTTTACTGAAATTAAAAATTTCTGTGTTGATCGACCACTTCATGCTATCGAAGATGAAGATGGTTGGGTTTGGGTAGCAGATGATTTTTATAGATTCCGTAGCTATAAGATAGATAGCGAATTATGTGATCCAGGTTTTACTTTGAATTCTCCTTTTGCCATAAAAAATTATGACCTCGAAGTTCATGAAGGACAACTTTGGGTAACTGCTGGAGGAATTGATATCCGAAATTATTTTCAATTTTATTTTGAAGGTTTATACACTTTGGAAAATGGAAACTGGAAACATTTCAATCGATTGAATAGACCTGACTTGGCTGGAACTTTAGATTTTTTGAGGGTAGTGTTTCACCCTGAAAAAGATTTGATGTATGCAAGCACCTACTACGATGGTTTGGTAAAATATGAAAATGATGTCTTCGAAATTTTGGTTGATACTAATTCTACTTTAGGAAATTCAACGGTAGCAGATACTGCTCGAACTAAAGTTGCTGGCTTAGCTTTTGACCAAGATAATAATTTATGGATTGCCAATCCAGGAACAGCCAAACCAATTTCAGTTATTACTGATGACGGTGAAATGCAAAATTTTTCTGTTAACTCTAATATTCAAGGTTTGTTTTCTTTGGAAATTGATGATAATAATTATAAATGGTTTACGGTAAGTGAAGGAACGGCAGGAATTTTAGTTTTTGATGAAAATGACTTGGAAGTACCTGGAGGTGAAAATATTAGATTAATTAAATCTTCGAATAGTGCTCTCAGTACTAATAATGTAAGTTGTATTACCAAAGATTTAGATGGTGATATGTGGGTGGGAACTGGAGATGGAATTATTATTTTCGAATGCGGAAGTAATGTTTTTGATGAAGCTCAATGCCAAGGAACTCGAAAAATTGTAGAGCAAGATGGTATTCCAGCGTATCTTTTAGTTGGAGAGGATGTGAAGGCAATTGCAGTAGATGGTGCTAATCGAAAATGGGTAGGAACCACAACAGGTGTTTTTGTAATTTCGTCAGATGGAGAAGAATTGATTGCAAAATTTAATACAGAGAATAGTCCTCTTTTTGATAATGTGATAACTGATATTGCTATTGACCCAACAGGTGGAGAGGTGTTTATTGGAACATCAGAAGGAATAGTTTCTTATCGAGGAGAAGCTACGGAAGGTGGAGTCATTCACAAAGAAAATGCTTTAGTTTTTCCAAATCCAGTTCGTCCTGATTACCAAGGACCAATTGCGATTAAAGGTTTAGCACGAGATTCTGATGTGAAGATTACAGATATCAATGGGCAATTAATTTATGAAACACAAGCACTTGGAGGGCAAGCCATTTGGGATGGTAGAGATTATACTGGACGAAAAGCAGCTACTGGAGTTTATCTCGTTTTAGGAACGACGACTAAAGGTTTTGATGAACCGGAGGCTGTGGTGGCTAAGATTTTATTTATGAATTAAGAGAGGAGTCAGTCGGTCAGATTGGTCGCTGCACTAGCTACGATACTCCACCAGATAGAAAAGCTCTTTTTGCCAAAATGCAAAAAGAGCTTTTCTAGTTTTTATTAAATTGTGAAACATCAAATCCCTGACTCTTTTAATGAACAGCTGTTGCTAAAATATGCTCATAATATTTTTCATACTGTGGTAAAATATATTTGATGTCAAACTTTTCTGCTTGAGTCAAAGCATTTTTTCTAAACTCTGCTAATACTTCATCATCTTCTAGAATCTGGATAGCATACTCTGCCATAGAAGCTACATCTCCAATTTCACTTAAAAATCCAGTTTTCCCATGAATATTTACTTCTGGAATTCCACCAGCATTGGAAGAAATAATCGGAACTTCACAAGCCATTGCTTCCAATGCAGCCAAACCAAAACTTTCATTGGCACTTGGCATAATAAATAAATCCGCTACAGATAAAAGTTCTTCTACCGCATCTTGTTTTCCTAAAAAACGAATCTCATCACAAAGTCCAATTTGTCGGCACAAGTCTTCCAACTTTCTTCTTTCAGGTCCATCACCGATCAATAATAATTTGGAAGGAATTTTCTTAAAAACTTTTTCGAAAACATAAATTACATCTTCGACTCTTTTTACTTTTCTAAAATTAGAAACATGCACTAATATTTTTTCGCTATTGGGAGCAATTGCTTTTTTGAAATGATCTTTATTGACTTTTCTAAAACGATCAAAATCTATAAAATTTGGAATGACTTTGATTTCATTTTTGATATCAAAATAATCAAAAGTTTGATCTTTCAAACTTTGAGAAACAGCTGTCACTCCATCTGATTTGTTGATAGAAAATGCCACCACAGGCGAGAAGGATTTATTGTTTCCAACCAAGGTGATATCTGTTCCATGCAAAGTAGTGACTACAGGAATATACTTTCCCTCCGCCAATAATATTTTTTTTGCCATGTAAGCGACTGCTGCATGAGGAATCGCATAATGTACATGAAGCAAATCTAACCCTTCGTATTTTACTACATCAACTAATTTACTTGCTAAGGCTGTATCATAGGGAGGATATTCAAATAACGGATAATCTTCCGCATTGACTTCATGATAGAAAATATTTTCTTGGAAACTTTGTAAACGAGCTGGGCGTCCGTAAGTGATAAAATGAATTTGATGTCCTTTTTTTGCCAGACCTAATCCAAGTTCAGTTGCTACAACTCCGCTTCCTCCGTAGGTAGGATAACAGACAATACCTATTTTCATTTTTCGTGCTGTTTGTTTTGAAAAAAATACTTGTTAAGTAAAATGTATTTTTTTACAAAATGTTCATTGTGAAAAGATTTATTATTTTTCTCAAAAGTATAAAAAAAAGACATCTGAATTATCAGATGTCTTTTCATTTTATTTTTTATAGATTAAAATTAAGGATGATTTTTCATTAATTTTTTAACTATCGTTTGACTATCCACTTTTACCCTTACGAAATACATTCCATCAGGATAGTTGGCCAAATTCAATTCAACCTTTTCTTCCATCGTTTTCCCAATAGAAGTTTCGAAAAGAATTTGTCCCATAACATTAATGACTTGAACTTGTACATCAACTGTTTTTGAAAAAGTCATATCTAATGTTGCCATATCCATTGTTGGGTTCGGATATAAATTGATGTTTTGAATATCATCTACCTCATTGATATTGACCATTAAATCAACTGTCGCAACATCCACACAACCAAATGCATCTATCACCGTCACTTGGTAAGTTCCAGCTGTAATTCCTGTAACCGTTGCAGTACTATCACCCGTATCCCAAAAATAAGTATAAGGTCCTTGGCTGGCATTTGGCATAACTGAAACAGATCCATCTGCTTCACCATTGCTAGATTCTAACGTCATACTTGTCTCCAAGTCAAGTGGAGAACATTGGAAAATATTAATATTATCAATATCCAAATAGTAATCACCTGTTCCCCATATTCCTAAGAAACGGAATTTAACAGATTCACCAGCAAGACTTGAAATGTCAATATTGATTGTAGCTAATTCATTAGAAGTAATATGGTTGTCTTGGGTAATTAAAAATAAATCGGTATAATTCAACCCACAATCAGTTGAATATTGAATTTTCAATGAATCACCTACTCCAATTGTAGCTGCATTCGCTCCGTTACCAGCAAAATCAACATAGCGATAATCAAAGAATAAAGAATCGCCATCAGAAATTGGACCGATTGGAGGAGATACTAATTCAAACAAAGGATCAAAACTATACATGTTATCAAATGCCACAAATGAAATATTATTATGGAACATTGTAATTGGATTGAACTCATCAGAGGACCAACCATTTGGTAAAACTCCACCTTCAAAATCTTCCTTGAATGGTAATACTCGATAAGTCGCAAATTGGAAAGTCGTCGTATCATTACTGACATTTAATTCTCCAGGTAAGCTTGACCATGCAGTCACATTATAGGTTCCTGCTCCTGTTGAATTAAAAGGAGTAGTAAATGTGTACGTAGCAGTTTCGTCTGGAGCAAGGGTTAATGTTCCAACATTTTCAACTACATCAATTCCTCCATTAACATTATAACCTACATCAAATCCAGTTTGAGTTGCTGTACCATTATTTACAAGTGTTAAAGTCAATTCATCATTTGGATCACCGCATTCTAACATGGTAGTGTTAACAACTGTTTGCGAAGCCATATCATTCGCAACTGGAATAAAAATAGCTATATCATCAATTCCAATTCCTTCGAATCCATTAACAGATCCATCAGAACCAAATCCAAATCTTAATCGAACATCAGCTTCACCAGCAACACCGGTCAATTCATGTTTTGCAAAAATCCATCCACCAGAGTTACCCGCCCAAACTTCACCAAGCTGATTAAATGTATTATTGATATTATACCAGTTGACTCCTGTCCCGATGCCTCCTATTTTGTACCAAGTATTTCCTCCGTCAACTGAAGCATCTAACCAACCTCCATCAAAACTCGTTTCGGTATCAAAATTAATAGAGAAAGAAATAGTTGGATCACCAGTCAAATTAGAAAAATCAAAACAGTTAGAAACGACATAAGATTCCTCTGCATTATTATAATTTCCATTCAGATTCGTCACCCAAGCATTCACTCCACTTGCTGCGTTTGGAATATCCGTTCCGGTAGGTTCTCCAAATGCCCAAGATTGATTAACCCCATCATCACTAACGGCCCAGCCACCATTATCTACTTCAAAGTTTTGTGCATATGGGAAATCAGAAATGGTAGGAATATTAGTTACCGTATAATATGCAGTATCATTTCCTATTTCAGAATCACCATCCAACTCTGTCCAAGCAGCAATTTCATAAGTTCCTGGCAAAGACAAATCAGCTGTAGCTTCAAACTCTAAAACGACAATACTATCATTTCCAATTACATTAGTAAAATATCCATCCAAAGGAATATTGATTGCAGCAGCAGCTCCATTGACACTAAATTTAAATGGAATAAGTGATTGAGGATTTGAACCATAATTAGTCATCGTAATCGTAATTATTTCTGCATCAGTCAATCCGCAACCAGAAAGAGGAGACGAAATTTCTAAGATTCCAACATCATTCAAGGTAATCGTGGTAAAAGTAAATGGCCCAGCTAATGCACTTGTATCTCCATTATCACAAAATCTAATTACATAATAATCGTAAGTAGAATTTTCATCCAAACCAGTCAATGATGCAAAAGGATCATTCGTCGTAAATGTAATCCCTGCTCCTGTATTTGGTAAAAATCCTGTTGGACCATATTCCACTTGCCAAACTCCAGCAGAGTCTGAATCCGTCCAACTTACATTAGCCGATAATCCAAACAAATCATCAACACCTAAGTTAGTTGCTCCTGGACAAGTTGGGCAAGCAAATGTTTCATAAACGATTCCAACTGCTGGAAACGGCCCATCAGAAAATATGATATTTCCATCCGGGTCTAAAATATTATAGCTTACCTCATTTTGAAAAGCACCAGCAGTATATGTAAAGATCAATGGCAGATTGCTTCCTGCATTAATCGTAAATACAGCAGAATTACCTGTTGTAAAAGTATAATCTGTAGAAATGTTTCCAACCGTAACATTAAGTATTGATCCATTCCAACCATCTCCAAATGAATCAAATAATTCAATGGTATAATCACAAGGATTATTAAATGTTGTATTAAATGAATTGACAACTGCATTATTACTCACTTCATTGTCACAATCCGAATGTACATAAAAATCATAAGCAGTATTTTGAGTCAAACCACTTATCGTTGTCGAAAGATTAGTCGTATTAATTACCGTTCCTGTCCCTAGTGTAAATCCTACCAAACCATATTCGATATTATATCCGATAGCTGCAAAGGAAGCGTCCCAACTAATATCTACAAATGTTGAATTGACATCAGTAATCATCACATTAGTAGGAGCTGGACATGAAAGAAGTGTCATGAAGGAAAATGGTCCAGCAAAATTACTCATCTCGCCACTACCACAATCTGATTGAATATAAAATTGATATTCCGTATTTTGCATCAAACTAGTTAAGTTTAAAAACAAATCAGTTGTATTGGTCAAGGTTCCGGTTCCCAAAGTAAAACCTGCTAATCCATATTCAATATTATATGTGTCAGCCGAATCAGAAACTGCCCAAGTAATGTCCGCAGATGAATTCGTTAAATTATCAACTGAAACATTTGGTGGAGCTAAACAATTCAAATTAGTACCACAAGGCAAATTATCTCCAGGATGAGTGGCGCCACTCGCAACCGTTACATCTGCTTCCCAGCCTAAACGATTAACTACTGCCGTTGCAAAAAGCGAAACAGTAATACAACCTGTCGTTCCAGTAAAGGAAGAAGATCCATTGGACGCAATCATATCTACCAAAAGATTATCATTGACATTAGGCATGCCTGTTCCATTTCCATACAAAAGAGTTCCAGCATTAGAATCACCATCATAGATTTCTATAAAATCAAAGGTGGCAAAGACATCAAATGCAGTAAAATCTAAAGTAATTGCACTACCATCTGGTGAACATAACGTCGTCACCGTCTCACATCCACAATTAAAATAAAATCCAGCAGGATCAGTTCCCGTTACTGGGTTTGCTTCTGTTCCTCCATGATCTGCAAACACACCTCCATTACCTGCAACAAAACATTCTGTCTCGCCTGCTGTTGGAATAATTTGTGCAAATAGTGTTGAAGTAAAAAAGAACGACAGTAAAACAATCAAAATAGAAAATGATTTTTTTCTATTATTCGTTAAAAAATTAAAGTAGAATGATTCCATAGAAAATGATTTATGTTCAATTTTTTTAAAATTGAAAATGATTAATTATGATGATATTTTTGGAATATAAATATTTGTTTTTCAAAAACATCAATGATTAGGTTTTGAAAATAATGTTGAAAATAATATTTATTTGGCTTATAAAAGAGTCTCCGAGAGACTTAAATTTACGCAATTATAATTTTTTCAGTTACTCTATTCTGTAGATTTTATGTTTAAATGTCTAGAATAATATATTTTATCTCTAAATTTTAGATGATTTTTATTAAACAATTTATTGAAAATTCTGTTTTCTCCTTGCATTCCCAATCTATTTAGCATTGTACAAATGCAAGATATAGATTTACAAAATTTTATTTAAAAAAATTTAATCAAACTAAATAATCAAAATTGGCTGTTTATTCCATTAAAGATCTTGAAAAGTTGTGCGGCATCAAAGCCCACACCATTCGAATTTGGGAACAACGCTATGGTATTGTTAAGCCTAAGCGGACGAAAACCAATATTCGATATTACATGGATTCTGATCTCAAGATTCTTTTAAATGTTGCTTTGCTCAATCGAAATGGATTAAAAATTTCCAAAATTGCAAAAATGGAGCAAGAGGAAATAGCAGCAAAAGTATCAGAAATATCAGTCATAGATTTTGATGGGGATGCGCAGTTAGATGCTTTGATGTTGTCGATGATTGAAATGGATGAGCTAAAGTTTGATAGAATTGTTTCGACTAATATTCGTCAAATTGGATTTGAACGTACGATGCTAGAAGTGATTTATCCTTTCCTAGATAAATTAAGTTTGATGTGGCTCACCGGTTCGATTGTCCCTGCACAAGAAAATTTTATTAGTAATTTGATTCGACAGAAAATTATAGTGGCAATCGACAGTTTACCACATTCTGCAGGACGCACGTGCAATAAATTTTTCGTCTATTTGCCCGAAGGTGAAAAACAAGAGTTGAGTATTTTATTTATGCACTATTTAATCAAGTGCCGAGGAAATCAAGTTATTTATTTGGGGCAAAATATTAGTACCAATGATTTAATTGATGCTTACCAAATCTCAAAACCCAATTATATTTTTACAATGATAACAGAAACATATGCGAACAAACCTGTTCAGCAATATGTCGATCAATTATCTAAATCATTTCCCGAAGCAAATATTTTATTATCAGGTTATCAAGTAGTTGCTCAAGATGTTGAATCAGCAGAAAATATTACTATTCTTAAAAGTCTTTTTGATGCAATAGAGATGTTAAATGAAATTAAAAAAGGTAGTTGTAAAAAATAAATTTTCAATCCTTACTTCTTTTTCGTAAAAGTATTGTTATGTAAAATAAAAAAACCATAATCCAGCTTATCACACTTCCATAAAAAGTCCTCACTTCCACTTCCGGCTCAAATGCAAATCTAACCTCCTGTTTCCCCTTAGCAATTTTTATTGCTAAAAAAGTATCATTACATTGAGTAACCGATGTTTCTTTTTCATTCAAATACACTTTCCAATCAGGATGATAATTTTGTAAAAAAACAATAAACATTGGTTTTGTAAAATTACTTTCTAATCCAATTTGATTAGGAGAAAAATGCAGTAACTTGATTTTTTCAAAAGAAAATGTATCAATGCTCGTCTCTTTAATTATTCCCTCCGTACTAATTTTCTCCGCAGCGAAGACCAGCGGATGTTCAATTGTTTTTTGAAAAAGACCTTTTTCCATTGCTACTGCCGACCATTTAAAATAGGCAGGACTAGCTCCATTGGGGGAAGGGATTTTGTGAAAATGATTCAAATTAATATGTAGATGAACATAGTCAAAATTCGCCACCCTATGTAATTCTTTAAATGGTTGATTGATCGGAGGCAAAGGATATTCTTCAGGTGAATAATAATGAAATGCTTCATTGACTTCTTTCGGGCTAACATTATGAATGACCGTCGAAGAGATATTAAATTGAGTAGCAAAAAATAGATCGACACACGCCACCATCAATAATAACCCTTTCCGTAAATAGTTTTTTCGCAAAAAAACCAAACCAATCGAAAGTAATACCAACAACATAAAGTGTAAAGAACCTTGCGTAAGTACATTGTTATAAAACTGCGCGTCCGCAGTTAATTCAAACTTCCCATTCCGTTCGACGAAGGCTTGGCTATGAATAGAAGCATTGTTTTTTGCCCAAAGTACAATCCCTAAAATGATAATAGCTGCGGCTAAAGTTCTTTTATATAAATTTCTAGATATATCTTTTTCCAAAAAATAATTAATTGAAAAACCACTTACAATGAGCAAAAAGAAAATTCCAAAGATTCGAAAATAGGTCGGCAATCGAAAAATATCCATTAATGGAACATACTCGTACATCCAAGTACGAAGTGGCAAATCATTTCCCATTGAAATCATAAAAAATAAAATACCTCCAAATAAATATCCACAAGTTTTAATCGCGTTAGCACTCAGAGTCTTAACGCCGCCCATTATAAATTTTATTAGACCAAAAAGCAAAAAGAAAAATGGTAGTAATCCCCAATAACAATTAACCAATGTCCAATCATTTCCCCACATCACCATATTCGAGACGGAAGCAAATGGAAATAAAAAAGTGCTTATTGCTTCAAAAGGAAGAGACCCTGACAAAGCAGAATCAAGGGCAAAACTATCTCCTCGATTAATATATTCTGACAACCTCAACATACTCACCCAGGCCACCAATGTCAACATCAAAAATGTTGCTCCTGAAAGAAATGCAGATCCAATTATTTTTTTCAAAAAAGAAAAATCTCGCCTGCGGGCAATCTGAATCACTCGAAAAACAAAAAGCCCTAACAATATGTACACGACTCCTATAAATACACCTGGATAACTTCCTAAAAACATCAAAGCAGAAATCGTAGCCAACGAAATTGAGTTTAAAATCGTAGGATATGTTTCCCATTTTTTATAATTTAAAAATACCCAAGGCAACCAAGATGCTCCAATTGTCCACCCCAAATGTTGTGCATTTCCAATCATAAAACCTGATAGCATAAAACTAGAAGCAGTCAATAATCGAGTTGTTCGAGACCACTCAAAATATTTCCCCAATTGATGAAAACCAATACCACTAAAAAAAAGATGACCTAAATATTGCAGCTGAATCACCGATGCATCATATCCAAAAATCCATCCGATCAACCACGTGATTGGATTCCAAGTATCGTTAATCCCCATTTGTGCAAAACCTCCATTGAGGAATGGGTTCCAAAGTGGAAGTTCACCATTCGCAAGGCACTCGGTTATATAATAATTCCATGGAAGTGTGATATCCATAATGTCCCATTTCATGGTTGCTTGGAGAAAACCAACTTGCCATAAACTGCTCATGAGCAACAAAAACAAAAACAAATAATCCAAAAAAGTCTCTTTCTTAAAATGCATAGTTAAAATAACAAACTTTATTTTTAAACATTAATTCGCTTATTTACTTTATAAAAGTATAAATTTGCGCCTTCTTATTTCTTAATTCACAAATAATAAAATTATCATGAGGACATTAATTAAATTCTCTTTCGCATTTATGATGTTGGCATTAGTTGCTAGCTGTAAAAACGATAAAACTAAAGCTGCAAAAACAGGTGAGGCAAAAGAAAAAGCGGTTCCTACAGCAACTGCAAAATCTTATTCAGTTTCATCAGGATCAGTAACTTGGACTGCTTCAAAAATTACAGGAGCGGAGCACACAGGTACTATTAATATTAAGTCAGGAGTTTTTGCAGCAGAGGGAAGTAATCTTAAAAGTGGAAACTTTGTAATTGATATTGCATCGTTGAAAAATACAGATCTCGCTGGATCAGATGGGCAAGCTAAATTGGAAGGTCACTTAAAAAGTGCTGACTTTTTTGAAGTAGAAAAATTTCCAACTGCTGCATTCGCTGTAACTTCTGTAAGTGCTCTAGATACTGACGAAGCGAACTGTGAAATCACAGGAAACTTAACGTTGAAAGGAGTCACTAAAAGTGTTAAGTTCCCTGCATTAGTTGTAGCTAAAGCTGACGGAACTTTGACTGCTATTTCTGATAAATTTGCTATCAATAGAAATGATTGGGGTATGCAATATGGTTCTGGGTTATCTGGAGCAGTTGGAGATAATGTAATCAATGACAATGTTACTTTAAGAGTTGAATTTAAAGCTAAGTAATTTTAGTTTTTCTAGAAAAATAAAAAGGCTGTTTGCACTTCATGCGCAAACAGCCTTTTATTTTACAACAATACATTTACATTTGTCTAAAAATCGAAATCGTTCCATTGTTTCCTTTCTTTCCTTCGTTAGAAATGTATAAAGTTCCATCCTCATCAAAAACAATTCCCTCTGGCTGAGTGTGAATTTTTTTATCTAATTTTTCAAAAGCGATAATATTTCCCGATGAACTTAGAATCATCATCGTTTTTCCTTTTGATGATAAAATATAAATATCTCTAGACATTGGATGAATAGCTAAAGCACTTGGATGAAAAGGAATAAAGTCATTTTCTAAAGTGATGAATTTTTTAAAAACATCTAATTCGTCTTTTGATTTATTTTTTTTCAAAAAAACTTGAAGTTCAGTTAATCCAATTTCAAAAATGGGCTCAGGATCAACTTTATTTGTTTCCAAGTTCAAAGAATAAATAGACCGTTTAGTTTTACAAGTATGAATCAGACAATTTTCATGAAAGCAAGATGCACTTTTGCAAGCCACCAGCAATCGATTATTTGGTTTATCCAAAGCCAATCCTTCAGAGTCGTTTGGTTTCTTTAAAATATATTTAGACTTTTTAGGTTTGACTTCTTCTTTTTCTAAATCGTCAACTTCGTAAACGGTACCAGTACTTTTAATGACAAATATTTTATTACCAACTGTTTCGATTCCTTCGTAGTCACCTTGACCATGAAATTTTACTTCACGATCCACCTTTCCCGTATTTTTATTAATAAAGTAAATGACTCCTTGTTCATCATTTATAGCGCAAAGGTGCTCACCATTTGGCGATAAAGTAAGTCCTGAAATTTCTTTTAATTCTAAAGGCATTTCAAGTCGACCTTGAGGTTCATTGATGGAATAAGGAAGTATGCTTGGAGGTTGAGCATAAATTAACTGCGACTTACAATTTATAAAAAGAAATGCCAGAATGGGAATATAAAAAAGTAGTTTCATTGATTAGTTTTAAGAGTTTCGTAGGCGAAATAAAATCACCAACTACATTTATAATAATAGGTTCGAAAATTTAGACGAGCCAATTATTTGGATGTAACTTTAACTCAATTCTTTAATGCGTTCTTCAAATAGATAAAGGGGAGTTTCCGCATAGAGTTTTTGATACCTAGTGAGAGATTTGTTTTTGTAATTATCTTGTTGAGTAATTTGGTACAACCAAAAATAAATATCACCTAACTCAAAATCACTAATATATTCTTTTGCTAAATCTTGTAGTATTTGTTGTGCTTCTTCTTCTTCTTTCTTAGCAAACGCTAATTTGGCAGAGAAAATTTTAGCTTTGAAGATCAAATCTAAATTTCCTAAATTTTCGATCATCAAAATAGCTTCTTGATGAAAAGCCTGAGCTTCCTCAATTCGATCAGCTTCAATCAATGCTTCACCCTTTTCCACAAGGCTTTCTCCAAGTACTAATTTATTGTTAATCATCCGAGCTAATTCTATGGCTCGATTATAATAACTAATAGCCTTTTCATATTCTTTTTTGACCATAAAAATATCGGCAAGTGCATTGACTGCTTTGGCGATTCCTTTCCTATAATTTAACTCTTCACAGAGTGCTAGGTTTTTTTCTAAATATCCTCGTGCTAAATCGAATTCTCCCTCTTCACTTCGTAACTCTCCGAGCAACCCAAGCGCGATCGCAATTCCTTGCTTGTCTCCTAATTCTTCGCTGATTGTTAAGTCTTGTAAGAAGTGTTCCGAAGCTTTTACATAATCTCCCTTGCGTTGGTAAACGCTTCCAATGCAACCGATAGCAATGGACACTAATAATTTATTACCTAAATCTTCGCTGAGTTTTAGTCCTTTTTGATAACTCTCCAATGCTTGATCATAATCTCCTTTTTCATAAAGAACAATCCCCATATTGGTGTATAAGTTAGCCATGCCTTGCGAATCATTTATTTTTTTGCAAATGGCTAATTCAGACTCTTGCCATTGGATGGCTTCATCATAATTTCCTTCGTTCATATGCGCCAATCCAAGATTAGAAACAATAGCAGCATTCGCTTTATCAGGATTATATTCACGACTAAGATTTATACTTTTGGTGAAGTAGGATTTCGCATGATCATAAATTCCTTGTCGAAAAAATAGTGTTCCTAAATTTCCATACACTTTATATTTTCCAATACTATCATCTGTAAATTCAAAGTGAGTAGCTGCCGCTTCAAGATGAGATTTGGCATCATCATAATTACCTTTGAGTGTCAATAATTCACCAATCAAATTATGAATTCGTCCTGCCAAAATAGGATCATCTTTCCCTTTCGTTAAATCCATCGCCTCTTCATAAACCTTCTGACATCGATCCCATTCTCCTACCAACCGAAGTACGCTTGCTTTTTTTAGCAAGACCCTTACTAATTCTTTTTGTCCAGTAGAAGGATCTTTTTTATAATTTTCAACTAGTTGTTGATAGAGGTTAAGTGCACGAGTATTTTGATATTTTAGCCGATTAAAATCTGCCGCTTTTAGCAAATAATAATTCGTTTTTTCTTCAATCTCAGCCTCCCCAAAATGAAAAGCTAAATCAGCATATCGTTCTTCAATTTTTCCTTCGTATAATTTTTCAATAGCTTCTGCAATTAG
This sequence comes from Saprospiraceae bacterium, assembly GCA_045106765.1. GTDB lineage: Bacteria > Bacteroidota > Bacteroidia > Chitinophagales > Saprospiraceae > CAJQQY01. Next base: position 19,705 of record JBGCFD010000049.1, on the reverse strand, counting down.
TCGATGTAATCGACGTAACCTTGCTCGAAGTTGCATATCATAAACTGCTTCTCGAAGTAATGAATGCTTAAATATATATCTTAATTCATTGACTGCTCGCCAAATTTGACCACGCTCAGCAGTTTGGATTTGTTCTTTTAAAACGGCACTTGCATCTCCATTTCGAGCAATAAATTCCTTTTGAGCTTTCATCACTTCGTTCAAGACTGGGATTTCAAATTCTCTTCCAATTACCGCTGCCGCTTTTACTGTTTCTTTTACAAGAGTAGATAAACGATCAATTCTTGCCATCAAAATAGAGTTAATCGAGCTCGATAATTTGAGGCTATTATCTTTGATATGCCAAATTTGTCTTCGTTTTTGCAACAAATTACTTTCAGAAAAATATTCAATAATTTGCTCGGCATAAAATGGATTTCCATTTGTAGTCCTCAACAAAAGTGCTTTAAATTCTGAACTGATCGGCGCTTGTAATTTTATTTCAGCAAAATTTTCAATTGCTTCAGGTTGAAGGATATTGAGGTCAATTTCTAGAATCTTATGTTTTCCATCCAGCAACGTTTCTCTTGAAAAGAGATGTACTTTTTCGCCATTATCATCATATCGACTCGTCACTAAAACAAAGATTGGATGACGGGTCATCTTCCTTGCAAAATCCTGTAAAAATTCAATTGAGTCCTCGTCAAACCAATGAGCATCTTCCAATTCCAACACTACTGGTTGCAAACAAGATTCTGCCACAATCAGATTGCTCAGCGCTGCTAAAGTATTTTGGTATCTTCCTTTCGCATCCAACTGTTGCCAAAGCGAAGAAGAGCTATTGATGCCAACTTGAGCGGCCAAAATAGATTTAGTTCTAGAAAGTTCTCTTCTTATCTGACCAGCATCTTCGTGAGCAATTAACCTTTCATCATGGTACAAATTCAAATACTTTTTTTCAAAAGACTCGATATTTTGGATCTCTGTATTTTCGAAAGATTGCTCGAAGTAATTCTTTAAAAAATAAATAAAAGGGTTGAGTGGTTTTTTTAGAATTTGATCTGCTTGACAAGTCAACCAACTTACACTCCCTATTTTTCGCAACTGAGAACGCATCTCAAATGATAATCGACTTTTACCAATTCCAGCTTCGCCAAACAAATAAGCAACACCCGCAAAATCATTGTTAAGAATTGGTTTTGAAAAATTGAGAAGCTGTTCTAATTCATCTTTACGACCAACCATTCTTCCACCAAAAACCTGTTGATCTTCAATATTTTTCCCCAGTAATTCATAGGTTGGAATATCTTCATCAATTCCTTTGTATTGAATATCTCCTTTGTGGTTGAATTTAAAATAAGGACTTTTTTGAATCGTCTCATCAACTAAAACTTGTCCATAATTAGCATAAATCATGAGCCGTGCTGCCAAGTTAATTCGATTTCCAACTGCAGCATATTGACATCTTTCAACACCTCCAACAGTTCCTGTAAAGGCATTTCCAGAAGTGATTCCTATTCTAAATTTGAGGGGAGTTGTTCGTTGCAAATCTTTCAACTCTTCTTCCAATGCCATGACGAATTCTATTGCACGCTCATTGTTATTTTCAAATGTAACTGGTGCTCCAAAAAAGGCAACTAACACACCTCCTTTGTCTCCAAAATCAACTTCTTTAAAATAACCTGAAAAAGAAGAGATTTCATCCAAGACCACACTCACAAAGTTATTTAATGCCTCGTGCGTATCCACACCAGTAAAAGAAATGAAAACTGAAATTACATTTCGAAACTCACCATTGTCATCATATTTAATAACTTCCTTTGGGAAAAAACTAGAAAGGATTTTAGATTCTAAATCGGGAAGCTGGTTGTGACAATTTTCGATATCAGGAAATTCGACCATCTCTGAAAATCGAAAATATTCATCTTTTTTAAGTTCAATAGCAGGGAGAAAATTTTCAAATTTTGTTTTGAAATTTTCATTTAAAATAATTTCTTGTACTTCTGCATTATATTGAGATTGGGCCGCTGCATTGATAGCTTCTCCTCGAAAGTAAAATGACTTTTTCTTATTTCCAACGATACCCCATTCTACATCACCTTCCCCTAATCCGATTTTTATTCCAAAATAAAAATCTCCAAATCGAGTTTTCCTAATGCCATTTTTTTGAAAAAAATCACGTAATAATCCTGCCGTTTTGATTAAAACTTCAGGAGAATCTTGATCAGATTTTTTTGGGAAAATAGCTGTGAAAGAATCGCCAGCAAAATAAGGAATGAATCCACCTTCGCAATAAACCAAATTGACGAGTGGCTCAAAAATACCGTTGAGATGAGAAGAGAGTTGCTCTGCACCTTCTTTCCCTTGCTTCATCAACGTTTCAGTCAAAGAGGTAAAACCAGACAAATCAATAAACAGGGTAAATGCATCGAAATTACCATGATCTTTGCCTGCCTTGAATTTTTGCTGAATAAAATGTGGAATAAGGTTTCTCAACTAGATAAAATTAGATTTTATTTAAAACACTAAAGTAAGCATTATCTAAAATAATCATGTAATAAATCGGGGGAATTGTTTTTGCAAAAATAGTTTGAGTTAAAATATTCTAATTTCTATATTTTGCTTTAAAATAGCCGTCGGTGACAGCAATCTCCTCTACGGTGCAAGTGCTAGTACTTCCTTCTTTTGCGGTAAAATAAAATGTACCTTCTATGATGTTATTAATAGAATCGATACTTATGATATCAATTATATTTTCTGTAAGTGTATCTCGATAATAGTTTCCACAGTTATAATCTGTAAATAATTTAGTACCAAGAATATCATGACTTCCTATAATTCCATTACCTACAAAGAATGATATAGACATAAAATCATTTTGAGAACCAATTTCTCGTTTTGTGCGAATTTGGATGGCATTTAGGAAAAAATTCTCATAATAAATGTCTAGATTATCATCTGAAAAACCAACACCATCTCCTTCGGGCTCCCAATCTATTCCATTAATCTTACATTGAAAAATATCAGTAGATTTAGGTTCAGATAAAATAATTCCTTCTCCGCAAGTTTGCCAGGAGAAAGTGATTAGGAAGAGAAATATTAATTTTTTCATGACCTTTATTTCAATAATTCCGAATCTTCTCCTCAATCGAAGTCGTCGAATATCCTTCTTTAAATGCTAAACTTTTCACTTCTCCGCCATTTTCCAAAACAATATCAGAACCAACTATTTGCTCAGGTTTCCAATCACCACCTTTAACTATCACATCTGGTAAAATAATTTTTATCAATTCCAGCGGAGTGTCTTCTTCAAAAACGACAACTGCATCGACGAACTCTAAAGCAGCTAATAAATATTGTCGAGTAGCCTCATCATTAATCGGTCGATGTTCGCCTTTTAATCTTTTGACAGAGGCGGCAGAATTTAATCCAATGACTAATCGATCACCCAAATCACTTGCTTCCGCCAAATAATGAATATGTCCAAAATGCAAAATATCAAAACATCCATTAGTAAAAACAATCTTTTCATCAGCTGATTTCCATTCGTCAACTGATGATTGAATCGTTTCCCATGATTGAATTTTGGATTGTATTTTTTTTAAAATCATCTGTAAAATCTGTATTCTCTATGGTAAAATAAATTACTCGGCGCCTGAATGCTTCGGCACATAATTCCTATTGAGCAAAAATAGCAACGCCACAGAAATTAAACCAAAGGCAATATTACAAAATATTTGAATTGAGAAAAACGCAATATTGGCAAATGAAAAAGCATCATATTGATTGATTCCATAAATCCCCAAAGCTGCGATAACCAGCCAATGATAAGTTCCCATTCCTCCCGGAGAAGGAATCACAATTCCGAATGCACCAAAAACAAAAACCATCAAAGCAACTACAGGAGATAGATCGGCAGTCGGTTCAAATGAAAAGAAAAATAGATAATTCATAACAAAATACATCGCCCAAATAAATACCGTATGAAAAATAAATTGCCCAGGTGATTCCAATTTCCTAACTGATAAAATTCCTTCCCAAAAACCTAAAACAAGCGCTGCTATTTTTTTGTAGATAGCTGTCTGCATGATTTTTTTTCTAAAAATAAAAAAGATAATTAAACTTAAAACACCTAATCCAAGTATCCCTAAAACAATCGGATTAGAGAAAAGTCCCCCTCCTTTTTCACCTGTTTTCATATTTTCATTTAGCCAAGTCCACAAGGTATCATACTCTAGTAAAAATGCAATTCCAATGAATGATAACAACATAATTACATCCATGATTCTTCCTAAGACAATTGTTCCCATTGCCTTCTCTACGGGTACTTTTTCGGCATGATTTAATGCAGCTGCTCGAGCTACTTCTCCCATTCGAGGAATAAATAAATTGACAAAGTAAGTGATAAAAACAGCTATAATACTATTGTATAATTTGGGCTGATAACCTAGTGGCGCTAAAGTTAAATTCCAACGCATCGCTCGACTAATATTACTTAAAGTAAAAGCAACTAATGCCGCAATCACCCAAAGAGGGTTAACACTCCAAAAGTCATCTTTTATTTTTTGCAAAAAATCACATTCATCCTCTGGAATTCCTTTTAAAGCACATTCTGCCAAATATGCATCATTATAATTATTGTAAATGTAATACAGAATGGTAAAGCCAATCGTAAATGAAACGATAATAAAAATAATATTGCGAATAGTATTTTTCACAGGTAAATTGATTTAAATAAAAGCCTTTTAACGAAAAAAAGGTGTATTGGTTTTTCGAAAAAAATCAATACACCTTTTTTTAGGAGTAAATATTATTATTTAAGGTCGGATGCTGTCCTCTTGCCATTTGATGAGGTTGGGACATCCTTGATATGATTGATCTATTTTGATATAAGTGCTACCGATTTTTTCTTCGATCCAAGTACTCATGAATTGTGCCTTTCGTTCCTCGATGGCACCTGTCCTAATTTTACTATAATCTTGTTTTAGATTAGCTCGATGTGGATCAGTTCGGGATTGCAAATAAATGACTCGATACATCACATCTCCTCGCTCTTCAAATTCGATAGGCTGAGAAATATCCCCCACCTTCATTGTATCAATTGTAAAATAAATATCTGGGTCTAAATCAGCAATTTCGAAAAAGGTATTCCCCGTTTTTGGATTGACCATTCGACCATCATTATTAAAACTTTGCTGCTCTTTGTTAGAATATAATTTTACAGCAAAAGAGAAACTTAAAGAATCGGATGCAATCATTGTTTTAACCGTATCCAATATCCCCAACGCTCGAGTTTTATCTTCTTCGGTCAAAGTTGGTCGCAATAAAATATGACGAACATTTACAGAGTTTCCTCGTCGGTCTAATAATTGCATAAAGTGATATCCGAAGTCAGTTTCGATTATTTCTGAGTATTCATCTTTTTCTAAGTTGTAAGCAGTTGCTTCAAATTCAGGGACATAACTTCCTCTTTTTGCCCAACCTAAGTTTCCTCCTTGTTGACCTGAACCTAAGTCCGCAGAATATTTTTTAGCCAATTCAGCGAAGTCTTCTCCACCTTCTATTATTCTTGTTCTAATATCTTCTAGAGCAGTTCTAGTTCGATCTTTCTCAGCTTGATTAACTTGAGGCTTGTAAACAATTTCTCCTAATTCTACTTCTGAATTAAAGTATGGCAAGCTATCTTTTGGAATTCGTGCATAGAAAGCTTTTACTTCAGAAGGAGTAACTGTTGCATCTTGCATTACTCTTCCTTGCATTCTTTCTACCAATAATTTATTTTTCAAATCTTCTCTAAATCGACTTTTTACTTCTGCAGTTGACTGTCCGTAGAAATCTTCAAATTGTCGAACATCCCCCCCCATGTAACTTAATATTTGATCAATCCGAGCACTCAATTGTGCTTCCACTTCTTCATCTCCCACTTCGATACTATCCAATCGTGCTTGGTTCAACATCAAACTTGAAGCGATCAAATTCTCAAATAAATTACATTTTGCTTCCTCTGGAATATAGCCTCGCTCCTCTGACATTTGAGCATATACTTGCTCCAAATCGGATAATAAAACATATTCATTTCCTACAATAGCAATGATCTTATCAATTACATTTTTGTCCTGCCCCAACATGAAATTTGAAGCAAAAAAAAAAAAAAAAAAGAATAACAATATTTTTTTCATAAGAAGTTTTTTTGGAGGTAAGATTTTGGGAAATGAGTATTCGGTAATATTTCAATACAATACTCATTTCTCATCTTCTCAATTCCGTTTTTTATTTTGTAAATATTTTAACGTTCTTTTTACTGGTTTCTCTATCGTAGAGTTCTTCTTTTCTTTGATCCAGTAAAACCATTTTTCTTTTATGTAAAATTACCTTTTTGATTTGATCTTCGATATAACCTAAAGGTGCTAACTGTTTTCTTGATTTTTTTTCAAATACTTTTAGAAAGTAAAAGTGGTTTTCGTCCGACTGATTTAAATCTTGATTCGGATTCAAATTAGTTCCTTGTGGAAGTTGTGCCCTCAAGTCACTTTGTTGATACCATGTGTCTTTTTCTAACATGTAAAAAGAAGCATTTTGAGTTGCGTAATCTTTCATCTTGTTAGTGTCTTCGTTATTGCTACTTTGCCACCAAGATCGTAATTGGTCTAAGTTGGGAGACGACTTTGGAACCTTTATTAGAAAACAACGAAGAATACTTGATTGGAGTTGGTACTGCTCTTTATTTTTTTCATAATATGCAGATATTTCTTGATTTGAAATAATGGAATCCAATTGTGTTTCCACTAAAAATTGTTCATAATTATGCCGAATCAAAGACATTCTATAATCTCTCACCAATTCATCAATATTCAAATCCGCAGGTATATTTTTTTCAGCTTCTAACATCAAAAGAGTTTCACGTGTCCACCGTTCCACTTCCGCATTGATAATTTTTGTACTGTCTTCAGGAGTTGCTCCCCCAGGTACCATTCCTTCCAATTCTGATAAGAATAATTTTTTAGAAAACACTTTCGCTAACTCCACATCAGTTTCTTCCATTGTTTTTTCAGCAGGCGTACAGCTTGCCAAAAAGCAAATAGTCAAAAGAAAAATATAGGAGTAAAATCTTAGCATGCTTATTTTTTAACAGTTCACCATTAATCATTAACAGTTACTTAATGAGTGTTTCAAAAACTTCATTATTGATTTTTACATCGTAAGTTTTTTTCAATTCTTTGACCCATTCTCTTTCCAAGTGATCTTGATAATCTGCCACGACATAACCACGTGCTTCTTTCAAAGTTTTTGGACTAGGAGGAAGGATTTTTTCGATTTTCAAAAAGTTGTGAGATAAATCTCGTTTATTGATTTCAGTAGCAGAGATGGATCCTTTTTTCCAAGGCAAATCATTTACGACTTTATTCTTTCCCTGCTCTACAATTTCAGTTCGGTGAGACAAAATCTTTTTACCTTTTTTGTTATACTTTCCCAAAGCTTTGGTAGGTGCTTTCCTCTTAGCATACTTTCGCACTTTTGGTAAGCACTTAATTTCTTCTTTTTTCAAGGAATAAAAACTCACTTCTGCTCGCTCATTCCAAAAATATTTTCGATTCTTTTTATGCGTTGCAAAGTATTGTTCCAAGCCAACTGAATCTTGAGATGCTTTATCCCAAACCAAAATTTTAGTCGCTTCAAAAAGTAAAATTCCTTCTTCATATTCTCTCATCAACGCTTTGAACTCTGGATATTTTTCATCCAATTGTTGCTCTTCATATTGCATCAAAGATTCTGAGACAAATTTATCGTATAAAAATTCTACCACTTCTAATCTTGATTTACTTCTTCCCAATCTTAATCGATCTCTAGAATTTTTTTGAGAGAAAGTTTCGAAATTAGCTATCGTATATTTATTGTCCGCACCTAGTGTAAATAAAACATCATCCGCATCTTTATAACCAGGTTTCCATCGGTGAGTCATATATTCATCTCCCACCAATGATCCAAACATATTATATGCTTTTCGATTCTCTGTAAAATTTGCTTCTTGCTTGATTCGATTAAGCATCGAAGTTTTTGCCATTTCGTAACGGCTATCTTTTTGTACTTTAGGTTGTAATTTTCTTTTAGCGATTTCAAAAGATTCCATTGACTTTTTTCTTAATCGCTTAATAATGTGCCATCCCGCTTGAGTTTCAATTGGAGCAGTATATTCACCATCTTTAGCTAATGCGAAAGTTGCATTTTCAAAAGATCGCTCATATTTATTGATTCCGAAAAACCCAATATTTCCACCTTTGCTCGCCGATAAATTATCTTGAGACTGAGCTCTCGCTAATGCTTCAAATTCAGCACCCGCTTGCAATGCAGCATAAATACTATCGATTCTTACTTTTGCAGCAGCACCTTTATCTTTAGGATCTTTTCTTATCAAAATATGTGCAGCTTCGATTTCGCCTCGTGCAGATCGACTTCCATTTACTTTGATAATGTGATAGCCAGCTGCAGATTTTACCACTTTAGATTCTCCTTCTTTCAAAGAATAAGCTGCTGTTTCAAATTCATAAAAACCGTCAGGTAATAATGCAGTCATATATCCGAGGTTTCCTCCATTAGTTTTTGCTGATTTATCATCAGATTTTTCGGCAGCTACTTTTGCAAAATCAGCACCACCATCAATTGCTGTTTTTAAATTATTGATTTTACTAAATGCAGCCAAAGTATCTTTTGGTGTGGCAGTTGGTGGTACTAAAACCATAATATGACTGATGTCAATATCTCGCAATGAACGATCAAAAGCTTCTTTCACCAATCGTTCTGTCACTTCTTTATCTACCAAATAAGAGTTAGCTAATTGTTTCCGATAACCGGCCAATTCTTGTTGAAGAACTGGAATGGTATCTAATTTCATTTCTTTTGCTCGCTGTACTTTTAATTTAAATTTGACATACAAATCTAAATATTCATCCAATGATTTTTTAGTGAAATCAGCTTTGTCACCATTAGTTTTGGTGTAGATATATTCAAATTCAGAAAGATGAACAGGATTGCCTTCTACTGAAAACAACACAGGATCATTTGTTTGAGCAAACGAATTCTGAAATCCAAAAAATAAAGTGGCAATGAGTACTAAAATAAATCGCTTTGACATTATAATTTCTTTTTAGAGTTTTAGCTTTTTATACAAAAAAAAGACTGTGAGTTTTTGAAAAAAATCTATTTTCCAACCTTTCGGAAAAACACCGCAAAATTAGTAATTCTAAGTACAAAAAGGCAATAATAAAGGCTTAATGTTTAATTAGAAAATGGAAGATTGTCGGATAATTATTATCAAGAAACCATTGATTTAACGCCAGAAATCAAAACTATAATATTTAACCAAGAAAGGTTTTTGTTTAAAATGCAAAAAGCCTAACTGTTAACTCAATTAGGCTTTTACGCTTTTCTTTTTTTGAAAAGATTATTCTTCCAAAAGAGACAACTCCATCGCAATTTTATAAAACCATTCTTTTTGTTGCTCTTTATCCAAACTATGCCGTGACATCAAATCAAAAGCATTTTGTTCCGTTCTCCAATTATCAATAAACGAACTGACAAAATTTTCAAATTCTACTTCTTCTCCACATTTGAACTTTCGTTCTTTCAAAGATTTTCTCAATCTTCTCGCCGCCAATTCTGTGATATCAAAATGAATTTGTTCGTGAATTAGATGATGATCGGTAAGTGCTTCTTCTTTTACCCATGATTCATCTTTTTCAAAATATGCTTGTACTTTAAAAGTGATTTCTCCATCCTTGCAACCTTTATAATGAATAATTCCAGAAGACGTCAAAGCGGAAATTGATTCATAGTCAAACCGTGGTTCGCCTGCAAAATCATCCCAAGTAAGTCGATAATCAGATGTCCAATATATAACATCGCTGGAGTCTGCGCTCGTTCCGAAGAGGATTACAAAAAGTCCGAGCAAAAAGTGGAGACCAAAATTTTTCTTTTTCATGAGGATCATTTTTTTTGTAGAGACGCAATAAATTGCGCTTCTACGTTTTTGTAAATTGTTTTCAGAAAACGTGTAAGTATTGTTATATTTTTCGGAGAAAAGTAAATATTCACCTCATGAATTTCTTAATTTGAAAATGTATGGTAAAAATTACAATTCAAGAGAAGGATCCCAAAAATATTTTTTGAAATCTACTATGGTATCATTTTTCACTTCGATACCTTCATTCTCTAATAATTGTTGCATCATCGTTGGGCTTGGAAAATGATTCCGACCGCTGAGTTCGCCTTTTCGATTGACGACTCTATGAGCAGGCACATTTCCATCTGTAAAACTTTTATTCAATGCCCATCCCACCATTCTCGCCGAACCTAATTCTAAATAATTAGCAATTGTACCATAAGTACTAAATCGACCAAAAGGAATGAGACGAGTAACTTCATAAACGTCTTGAACATAATTTCGTTTTTCCATAATTGAGTTGAAGTCATTTTATTGGTTCAAAGAAAAATCTCGTTTTTAACTTGAAGCAAGATTTTTTTTGAGCAACTTTTTAAAAATAGTTTCGCTAATATAGTTTTATCAAAATTTGAAAAAACATAAACAGGAATCTATTTTTAAAATAAGTCCAAGGACTTAATTACTTTTGTCTCTCTTTAGGAAAAAATAGCGTTCTAAACTGAGGGAGTTTTTTAAAATTGTAATGTTCGGTAAGGTTCTCGATTTGATTCTCGAAGAATATATTATAAGAATATCAAATATTATTTCTTATTTCGAGTAAGTTCTATAAAACTAAACGAGAAATTTAGATTTTAGTATATGTCGAAATAAAATTTCACTAAAAGTATTTTTATCAAAATCACTTAAATAATGTTAAAAGTCAAGGTTAAGGCAAGTCAAATTACAAATTTAACTGATGCACGATATTTTGCTGCTTGGGAAGTCGAATGGTTAGGATTCAATTTTGACCAAGGCTCGGAGCATTACATTTTACCTCAAAATATGAAAGCGATCAAAGAATGGGTCGAAGGTGTGAAAATGGTTGGAGAGTTTTCCTTTGCGACAGCAGAAGATATTAATGAGGCTATTGAGCTATTGGAATTACATGCGGTGCAAGTTGGGATGTTTACGGAAATATCTGTTTTGGAAAAAATTACTGCTGCGCCAATTATTAAAGAAGTAGTAATTTCTCCTGAAGTTGATGAAGTTAGTTTGGAAAATCACTTGGAACAATGTGCTCCTCATGTGGAGTATTTTTTATTGTCTTTTGAAAAAAGTGGAACGACTTGGGAGATGCTCAAAAATGGAAAATCTAAAATTGGAAATGTATTGTTAGAAAAATTATGTACAAAATATAACATCATTTTAAGTATCAACTTATCTCAAAATTCCTTGGAGGAGATTTTTGCAATTCCGAATTTGTATGCTCTAAATGTGAAAGGAGGAGAAGAAGAAAAAGTGGGTGTAAAATCGTTTGATGAATTGGATGAGATTTTTGAAGCGCTTGAAATTTTAGTGTAAGTCAGTTCTGAAAAGATTGATTGGCATTAAGAATCCCAACTTTTCAAATTGAAAAATTGGGATTCTTAGTTTTAAAACCATTATTGATATCAGTTTATCCTAACAATGCTCTTACAATTCCAGAAATAGTTTTCCCATCAGCCTTGCCAGCCAATTGTTGCGAAGCCATCCCCATGACTTTCCCCATATCTTTCATTGATGATGCACCCGTTTTTTCGATAATCCCTTTGATGAAACTTTCGAGTTCTGCAGCATCCATTTGCTTAGGTAAATATTTATTCAACACTTCGATTTCCTCTCTTTCTTTGACTGCCAAATCTTCTCGATCTTGCTTTTCATAGATGTCCAAAGAATCCTTTCGTTGTTTTACTAATTTTTGAACTATTTTGATTTCACCGGCATCATCTAATTCTTTTCCACTTCCATCTGTTTTGGCTAAAAGAATTGCTGACTTGATAGCTCTTAATCCACGAAGCGAAACTGCGTCTTTTGCTTTCATGGCAGTTTTGATGTCATCATTAATTCTTAATTCTAAACTCATTTTGTCATTTTTGCATTCTAAGTTAAATTTCGTTTTTGATTCTAACTTTTACTTGATACGAAATTTTTCTTAGAATAGTTTTATAAATAAAATATATACTTGTTAAAAGATTTTTTGGAGAAAAAAGTTCACTAATTTTCTGCTAGTGCCTCTTCAATCATCAACGTCAATTCTACAAAATCATCGACAGAAAGTTTTTCAGGACGAAGGGTAAATAATTTATTTTCAAATAATTCTTTTCCCACTTCTTCCTTTTCCTTAAAAAACAATTTCATTGTATTCCTCAACATTTTTCGTCGTTGTCCAAATGCTTGCTTCACTACTCGTCGAAACATTTTATAATCACATCCCAAATCTAAGTTTTCTTTTCGAGTCATTTGAATGACACCCGATTGAACTTTTGGTGGTGGATCAAAATTCATGCGGTCAACTGTAAATAAATATTTCCCATCATAAAATGCTTGAATCAAAACACTAATAACTCCATAAACTTTAGAGCCTGGTTCTGCTACAATTCTCTCTGCCACTTCTTTTTGAAACATGCCGACCATCTCAGGAATAATTTCTTTGTAATCGAGCATTTTAAACATAATCTGCGAAGAGATATTGTAGGGGAAATTACCAATTAAGCCAAATTGTTTTCCATCAAAAATTTCACTTAAATTTGATTTTAAAAAATCACCTGAAATGATTTTGTCTTCCAACTGAGGGAAATTTTTTTCCAAATAATTCACCATGTCTCGATCAGCTTCCACTACTTTTAAATCATATTCTTTTTGCAAAAGATATTTTGTCAACATCCCTTTCCCTGGTCCAACCTCCAAAACATGATCGTAGGAATCAGTTAGTTGTAATCCATTTGCAATATCCTCTGTGATGATTTCACTATTTAAAAAATGTTGTCCGAATGATTTTTTTGCCTTCAAAATTTATTTGTTTTTTAGTCTTGAGATTTTAAAAAATAGAGATTATGCTTTCATAATTTTTGTCAGCCACAATGCTCAATTTCTAAAATTCCATACTTCAATTCATTACCTTTTTTAAGATACTTAAAAATTTGATATTCAAGGGGAAGCGAGATTTTATCTTTCTAAAAACATTGATTTGCCAAGTCTCAAATTTTCGCATTAATTCTTTATATTTGCCCATTATTTTTAAAACCAATTTATAATAAAATCAAAAACCAGTAACGATAATTGAGTTTGAGTTTTAAGCAACTGATCTTCGACGGGTTACTTTTTTGAAATCTAAATTCTTCTGATGAATATTAAAATTTCGATATCAAGGTCGAATAAATATAAGGACGATCTCATAATTCTTTCTGATCAAAATAATTTAAGTTGGGCAACCAATTTTTTGTCCAAATCAGAAGAAGCATTTTTGAAATCTGCTGCAAAGAAAGAAATCAATTTTGTATTTATACCTAATGTGGACAGAAATGTTGTCGTTCAGTTTTTGAAAAAAGGAGAAAATGCATCTTATCACAAAGAAGATGTAAGATTGGCAGGGAATGAAATTTTACAATCGCTTTCTAATTATAAAGTTTCAAAAGTTGAAATTCTTAATCATTGCAAAGAGAATAATACATTGGAATATGTGGAAGGAATGGCTTTGGGAAATTACCAATTTTTGAAATATTTTAAAGATCGAAAAGAAAAAGAAAATCCACTTAAAGAAATTAAAATCAATAAATCTGCTGCTACCGAAAAAGAGGTAAAAGATTTAGTTTCTGTTTTGACTGGAACTTATGAAGCGAGAGATTTGGTCAATGAACCATTCTCATTTTTGACTGCCCCTCAGTTCAGTAAAGAAATTCAAAAGATAGGAAAAGCTTCTGGTTTCTCAGTTCAAGTTTTTGACAAAAAGAAAATTGAACAAATGAAAATGGGCGGAATCCTTGCTGTGAATTTAGGAAGTATCGACCCTCCTCGATTTAATATTTTAACTTGGAAACCCAAGAATGCAAAAAATAAAAAACCAATCGTTTTAGTTGGAAAAGGAATCGTATATGATACAGGTGGATTAAGTTTGAAGCCTACGGCAAATTCGATGGATTTTATGAAATGTGATATGGGTGGTGCGGCAACAGTTGTTGGAGCAATGAGTGCTATTTCAAAAGCAAAATTACCGCTTCATGTTATTGCTTTGGTTCCTTCTACGGATAATCGTCCTGGCTTGAATGCTTATGCTCCAGGAGATGTAATCACGATGTACGACGGAACAACTGTAGAGGTTTTGAACACGGATGCAGAAGGAAGATTAGTGTTGGCAGATGCGTTGCATTATGCTAAAAAATATAAGCCAGAATTAGTGATGGATTTTGCTACCTTGACTGGCGCAGCAGCTCGAGCAATTGGAGAAGATGGCGTTTGTTTTATGGGGACTGCTGACAAAAAAGTAAAAAGTGATTTAGAAGAAAGTGGATTGGAAGTTTATGAAAGATTGGTAGAACTTCCGCTTTGGAGAGAGTATGGGGAACAAATGAAATCACATATTGCTGACCTTAAAAATCTTGGAGGACCTGCAGCAGGAATGATTACTGCTGGGAAATTTTTAGAACATTTCACAGGTGGAGAATATCCTTGGGTTCATTTTGATATTGCAGGCCCAGCTTATTTAAAAACTGCCAATGGTTATCGCACAAAAGAAGGAACAGGTATAGGAGTAAGGTTGGTGTTTGACTTTTTAAAAAAATATAACTCTTAAAAAACATTCTTTTAAAATGGAAAAGAAAAAAATAGGAATTAGCGTTGGAGATATTAATGGAGTAGGATTAGAAGTAATTCTTAAAACGGTATCTGATAAAAAGATTTTAGATTTTTGTACACCTATTATTTATGCTTCATCAAAAGTAGTTTCTTATCATAAAAATATGATCGGGTTGGAAGACTTTCATTTTCAATCTGTCAATTCAGGACAGAAACCTTATCATGGAAAAGTGAATGTGGTGAATTGCTGGAATGAAGATGTCAATATTACAATTGGTGCACCTTCCGAGAGCGGTGGAAAATTTGCTTACAAATCTTTGGCCGCAGCTACGCAAGAATTAAAAGAAGGATACATTGATGGATTGGTTACTGCACCAATCCACAAAAAAGGAATGCAAGATACTGGCTTTCAATTTACTGGTCATACAGAATATTTGACTAAAGAATTAAATGGAATTGAAAGTTTGATGTTGATGGTCAATGATAGTTTGCGAGTTGGAGTAGTGACAAATCATCTTCCACTCAAAGATGTTGCAGGAGCAATCACCAAAGAAAAAATTGCGAACAAATTAAAAATTTTGAATAAAAGCTTGAAGCGTGATTTTGGAATAGAACGACCTACCATCGCCATTCTTGGATTAAATCCACATGCAGGAGATGGAGGAATGTTAGGAGATGAAGAAGAGAAATTGATTCGACCAATTATCATTGAAAGTAAAAAGAAAGGATATGTTGCCAATGGTCCATTTCCAGCAGATGGATTTTTTGGATCAGGTGATTATCGAAAATTTGATGGGATTTTGGCAATGTATCATGACCAAGGTTTAGTCCCTTTTAAGGCCCTCTCTTTTGGAGAAGGAGTAAATTTTACTGCAGGACTTTCTGCCGTTAGAACTTCGCCTGACCATGGAACTGCATTTAATATTGCAGGAATGAATATGGCCAATCCGAGTTCATTTCGTAGGGCTTTATTTTTAGCCATAGACATCGCAAAGCAAAGAACAAATCATGATGAAATGCACGAAAATCCAGTAAAGAGTAGAAGTAAAAAATATACTCAAGGAGAAGACGAAGTGATCAAAGATGCAAAAGGAACAAAAAGAAATTAAAGATATAATTATATCAACAGTAACATTACATATTATCATTTATAACCATATAAAAGAAAAGAGGCTTTCGGAATTCCGAGAACCTCTTTTTTAAGTTATCATCAAAGTAAAGATTTAGGTTTTTTCGTTTGATGTCTTAATTATTATTTTTTCAATAAAATTGAGGAACTATTCAGAATATTTTTATTCCCTTTTGAAGCAAATTTCCTTAAACCATCACCTCTTTTATAATCATCAGGTAACACAAATGCTTTAGGTGCAATCATCGAATTTGGCGTTGGATTTGGCTTCGGATTATTTGGAAGATTTTGAGCAATAACCACCTCTAACTTTGGTGCGCCTTCACTTACAATAATTGCCGGATGCTCCTCAGGCATTAAATCAAATTTATGTAATTGGTATTTTTTAATCGTGTTGATTAATTTGTAAGCATATTTCTTATCTGTAGCATAACCACATTTTTTCAAGCCATGCGCCCATTTTTTATAATCTGTTCGAGCATAAGAAAATAATCTCTCATATCTTGGATTGTCAGTCAAAAATTCAGAGTGATCTACATATGAATCTTCTGCATTATCATAAGATCGAAAACAAGATTTTACCAATCTTCCGTTCTTGTAATCATCATCTTTAATAAAAAATGTTGGCCCCTTCCATGTACTTTTACATTTTATTCCAAAATGGTTATTGGCTTTTAAAGCCAAAGAACCGTTGCCCCAAGAAGACTCCAATATCCCTTGAGCTAAAGTTATACTCGCAGGAATTCCACTTCGATGCATTTCACGGATCGCAATTTTTTGATAGGTTTCAATATAATTTGTCGGTTGAGCAAAACTGCTTTTTGAAATTACACAAAGCAATAAAACCAATAATCTCCAGAAAATAATTTTTGACTTGAACATCGTATAACCTTTTTTTTAAGTTTTAAAAAATCACTACAGTTCAATCTAAAATTGAGGGAGATCTTAGATAAAGGGAGAAAACCTTTCTTTTGGAGGGTATTGAAAGTTTTGGTTTAGTGATATAAATACGACTTGCAAAAACCGTGGCAAACACATGATAAAAAACTATAAATAGTAAATTTGTTAAATATTTTTAAATAATAATGTGACTACCTTTTTGAAGTATTTTTCTTTTTTGGAAAAAAATCAAAATCACATACAAGTATATTTGAATACGTATTAAGTTGGAAATGAAAAGTTTAATGATCGAAATAAATAGAATTTTAAGAAAAAAGAAGACGTGAGAGGAATAATTGGTTTGAAAAATGTTACATATATTAAAAAAAAATTACACTTTCCAGTTAAATTATGAACACTTAGGAGTGGCACATTAGTTGCAAAATATCAATTATATAATAATTACCTTCCAGATTTTTTCTAAAAAAATAAATATTAAAACATTTCAGAACAAATTTATATTTGAGTAATTACTCTTTTTGATATATTTTATTTTGCAAAATTCAACTATCTAAATTTTTTATAGATTTTTAAGAAAATAAGTTATTTTTGTGTTACGAAAACTATTAATGAAGAAATTTAAGTTCAATCAATATAAAAGAATGAATTGAATTATTTTTTAACAAATATTACTACTTTTTATTATGGGTAAAAATACAGATCGAGTAAAAACTCGTTATAACAATAAAGAGTTATCTGAATTTCAAAAGATAATTGAGGCAAAATTAGTGGAAGCTAAAAAACAATTAAATTTTTATACAAATCAAAAAGCTGAAATGGCAAATAATCCAGATGCCAAAGTTAAAGGTTTAGATGATGGAATGAGTACAGTAGAAAATGAAAGATTAAGTACAATGGCTTTGAGAATGCAAAAGCATATTCAGCATTTAGAAAATGCCAAACTTCGTATCCAAAATAAAGTTTATGGTATTTGTAGAGTTACTGGAAAATTAATTGCCAAAGAACGCTTAGTTGCTGTTCCACATGCAACCTTAAGCATGGAAGCAAAAGAAAAAAGAAAATAGAGAAACCTCAAAATAGGTTTTAAAATAGTGATTATACTTTTGATGGGTATAATCACTATTTTCATTTAAGCATACTTATGTATATTTGCGCCTGTTTTAAGTCATTTTAGACAAATACAAAATTTCAAAGGTTTGAAGAAATCACATATTTTAATTCTAATTGTTCTGTTGGTACTCATCATTGATCAGTCACTAAAAGTTTGGGTAAAGACAAATATGTACATCAGCGAAGATTCTTTTATTGATTGGAGTTGGACTCCGATGTGGGCGAGAATTCATTTTATAGAAAATCCAGGGATGGCATTCGGAATTGAAATATGGGGAGAAAATGGAAAATTGATTTTGAGTCTATTTCGAATTGTGGCAGTCGGATTATTGATTTATTTTATTCGAACACTCTTGAAGTCAAAAGCCTCACTAGGATTATTGATTAGTTTTTCGTTGATTCTTGCTGGTGCGATTGGAAACATTTTAGATAGTGCATTCTATGGGTTAATTTTTTCTGCTTCTTATCATGGATCGATTGCTCAGTTTCTTCCTGAGGGTGGAGGTTATGCTGGGTTTTTGCATGGGAAAGTGGTAGACATGTTTTACTTTCCAATGTATGATGGATTTTTTCCAGATTGGATGCCATTTATAGGAGGAAAAGACTTTTTATTTTTTAGACCAATTTTTAATGTGGCGGATGTTGCAATTAGCGTTGGGGTAATTAGTATTCTATTATTTCAGCGAAGCTTTTTTAGTTCAGAAACTAATTTAAGTAGAGCCGAAATTAGTTCAAATTCAGTCCTTAATCCAACGGAACAAATAGAAGAGTCATCTTTGTCAAACGAAGAGATTGAAAAACAAGAGATAAGAATTGATAAGAGTGATTTGGAAATAAAGGATACAGACTAAAAAAACGATAGTGATTTAGCTTAAAAATAATCAAAAGTAAAATAAGAGAAAAGGGTGATGTCGATGACATCACCCTTTTCTTTCTTTAGTTTGTTGGTTATCTGGGGATCAATTTATCTCTTTATTCAGCATCTAAAAAAGCATCTACAGCTTTCAAGACACTAGCTACTTTAGGGTAGTCAATACTATAATGAATAAATTTCCCTTCTCGCTTAGTAAGTACGACACCTGCTACTCTCAATATTCTGAGATGTTGTGAAGTGATAGACTGTTCAAGTTTAAGTGTATTGTAAATTTTGTTGACGTTAATCGTCTTATTATTATCAATAAACTCTAAAATTTGCAACCTAAGGGGATGGGCTAATGCCCTGAGTATTTCGGCAGAGTTTTTCAACCTTTCATTGTTGATATTTACTTTCGCCTTTCTCATAGGTACGGGTTTTAGTATGTGGAAATGAATAAAATATACTTAGCAAATATGCAATTTTTATTCTTTTTTACAAAAGAAAAGACAAAAAAAAGCGGCAAATCCAAGGATTTGCCGCTTTTTAGTTTTCTTAAGGTATTATAAGCTTCAGCTTAATCAAATGTATTTTTTTTTCATATAAAGCGAATAAATGCTATTGAAAAATTTAATATATGACTTGTTGAATTCTTAAGCTGCTAATTCTTCTACCAACCTTGAAATCTGATTCAAACGATCAGCATCCAAAGAGTAGTAAATGAATTTTCCTTGTCTATCTGTAGCCACTACTCCTGCTCTTCTAAGGATAGCTAAGTGTTGAGATGCAACTGATTGCTCTAACCTTAATTTGATGTAGATATCAGTAACAGTCATCTTAGAATTCTCTTCTAACAAATCAATAATTTTTTGACGTAATTTGTGGTTAACTGCTCGTAAAACTAGAACCGCTTTACGTAACTCAGAATAGTCTAGTTGAATGTCTTTTTTCCCTTTTTTTAGAATGACAGTTTCATTCTTTTGCTTTC
>JBGCFD010000048.1:0-87836 GCA_045106765.1 Saprospiraceae bacterium | reverse complement strand
GTCAATTCATTTTGCGAAGTGGTAATTTGTTTCCGATAACTGATAGAAGCATCTTTAAAAGAAACTGTTTTTTGAAAATTCAAAATGGAATCTCCATAGAGTAATTTTTGGTAAGGATAGTTTGAATAATAGTTTTGAGGAAGATTTTGAGTGAAGTTCTCCAAAAAATCATATTGGAAATAATTTTCTACTGATGGCTCTAAAAGAGGATTAGCACTATTCAAATTATTTAGGAAAGGGTTGGTCAAGTATTTGGATTGAATATTTTTAAAGGACCAATTCACTTCATTTCCTGCTAATAGGTCACCAGTTTGTGCAGTTAAAATGTTTAGAATTTTAGTGTATTCTTCAATGCCACTACTTTCTTGATAAATATGATTAGAGTATGGTGGGTCTTCAAAATTTTCAAAAATGGGTTCTCCATTTTCATCTTCGTCTATAACTTGAACACCTTTGGTATGATTAAAAACTATAATTCCTAAAGATCCAGGATAATAACCAATAACTATTGCATCTAAAGAATCAACTGATTTATCCAACCCATCTTGTTTTCTTACGATTGGTGAAATTTTAAACGTTGTATCATTTAGGGAGATGTGGATGACATCATTAATTTTAGGATTGGACATGCCAATTCGATAATAACCATATGATGTTAGATTATAGCGTTGAAAATTATTTTCATTTATACTTTCAACTTTCTGCTCATCCTTACTAATTATAGGCTTACCGGGGTTTCCTCTTGCAATATCAAAATAAATCTTAGGAGTAGGATAATTTTCCAAAAAATCAGATAACACTTTAGAATCGTAATATATGGAAGAAGGAGAATCTGACTGCGAAAAAACAATATTTGAAAAAAAGCAAAATACTGCAAAGCAAGTAAAAAGTGGGCGGTTCACTCTCATGGTCTTCTGTTGGTTTTGAAATTTGGAGGTTATAAAATTTTCTCTTTTTGATAAAGAATTTGTCAAAAATCTATTTGTGATGTAGTTTGTTTGTATATCAAATATAAATAAAAAAAGGTCAAATGAAGTAAATTCATTCGACCTTTTTTCGGGACAAAAAAATGTAAAAATTCTATTTTTTCTTACGCATATTCATTGTTACTCGCATACATTTCCAAAGATGACTTCCGACTTTGTTAGCTTTATTCTGATCTTCTTTTAACCATTGCTTCCATTTCTTTTCCCCCATTTTTTTGCTGAATGGATAAATCAAAAGTACCCATTTGGTACTTCCCATCATGCCTTGCAAATTCTCGATATCAAAGTATTTTTGAAATAAATCAAAAGTCTTTTTTGTAAATGGATATTCCCAATCACTATCTCTCTGAAATGGACGATAGATTGCTCGAAGCGTTTTGAGTGGCCAATAAGTTGCCATTGGGTCAGAAGTAATCACTTGTCCACCAGGCGCTAAAACTTCATCCACTCGCTCCAAGAAGGGTTCCATATATTTGAAATGATGAAAAACGGATTGTGCATAAACTACATCAAAATCTCTTTCTGTAAAATCTTCAGAAAGAAAATCTGCTGCAACTGTTATTGCATTTTCGATTCCAGCATCATTAATTTTTCTTTGTAACTCTGCCGTTGCAGATTCACTCAAATCCAAACCAACATAGTATTTTGATTTTCTAGCTAGATCCAAGCTCAATTGATTTCCAGCATGACAACCTAAGTCTAAAACTTTTTTGTCAGAAAGATCACCCATCCAACTCCAATGAAGACTGCTCCACATTTCAAATTCTCCAAGAGAATTTACTACTGTTCCATAACCAGAACGAAGCTTCGCCCAAGTTCTACCAATGATATTTCCATCGTATTCAAATTGTTCTTCTTGAGGTTCATACTCGTAAAAATCCTTTTGGACTTTATTCGTTTCGAGCATTTTCTTTAACTGTAAATCTTTGTCTTGCATGACTGGGTCTAGTTTGATTTAAATAAGTATGTATTTTAAAATAATAAGTTTCGATAATAACTATACTGTATTATACAGCATATTGTTATTCTAGCAAATAAATCGCCAAATATTAGAGGTTTATAACATACGGTTTAGAAACAGGAAGGTCTTTTGTGGATTGGAAATAGTAAAGACTTAATAAATATGTAGAAAGCAATGCAAATTTGCATAAAATTCGGCAAAAAAACCACTTTTTCTCGAGGATAAAATTAAATGTTTATCAATGTTTTTTTATCAATAAAAAAATTATTTCATAAAATCTTTAGGAATGACTTTTTTATTATTGGCAATTTTAAAATTCACTCCAAACCCAATTGTCATTCCTGAACTAGGATTTACATCAAATGAAGGTTTGAATTGCATACTCAAATCATCAGATACATCAAAGGTGAGCAGATGGGCAGTTGTATATGCTTCTGCTGCGGTAAGGATGTATGCTAATCCAATTCCGATATATGAAAATTGAAGCTGTTTGTCAAATTTATCTCTGGCATTTTTTAGTACTTCGGCAGTTACTATTCCTTCGTAAATGCTAGTCGTACAATCAAGACCATCGACTAAAAAGCGATGTTGTTCCTTGAGGTTTCGGTAATTTGAGCCATTATATTGGATACTATAAATGAGCCCACCAAATGCACCATAGACCAATGGTAATTTAATGTACCAATATTTTTTATTATAAATCTGTCCGAGTCCAGGAATGATAGCAGTTAGCACAACTGCTTTTTTGGGAGAAGGATAATCGTCTTTAAAATACCTTTTGATGAAATTCCTTTTTTTCTTTTTCTTCGAAATTTTAGGAGAGGAGAGGGAAGTGGTATCTTTTTTTTCCAAAACAATTTCATTTTGAGTAGAGTCACTTTGTGCATTACCCCAATTGAATTGAAAAAGAAAGATTACGATTGAGAAAAGGAGTTTCTGATTCATGTTTAATTTATTGAAAGCCAATAGATTTTTTTTCTGCTTTTTTTAAATTCTCTTTTAAAGCAGACATTCTGATTGCGGTGACAGCAGCTTCCACCCCTTTGTTACCATATTTTCCTCCTGCTCGATCTATAGCTTGTTGTTCGTCATTGGGAGTTAACACTCCAAAAATACAAGGAATGCCTGAAGCTAAACCTAAATTAGTTAACCCCATTGCAACGGAATTATTAATGTATTCATTGTGGCTAGTTTCTCCTTTAATAACACAACCGATGCAAATGATAGCGTCGTATTTTTGGTTTTGCAAAAGGATTTTTGCTGCTACGGTTAATTCAAAAGTACCTGGGACTTGGACAGTTTTGATATTTTCTTCTTCTGCTTCATGTTTAATCAAAGTATCAAAACAACCTTCGTACAAGGCATGCGTAATTTTTGCATTCCAGTCAGCTACAACAATTGCGAACTTCATGTTTTTGGCTGAGGGTAAATTTGCTTCGTCGTATTCAGATAAATTTTTTAATGCGCTTGCCATGGTTAAATGTTTAACGGTTAACGTTGAATATTCAACGTTAAACCAATGAAATAAAAAAAGGTAAGATTACTTAAAATCTTACCTTCACAATATTAGTAGTTAAATATTTATTTGTGTGTGTTTCTTGGGGAAAAAACACATTAAAGTTTTGTTAATTCACGCTAACCCGTGAAATGTATTTTTCAATATCCTGTCCTTCTGGAGTATTTGGATATTTTGATTTCAAATTCTCGTAGGTAGATTTTGCTTCTGCCACTTTTCCTTGGTACTCATACAAAAGACCTAATTTTTTTGTGTAGTATGCTTCCAAGAATTCATTAGTGCCTTGTCCAATTGCTTTTTTATAAGAAGAGATAGCTTGATCCATTTCATTTTTCTCAGAATAAACATCTCCCAAGGCACCATAATAAGTGATAGGAAGAACATCTCCATCAGGACTAAAATCTTCTAAGTAAGATTTAGCTGCATCAAATTGTCCAAGGTTCAAATAAGAAATACCTGCGTAATAATTAGCTAGATTTCCAGTAGAAGTTCCGCTGTATTCGCTAGCAATATCAAGGAATCCAAGGCTTCCATTACCTGGATTAGCTAGAGCTAAAGCGAAAGAATCTTTTTCAAACATTCGTTGAGCTTGAGCCATTTCTTCGATAGCAGATTGTAATCGAGGAGCTTGATAAAAATTATTGTAAGCGAATATTCCACCTACCAATAAAACGAAAGCGAATAATCCGCCTAAGATTAAGCTTTGATTTTTTTCATAAAAATCTTGAGCTTGTTCCGTCTTTTCTCCGATGTCAACAAGTGTATCATCTGAAGCCTTTTTATTTCTTTTTGCCATGTTAATATTTGTAAATATGTAATCTACCTATTTATTAAAAGTAGATTGGTTTTTAAAATTAGCCGCAAAAATAAAGATTCTTTTTGTTTTATACTCATTTTTTGAGTAAAAAAAGGAATAGTATTTTGGAAGCCATTTTTTATACGAGAGTAGTTGAATGTTGTTCGGTTGTAACTTGGATTCCAAATCTGATTCTACTCAAATGCTTTTTTTAGTATTTCTAAAAATGAGTAATTGGTTTTAATTTTCCAAAAAAAAAACGCAAAACCACAGTAAAGTGATTTTGCGCTTTTTTATAAAAAAATTAGTTTATTTCTTCACAAATTGCGAAGTCCAAACTTCATTTCCAGTAACGAAAGTGATTACGTAAATACCTGAAGTCCAGTTATTTACATTGACAGTTTCAGTTAAGTTAGGATTTTGAAGTTCTGCAACTTGTTGTCCTAACATATTAGTAATTCGGATATTATCCAATTGGATATCAGATCGAATCTGTAAAACATCATTGGTTGGATTAGGATAGAATTTGATTTTGTTGCCTAATTCTGGATTGATGGTAGAAGTAAATCCTTCGATATCAGTCATATATCTTGGGAAGATCTGGTAACCCATATCTAAAATAGCATTTCCAGAGCCATCAAATTGTCCACCAATACCCGTGATATTAAAAATATCACCAGTTGGAATTGACATACTAGCCATCTCTGTGTCACTATCAATTCTCATTTGATAAATATTCGTTCCATCAGTAATATCAACATTGAAACTTGTCCCATCGCCTAACCATTGAGTTGGATCAACCATGGTCCAATCAGCCATACTGACAAATTGAGATTCTGAATCTTCATCAAGCGTTGTAACAGCAATTGGAGTAAATAATGCATTTCCAGCAGAGTTCATCGTTATTTTTTGAGCACGAATTTCATCTAATCCATTGAAATTAAGGATAAATCCTTCAACAGAAATTTCATCACCTTCAGCCGCTACATAACCATCAACATCATTAAAACTGTGTACATTAATACCATCACCAGCAGCATCAATTATAGTAAATGAATAACCTTCATTTCCATCAAAATCAATTCCGTGAATTACTCCAGTCAATTGACAAACTACATCTACAGAATCTGCTATTAAGTCACCATCTGAGTCAGCAGTAACTAATCCGATTGGGTAAGCAGGAGGAGGAGGAGTCAATGAATAAGTACAAGTTGGGAATGGATTAGCATATTGAGAATTCATCAAATTTACATTATCTTGTAATGCATCCACACCACTATAAGTCCAATTAGTTTCATCGAAAACACCACCATTAGCCATTGCGCCAAAATTACGATAAGCCCATCCATCTGTGTACTCCCAAGCAGTTCCTGACCCATCTACATTTGGATCACCAAAAACATCAATGACCGATCCATCTTGGAATAGTTCAATTGCATCATTTCCATTAATTCCAGAAGAAGGAGAAACTCCACCTGCAGGAACTAGAAATGTAGCAGGAAATCCAAAGAAGGTTACGAAATTAGCCTCATTTAAGCTATCTGTATAGGTAATACAATCTCCAGCAGAAGCTGATACAGCAGGGAAGGTAAATTCAATTCCATCTGAACCACCTCCATTATTAGCAGAACCTACTCCGTAGATACTCAAATCAGCAATATCTTCCAACACATATAATTCTATCATTCTAGCACCAGAAGTACTACCTCCATTACCATCTGACGGTTGAGGATCAGCAACACCCGCAATAATAATAGCAGGAGTTCCAGAAGGAATGATTTCAAGGTCAGCAGCATATCTTGGAAGAAGTTGATATCCTTCAGTATATGGATCAGAGCTATCGAATTGTCCTCCAATTCCTGTGATATTAAATGCACCAGTTGGAGCAGGTAAAGCATTCAAGTCAGCTACATCACTATCAATTCTTACCGTCCAAGTACTTGTTCCATCGGTAACATCAATATTGTTGGAACCTGCATTATCCCATTGTGCTGGATTAACTAAAGTAACATTAGTTAATCGAATTAATTGAGACTCTGTAGATTCATCTAGATCAGATACATCTGTTGGAGTAACTAGTGCATTTCCAGAAGAATTTAAAATAATGGTATCAGGATTAAATTGAGCTAATCCATTGAAAGATGCTACAGTTCCATCCATAGTTACTTCATCTCCTTCCATAACGGTGTAATCAAAATCATTTCCACTAAATACTCCAATTCCATCTCCAGCAGCATCAATTATTGTAAATTGAACATTTGTATTTGTGCCACCTTGCATATCAATTCCGTAAACAATACCTGTAATGGTACAAGAAACTCCTACAGAATCGGCCTCTCCATTCATATCACTATCAGAAGTTAAAATTCCGATTTCGCAACCTGTTGAAATCACTTCAACATCAGCAGCATATCTCGGGAATAATTGGTATCCTTCCGTGTAAGGATCAGAGCTATCAAATTGTCCCCCAATTCCAGTTACATTAAATGTTCCTGGAGGTGGAGCTAATGCATTTACATCAGCTACATCACTATCAATTCTTACAGTCCAAGTTGATGTTCCGTCAGTAACATCAATATTATTGGAACCTGCACCATCCCATTGTGCTGGGTCAACTAAAGAAACGCCCACTAATCTCACTACTTGAGATTCAGTACTTTCATCTAAATCAGCTACATCTGCCACAGCAGATAAAGCATTTCCTGTAGAATTAACAATGATAGTATCAGGATTAAATTGAGCTAAACCATTGAAAGATGCTACTGTTCCATCCATAGTAATTTCATCTCCTTCTGTAACTACATAACTAGAAACATCATTAAAGCTAAATACTCCAATTCCATCATTATTGGAATCAATAATTGTAAATTGAATGCCTGCACCACCACGCATATCTATTCCATGAACAACTCCAGTCAAAGTACAAGCAACTCCAACGGAATCAGCATCTCCATTCATATCACTATCGCCAGTAACCAGGCCAATAGTATAAGTTGGTAAGGGCATAAGAACTGTAACCGTTCCTACCATACCCAATCCTACGTGAGGATCACATTGATAATCATAAGTTCCAGGAGTCATAAAAGTATGATTGAAAGTCCATCCAGTACTTACCCCATTTCCAAATGATTCAGGATTGTTGGGGAATGTAGCTGTAGTTCCATTTACATTGTGACTTCCTCCAGTATTTACCCATTGTACAGTTTGACCAACTGTAATAGTTAAATTTTCTGGATTAAAACCAGTACTTCCTACCGTCTCAACAGTATAATCTTGAGAGAACGCTAGGGTAGTCAATGACAAAAGAAATAAAAGAGTAAACAGTTTTTTCATAAGGTGAAAAGTTTTAATTGTTATTTGGTAATAAAAATGTTGTGAAAAGAAAATATTCGCAAAATTAGAAGAAAATTTATCATTCAAGGAATAAGGGATAACTTAATTATTGATTCTTGAAATACATTAACAGTATTGTGTTAGTTTTTTTCCAAAAAAAAATCTCCACTCTTCAAAATGAGGAGTGGAGACCTTTTTTTTAAGACTTTTTAAAAAGTTCTATTGTTTAGAAATGGAATTTTAATCCAGCATTCCAAGTACGTCCAAATCCTACGAATCCTTGAGATTCTAATACAGTAGCTCCACTTGTACTTAACTCAGAAACATACCATTTGTCTAATAAGTTATTCACGTTAAATCGTGCGGTCATTTTGTAACTAGAGAAACGGAAAGTATAAGAAGCTCCCAAGTCAACTAAAGAGTAGCTAGGAATTTCCAATACTTGTGAAGGATTTTCTTGTTGGAAAGCAATATCTGTAATTTGGAAACCAGCATACAAATTATCCGCTAAAAAATAGTCAGCATAAACATTCAATCCTTCAATAATTTCATAATTCACTCCCAAGTTTAAAGTAGTTTGTGCAGCATCACCTACTTTGATTCCATCAGCATATACAAATCTATCTGCAATTTGCTCATTTGGATTATCAATATTATTTCCTGTAGCTAAGAAATCACTAGCATATTCCCAATTTCCAATAGATGCCATTCCTCTAATATTCAATGCTCGGATTGGAGTCCAATTCATTTCTAGCTCAATTCCTGTATGAACTTGGTTAACTGAATAGTTAAATAATAACTGATCTCCAGCAACATTTTCATCAGAGAAATCTTCTTGACGATCTCCCCAGTTGGTATAATAACCATTGATGTTTGCACGGAAAGTTTTACTTCTAAATCCGTATCCTAATTCGAAGGAAGTAATGGATTGATTAGAAATATCTTCATTAATATTATTTACGAAATTAAGGAATACATTATCAAAAACTGGTTGTCTTGAAATAAATCCTGCATTAAAAAACACATTGTTATTATCATCAAGATTATAATTCGCACCTATTTTTCCGTAACCACCTAGGAAGTTTTGCCAATCAGTTTCTTGCTCAGGATCATTATCTAAGTAATTGAAATAATCAATTCTTTTGAATCCTTGGTTAGAACCATTAACAGAGGCAAAGGCTGTTAATTTATCAGTCGAGTATTCTAATTGAGCAAAAATTCCAGCCCAAGATACTAATCCATCGTTCCAATAATTTAAAACATTGTTATCATTTTTGTAACTGTTATCATGGAAGTTTCCAAATTTAGCTTCAGATACTTCTGTGATTGTATTCATTGGAGCATTATCATTTGAACGACTTAAGTAAGAGTTATTCCCTAATAAATTTTCTAACCTTCGGTAGTGAATACCTCTATAATATCTTAAATCTATTCCTGACGTAAGTGTCAAATTAGGATTTAACCTATGTGTCAAAGTAGATAAAGCACCAAACCAGTTATGAGAGTTCATTGATGCTCTTCTAATAAATCCGTCACCTGATGAAGTTGTCGTTCCAGGAGATGTATTAGGCGCTTCAAAATCACCAATCTCTGTACCTTGGTTATAAGCTACAATATCATCAAATCTTACTTGACCGTCGGCATTATGGATTCCTCGTCCAAAACCACCAAATGAATCAAAAATTGTGGTACTATCGTTAGCGATTCTACCTCTTGGTCCAGTTCCTCCACCTCTGCCTAGAGAGACATAAACTGAAGTTTTCAAATCAGTATTATCACCAAGTGTCCAATAGTGATTTAAGAATGCTTTTGGCTTGTGGTAGAAATTTCTTCTCCAAGTAAATTCTTCTCCATCCAACTCACCATGATTCCAATTAAACCTTCTTCCTCGTACTTCTCCTGTATATTCAGGATCTACATCACCTTCTTCCTGAAAAACGCCCACATCTAAGTTATCAAATCTACCCATACTTGTTCTTTGGTGGTGCCATTGTGGCGCTCCCAAAACAGTAAAAGATAAAGATTGATTATCACCTATAGTCTGAGATAAAGACAAGAAATAAGAGTATGCTCGGAAAGCAGTACCATCTACATATCCATCTCCACGTGTGTGTGTGAATTGAGCAGTTGCTGCAAATCCTTTTTCAGATTGACCTGAAGAAAGCATCAAACCATATTTTTGGAATCCGTCATTACCTAATCCTAAACTTACGTTTCCACCTTTTTCAAAGTCAGCAGCATTGGTAATAATATTAATAGAGCCACCTACAGTTGGAACAGCTAATTTAGTTGCACCTAATCCTCGTTGTACTTGTAGTGTAGAGGTTACATCAGATAATCCAGCCCAATTTGACCAGTATACCTGTCCATTTTCCATATCATTTACTGGGATTCCGTTAATCATCACAGCAGTATTGGTTTGGTCAAATCCACGAACATTGATTCGAGCATCTCCAAATCCACCTCCTGATTTAGTTACATAAACAGAAGGAGTACTTCGTAAAATTTCTGGGTATTCTTGATTTCCAAGTTTTGCCTCGATAACCTCACCCTTAATTGTAGAAACTGCAACAGGAGTTTTTCTATCAATAGCAACAGAAGCAATAACACTTACTTCTTCAATTCCAATAGAATTGCCCGTTAAAATAAATGTACCTAAATCGTTGTCTCCATCAGTTACTGTAATGTCTTTTGTCATTTCAGCATATCCTGTGTAAGATACGACCAAAGTGTAATCTCCAGCATCGACATCTGTCATCTCGAATGCTCCATTGAAATCTGTAGCAGTACCATAGTTGGTACCTTTCAAATAAACGGTAGCCCCGATCAGAGCATCTTCTTGATCAGAGTCCATCACAGTTCCTGTGAGCGTTCCTTGTGCCCAAATGGTAACCGTAAATAATAATGCGAAAAGAGTAGTAATAAAATTTTTCATACAAAAATGTTTAAGAGTTTTGATTATGAAAATACAAATGTGGTTTACTAAATCTGTTGAATTTTAGGATCTATATATTCTTGTTTTTCAATTATGCCGCAAAACTAGAAAGGCTTATTGACTACACCAAGACCTTTGTTTAAACTTTTGATTAAGTATGAAAAACTATTTTTCACACTTTCATTACATAGTTTTAATATGTAAAAATGACAGAAAAGGGGGTGTTAATAAAGTTGCTATGGCAACTATTCAGTATCAGTATATTTATGAATAAAGTTTATTTATAATGTTTATAACTGAAAAGCAAAGAGGGTGTTTTTTTTAGTCAAAAAACAAGTTGCTATGTCACAAAATAAATGTAATTTGTAGTATCAGAAGAGATGTTCGATGGGTGAAATTGAGAAATAAAAGAGTTTTTGAAGGAAAAATCAAATCCTCTTTTATTTCGTATGGTAAAAGTAATTAATTTATTTTTAATCACGTTAAAGAAATGTTAATTTATTTTTGGCAAAAATACTTCTGCCATCATACATCTTGCACTACCTCCTCCCAAAGTTTCTATCGCTTCAATAGGGCTATACAGAATTTTTGTTCGTATCTCAATCTTTTTAATTTGTTCGTCAGTTAATGACTCGAAGGCTTGTTGAGACATAACAAGGTAGGTTTCTCCTTTTTCGTTTCGTACTTGAAGCATATTGCCAGCAAATGACAAAATCTGTTCAAAGGAAATATCAATGATTTCTTTATTCGTTTTTTCAAACAAATCTAAGAGCATTTTTTTTTGTGCTTCATCTTTGATTGTACTCATTCCAATTACCACAAAATCTTCTCCTAATGCCATCATTACGTTCGTATGATAAATGTCTTCTCCGTTTGCATCGACAGATTGAAAAGCCGCTTTTTGAAAATGTCCTAACTCACAAAAAATATCTAATAATCCTTCATCCGTTCGAGGACTGGTACAGGCGTAGCAAATTTTATTGACTCGATCCAAAATCATACTTCCCGTTCCTTCTAGAAATCTATTTTCTGCTTCAAATTTTTCTAATCTAAAAGTACCTTCAATTTGAAATTGCTCTTTTAATTTTTCTAACACATCTTCTCTCCGTTCTTTTCGTCTTATCTCGGAGTACATTGGATAAGTAATCACGACGCCATCTTGATGAAATGTAACCCAATTATTTGGAAAAACTGCATCAGGTTTGATCGGTTCATCAGTATCATCCATGACGATAACATTAATTCCTTCTCCTCTCATTTTTGTAACAAAATTGTCGAACTCTTCCATTGCTCTCTTTTTCACTTGATCAGGCGTAAGTACTTTAGCTTTAGTTTGGAAGGAATTATTGGCTGCCGTTTCTTCATTAAATCCAAAGTTTGTTGGACGAATCATTAAAATATTAGAGGTAGTTTGTTGACGTTGATCCATTGATTTTTTATTGAAATTTTGTTTTTTAAAAATTTAAGTTTTGTTCTAATTTTTCTAAAAAAAAGCAAATATACTCCAATCCAATTATTTTAAAAACCGAAAACCATTCTAAATCTACCTTTGAATAATTTTCATTTTAATAAAAAGAAAACTTGTTAGGACAAATGATAAAATGGAATAATATTTGTTTTTAGTGATCTGTAATAAACTGTTTGACAGTTTTTTATAAATATATTTTTTATTAATTAGTAAAATCCTATTGACATGACCAAATCCCTAACGATTATTATAAGTTTGGTTCTACTTGTAAGTCTTGGCATTTTTAGTGCTATTCAAGTGAAAAAATTGAATAATACTAAAACTCATCTTTCTGAACAATTAAAGAACATTGATAATTTAGAAGGTGCTATTGAAACAGAAAAAGAAGACAAGATTCTTTTAACTCAATTGAATTCTGACCTTCAGGATGAGAATCAATTTCTACGAGATAGTATTATTAGATTAAATAAAATCATTGCAGGCTTGAGGAGAAAAGTTAAGCGACAAGATAATCTTATTGCAGAACTTCAGGGCAAGGTGAATTATTTACAATCACAATATGATGGAAAGAAAAAAGATATTGCAGTTTTATCAAGAAAGGATAATGTTGATCAAAAAGTTATAGCTACAATCGAAGCAGAAAAAGCGGTGATTAAAGAACAAATTGATAATTTTCAATCTGAGCAAAATAATTATATGACCGTAAAACTGGAAACAGAAAACGTGATTCAAGATAAAATGGAAAGTGAAGATCGTTTCCGAAAAATTGTTGATGTTGTAAATAATACTCGAATCAAATTTCAAGATATCCAGATTAAAATGAATCCAACTGGAAATCCAGTTACTCGATTGATTACGGATGGAAAAAATTGGAAGCATACCACCATCAATTTTTTTATGAATCACGAAGATGCAAAAGTACTTTTGGATGAAGAGTTTTTAGTGAAAATTATTGATATGGATTTTCAAGAAGAAATTGTTTTAGTGGAGCCTAATCCAATGAAGGAGGAAAAAGTGGAAGAAAAAATTGGTGCTCCATTTTATTATGATGGCAATTTAGTCGAAATCAATTATAATAATAGTAATCCAAAGCGAGGCAAAAATTTCGAGGTACAAGTCTATTATAAAAGTGATGATGGAGAAGAATATTTATTACTTGATGGAGTGAAGCAATTCATTCGAGATGGTAATATAGTGGGACTTTAAGTTTCCACTCAAAAGGGTTTCTAATCCCATTTTAACATACTAATTCAGTAAGGCAGTACAATTAATTTTGTACTGCTTTTTTTGTTGTGACAAAGCATACATACTTCTCTACAGAATCGTCAAAATTGCCATTCCAATTCCAATTAAAATCGCAATTAACTTTCGCATTGAAATACTGTGATGTTCTGCACTTTCCACTTCAAAAAGAATCGTTGTCGCAATATGTAAAAATGAACCAATCACAAAAGCCACCACATAATTTTGTCGTTCCATAGTTAGCACTTTATGCTCAGTCAATATTTTCCCCATATATGCACCCAAAGGAGACATCAAAGCAAAGACTAATAATGCACTCACAATTAAGGGTTTTTTAAAACCAGAAATTAAAAATAATAACACTAAAGCAAAAGCCGCAGGAGCTTTGTGTAAAACAATTCCCCACAATAAATGATTGTGCCCAGCATGCGCATGCATATGCTCATTCTCCAAAGGAATCCCTTCAAAAAAAGCATGAATACTCAACCCTAAAAGTATCTGAATCGCAAAGCTAGTTTTGCCATGATGGGGTGCATGAATATGCCCATGCTCGACACCCTTGGAAAGTTGCTCCAAAAATATTTGTACAAAAAAACCTAGTAAAATCAACAATCCCACAGTATTTCCGTGTTTGGAAATAGTCTCGGCTGAAGCATCAATTGGATTAGAAAATGCAACTGGCATCAAATGTAAAACAGAGATTCCCAAAATAAATGCACCACTAAATGATAACACTAATTGCAATATGGTCTTATTATTTTTTTGAAAATAAAAAGCCAAGCCTCCGCCCAAAATGACACTTGAAAACAATATTAAATAATCTGGAAAATCCAATGTTTAATTTTTTTAATCAACAAATAATTAATTTTAATCTAGAATTTTCACCACAGATTACGTAGATTTTTTTGACTATAATCTGTGAAAATCTACGTAATCCGTGATGAAAAAATATCAATCAAATTCTAATTTTTTTTCCCTAAAACTCCCATACCAACTTGCCACTAAAACCCCAACAACCATCCCGACCATTGCTCCCGAAATCACATCCAATGGATAATGTACCCCGACATAAACTTGTCCATAAGCAATACTACTTGCCCAAAATATTAAGACCCATTTGATCCAACGAAATCGAATGCCTAAAGTGAAAATTAAAAAAAATGCTAAAGCAAAATGATTCGTTGCATGAGAAGATGTATAACTATATCCGCCGCCACATTTTACTTTTAAATCAACCATATCTGAAATACGAGAATCATTACATGGACGAACTCGCTGGACATTTTTTTTAATAATTTGACTACTCAAAGTATCAGATATTACTATTGTCCCGATGGCAAATAGCAAAAGGAAACCTCCTTTTTTTCCGAAATTAATCAATAAAAAACTGATTAAAAAAATATAAAATGGCAACCAAAAATATTTATTTCTCCACATTGGCATCAAAGCATCTAACCATTCTGTCGTCCAAGCAGAATTAATTAATTGAAATAAATATTGGTCAAATTGCAGTAACTCACTCATTGGTCTCGTATAAAAGTCACCAAAGGTATAAAATTAGAATGGAGATTATACAACGATAAGAAAGCAAAATAAATCGTTGTAATGTCTAACATATCTCTCTAAATTTCCTACTCTTCCATGAATTAATTTTATCTTTACCCCACGACGAAACATATATAATAAATACAGTTTCATAAATGTTTAAATTGTATTTTTTCCAAAATTCTCGATGTAAATCAAAATAAATTGTAAACTCTATGGCTTTAATCAAATCAATCTCAGGAATAAGAGGAACTATCGGTGGCGCAGCAGGAGATAATCTTACCCCTCAAGATATTGTTGAATGCGCAGCAGCTTTTGGCTACTGGGTTATTCAAAAAACAAACAATCCCAAAATCGTAGTAGGACGAGATGCTCGAATTTCTGGTGAAATAGTTAATAGCTTGGTAGTCAGTACTTTACGTTCACTTGGGATTGATGTTGTTGATCTAGGCTTGTCAACAACACCAACAGTTGAAGTCGCTGTTCCTATGGAAAATGCAGGTGCAGGAATCATCCTAACCGCTAGCCATAATCCTAAGCAATGGAATGCATTAAAATTACTTAATGATAAAGGTGAATTTATATCAGCAGCAGATGCGACTGAATTTTTAGCGCTAATTGAAGCTGGAAATATTGAATATGCTTCCGTTGAAAAATTAGGTTCTTATCGAAAAGATGACACCTATATAGATAAGCATATTAATGCGATATTGACGCTTCCATTGGTGACCATTGAAAAAGTGAAAGCCAAACAGTTTAAAGTGGTGGTTGACTGTGTCAATTCTACAGGAGCAATTTCGATTCCACCTCTTTTGGAAAAATTGGGTTGTGAGGTGATTTTAATCAATAGCGAAGTGACTGGAAATTTTGCACACAACCCAGAACCACTTCCAGAAAATCTAAGACAACTATCGGAAGCAGTTACTGCTAATCGAGCTGATTTAGGAATCGCAGTCGATCCAGATGTAGATCGGTTGGCATTTGTTAGTGAAGATGGAGAAATGTTTGGGGAAGAATATACATTAGTAACGGTGGCTGATTATATTTTAAAGCATACACCAGAAGGTAGTTCTAAAAATACTGTTTCTAATCTTTCTTCCACAAGAGCATTGAGAGATGTTACTGAGAAAAATGGAGGAACATATTCTTCTGCGGCAGTTGGAGAAGTAAATGTTGTGAATCAGATGAAAGCAACGGATGCAGTCATTGGTGGCGAAGGAAATGGAGGAGTGATTTATCCAGCATTACATTATGGACGAGATGCCTTAGCAGGAATAGCATTGGTTTTATCTCAGTTAGCTGAATTTGGGAAACCAATTTCTTGGATGCGAAGAACTTATCCTTCTTATGTTATTTCAAAAAATAAGATTCAATTGACTCCAGAGATTGATTTGGATTTGATTTTTGAAAAACTAAAAGAAAAATACAAAAACGAAGAACTAGATACAGTTGATGGTTTGAAAATTTTATTCGAATCAGATTGGATTCATTTAAGAAAATCAAATACAGAACCGATCATCCGAATTTATAGCGAAAGTGCATCGGAAGTAACTGCTAATAATTTGGCTAAAAAAATACAACAAGATATCGCGGGTATTTTAAAACACGTGGTGATCTAATTTGAATTTTTCTAAAATATTAAATCCCGAATTTTGAGAAGATCGAAATTCGGGATTTCTTTTTTGAAAAGAATAGACGTTTACGTTTTACGGATATTGGTCCTACAAATAGACCTCACGTTTTAATGTGTTTTCTAAATAGGAAATAGGAACGTCAAATCAACAAAATCTAATGATGATCATGATGATGTAGAGGTGTTCCACATTTTTTACAATAATAAGCATCATCAGCATGATCATCAAAAAGACATTCACTACAAACTTGAGTATTCAATTTTTGAGACGCTTCTATTTTTTTTCCATTCTTTTTTTTCTTCTTTCCTTTTTTGTTCTCCTTCGTCATTTCGGAACTGACAATTCCTGTCGGAACAGCAAGTACTGCATAACCTAAAAGCATGACGATAGCCGCTAAAAACTGTCCAAAAGAAGTAGTTGGCGAAATGTCTCCATATCCAACCGTAGTCAATGTTACGATGGCCCAATAAATGCTTCGAGGAATACTGTCAAATGGAGAACCAGGTTGGCTTCCTTCGATCAGATACATGACCGATCCAAAAATGATGACCAGTAACATGACAAAAGTAAGGAAGACAAAAATTTTCCTTCGACTTGCTTTGAGAGCAGAAGTAATCTGTTGAGCATCTTTGGAATAGTTCACTAATTTGAAAATTCGAAAGACTCTCAATAATCGAATAGCTCGAATGACCATTAAAGATTGATATCCAACAAAAAAGAAACTTAAATAAGAGGGAAGGATTGAAAGTAAATCTACAATACCAAAAAAACTTAAAGCATATTTTCGTGGATGATGAACAACATAAAGTCGTAAAAGATACTCAATCGTAAAGATGATCGTAAACACCCATTCTAAAATCCTAAAGAGCTGTCCAAAACGATCATTAATCGTATCTACACTTTCCAATATTACAATGCATACACTTGCAATAATCGCAATGATCAAAAATATATCAAACCATTTGCCTATAGGAGT
Organism: Saprospiraceae bacterium; assembly: GCA_045106765.1. Lineage (GTDB taxonomy): Bacteria > Bacteroidota > Bacteroidia > Chitinophagales > Saprospiraceae > CAJQQY01. The sequence continues at coordinate 70,444 of JBGCFD010000048.1, read as the reverse complement.
ATCAGCCTCAAAAATAATCTCAAATATTCTTTCACGAGTAGGGTTATATTCCTTTTTCTTTGTATCGTCAGACATAAGTAATTTCGAATGTATTTAAAAAAGTCTCCTCATTTATACTGTTAAAAGTAGGGTTTTTGTTCACTAAATTGAATGAATCTTAAAAAATAAATAGATTCCTTTCTCTTAAAAACCCATTTTACAATAAATATCCTGCAATATAAATTTTGAAAATAGAGCAACTTTCATGTTGAAAAAGAATTATTTGTATGCATTTTCCACAAAATCAATACATTGTAGTTTTTTATTATACATTTTTACAAATGTAAATGTTTTTGCATTTGATTTTCTACAAAATTTTATACCTTTGCCTCAATACTAACAGACATACATTTAAATTTTCATACCATATTCTCCCTTAACAATTAGATTGATATTATTTTTTAAAGGTATTTCTGTGCGTAATATTGCCCTTAATTAAAATTAAATTATTGAGTTTTTTTATAAAACTATCCTCAATATTATTAGGAAAAAAATGACCAAAGCAATCATAATCGAAGATGAAAAACAAGGGTTGAACAACCTGAAAAATATCCTTGCAGAACATTGCTCAGATATTTCAGTCATTGGCGAAGCTGGAAGTATTGCAGAGGGAAATGACTTGCTAAAAAAGTTAGGCTCTAACCCTGATGTAGCTTTTTTAGATATTAATTTACCTGATGGATTGGTTTTTCAAATGCTGAATGAATTGGATAAAATTCCATTTGAAATTATTTTTGTTACCGCCTTTGAAAAATTTGCCATTCGAGCATGTCAATATAGTTCGATTGGATACATTGTAAAACCTATTGATCCTGATGAACTGAAAGAAGCGGTAAGTAGAATTGATGCTGGAAAAACGCATCGTACGAATGAGAAATTGGAAGTGTTTAATCAACACTATTTTAATAAGCCCAATCCATTCAAAAAAATGAGTATCTCTGCTTTGGATGGTATTTATTTCATTAATATTCAAGATATTATCCGATGCGAAGCGGAAGATAATTATACACATATTCACTTATCCAATGGAGATAAAATTACTGCATCCCGAACGATAAAAGCATATGAGGAGATGTTGGGTTCTGTCAATTTTTATCGAGTTCACAAAAGCCATCTAATTAATCTGAATTATATGAAAAAATTCGTAAAAGGTGATGGAGGCTATTTAGTCATGGATGATGGAAAAAAAATAGAAGTTTCTCGTCGTCGTCGTCCTGCATTTATGGAACAAATGAGGAGATTGCAAGAAGGAATTTAAATATTAACACCCCAATTAAAATTTTTATAAATAACCCTGAAAAACATCTAAGTTTACAAAATGCTGATTATTAGGCTGTAATGTATTAATAGTTTTAATATTCATTATTTTTTTACATAAAGTATTGAAACACACGTACTTATGTTACCGTTATGATTTTGGAGTTTTAAATTTATTTGTTAATTTCACTAATATTATTCGTTAGATCGAAAGTATTTTAACCTAAAATTCAAACACTATGGGGCTTTTTACATTTAACAAAAAGAAGAAAAAAAGGCTAGATGATTTGACTCATTTGCCTGGCATTAACATGAAAAAGATTTGGGGTGGTAAGAAAAAGAAAAACAGCTCTAGTGGCTGTGGCGATATTATCCCTCAATAAAAAACAGACTATTAACAACCGTTAATGCAAATGGCTACATTTATTGAAAATGTAGCCATTTTTTTGTGCAAAATGACTACAGCAAATAATTACCATTTTTCTTTCCTCACTAAAATTTGTTTGCTGAATAGTCAAATAAATTATCTCCATTTGGCCTATTAAAGGCAACCTTCTAATATAATTTTAGTATCCTTTTTAAATGATTTTTTCATGCAACTTTTAAACAAGAAACGAGTCTTTCTGTTTTGATACAAGTTCTTCAATTTAACCTATTTTAAAAATTAATATGAGATCATATTTTACCTTTCTATTTTTAATTTTTGCCCTTTCCATTTTTGCCCAAACTGCTTCTATTAAAGGCATTTTGCAAGACGCTGAGAAAGCACCTGTTTCCTTTGCCAATATTGTTTTGTACAATAGTTCTGATAGCAGCGTGGTGAAAATTGAAGTCTCTGACCCTATTGGAAAATTTTTAATTCCAAGTATTCCTGCTGGCAATTATTACTTAGTGGCAAGTTTTATTGGCTATGATGACGCGACTAAAAAGGACATTCAACTTACTGATGACCAACAGCTTGATTTAGGGATATTTTCTTTCCAAGCTGCTTCAGTAGAGTTAGCCGAAGCAACAGTAAAAGCAAGAAGAGCCTTGGTAGAAATCAAACCTGATCGTACAGTTTTTAATGTGCAGGGAACAATTAATAGTGTAGGTTCTGATGCCATTGAATTACTCCGTAAAGCTCCTGCGGTGACAGTAGATAATAATGACAATATCAATGTTCTAGGTCGTGCAGGCGTATTGCTTTATGTGGATGGAAAACGACAACCTTTGGCTGGAGACGACCTGACTAATTATCTAAAAGGAATTCCTGCGGAGCAAATTGATCGAATAGAAATTATCACTAATCCAGGTGCAAAATATGAAGCAGAGGGGAATGCCGGAATCATTGATATTCGCTTGAAAAAAGACAAAAGCCATGGTGCCAATGGAACCGTAAATGCTACTCATAATCAGGGAAGAGTAGGACGGAGTAATGTAGGATTTACAGGGAATTATAGAAATAAGAATTTCAATACTTATGGAAATATCGGAGCAGGTAATCGAAATGGATTTAATGACTTGATTTTTAATAGTACTCAAAATGGCATTAGGTTGCAAGAAACTAATGACATGAGAAGATCAGCAAATGCGATCTATTATCGAGTAGGAACTGATTTTTTTATCAATAAAAAAAATACAATTGGGGTTCTGATAAGTGGTGGAATTAGTGATGACTCTAATCCTGCGACCAACCAAATTAAAATTTCAAATGCAGATACACCTAATCAGATTGATAGTACATTGATTGCTGAAAACGAAACGGATGCTAATCGTGATCGTTTATCTTATAATTTGAATTATCGATTTGAAGATCGAAAATCTGGACAAAGTTTGAACATTGACTTGGATTATGGAACATTTGGAAATGAAATAGAACGTTTCCAACCTAATCGTTACTTTGATTTAAATAATAATTTATTGACTGAAAATATTAGTCGTTTTTCAACACCAACAGATATTGATATTTATACTTTTAAAGCAGATTATGAAACTAATTTTTTAGGTGGGAAACTAGGAATAGGAGCTAAGTTGAGTCAAGTAATTTCTGACAATACCTTTCGAGTTTTTGATGAAATAAATGGAGTGTCCATTCAAAATGATTTTAGATCAAACACTTTTAGGTATAATGAAAAAGTATATGCGGGTTATGTCAGTTTTAATCGAAAGATCAATGAGAAGATGAATTTTTCCGCAGGACTCCGAGCAGAGCAAACTGATGCTGTTGGAAATCTAAAAGCATTTTTGGTTACCTTACAAGAGCCTCCTGTGGAACTTAATTATTTGTCTTGGTTTCCAAATGCAGGGATAACTTACTTGGCTTCTCCACAAAATAGTTTTGCTTTAAACTATGGTCGTAGAATTAATCGTCCAGATTATAATGTGTTGAATCCATTTAATAATCAATTGAGTGAATTGTCTTATCAAAAAGGAAATCCTTTTCTTGCTCCAGAAATTGTCAATAATATTGAATTAGGTTATACCTATAAATATCGATACAATTTTAAATTAGCTTACAGCAAAACAATAGATCAAATTACTCGATTAATTGGACCTGATGAAAATGATGCAAGAGCGAATTTTATTTCTTGGGCGAACTTGGCGGATCAAACCATCATGAGTTTTAATGCAAGTCTTCCTTTTGCATTTACTAAAAAATGGAATGCGTTTTTTAATTTGAGTGCATCGTATATTGACAATCAAGCCGACTATGGAGATGGAGCGGTGGTTGATGTGCAATTATTTTCGTACACCATTTATCAGCAACATTCCTTTAATTTGCCTAACCAATTTACTGCTGAAGTTTCTGGCTATTTTGCAGGACCAGGAGTCTGGGGCGGTGTATTTGAATATGAATCAAGTTGGGCGTTGAACTTAGGTTTACAACGAAAATTTTTAAACGATCAATTGAATGTTAGATTAAGTGCGAATGATATTTTTTATGAATCAGGTTGGGATGGATTTTCGGTATTCAATGGTTTAGTTTCGGAGGGAAGTGGTCGATGGGATAGTCGAAATGTGAGTTTGAGTGTCAGTTATAATTTTGGAAATCAACAAGTGAAATCTAGAAAAAGAAAAACTGGTTTGGAGGATGAAGCGGGGAGGATAGAGAATTAGCAGTTTATTTTTTTCGATAAAAAATGAGTCATCCCTAATTTTTAAACTAAAAACTTGGGATGACTCATTTTATCTCAGATGATAGAACTAATGCGAAGTTTCTTTTTTTTATCTTAAGAATATTAGGAAAAAAATAGGATTGAAATAATATTGGTTTTCTTTTTCTTGATGAGCTTATTGTGGGGTACCCTTAAAACAACCTATATTATAAGGGAAATCATAAGTCCAATGATAGTGGTACAATTCAATCATATTACCATCCCAAAGAACTGAATGTGTATGACCATGACACTCATCTAAATCTTCAGAGGTAAGTAATTCTCCATCTTCACCATGAGGACCATAAATACCAAATCCATCTAACATATATCCCATAAGTGCTGAATGACCAGAAGTATGTGGGTGAATATGGTCTTGCAAATCTTCCGATGGAAAATGATAATGGTATCTTTCTGTTCCATCTGTATGTCCACCAAATCTGTCTAACATCTCGTGAGCAGCGGCATCATTTCCAAGTGTTGAGGCTCCATGATATATAGCACTTCCGCTGAGCGAAATACCTGAGGGACCAAAAAACACACAACTCGGTTCAGGAGCTATTTCAGGTATTTCGGGAAAAGTATATAATATTTCATGTTCCGTAATAATATTTGGATTTCCATCATACTTGTAGGCTTCGCTACCAGGTGTGATTGGAAAAATACCAGTTGGGTGGCTTGGCAAAGCGTTACCTGTAATAATCCGATTTCCATTTCCGTCGAGTGAAACGTCAAATTCACTTATCCAATTTACATTTCCTTCCACCTGTGGTTTTTTTGTATAGTCCCAAGAACCATCTGGATTTGTCCAATCAGTAGCATCAGAATTTCCTGCCCCATCAGGAGGAAGTCCGCAAAGCCATAAGGCTAGGAAGTCGGGTTGGTTACTTCCTTGATTTCTGATTAGAATATTGGTAGGAGCATTACCTCCAAATGGTAAGCTGGTCAAATCTACCGTTTCCTCAATTGTAGGTTCTACGATGTCTTCTGGATTATTGGGGTCATCACAGCTAAGGATAATTAATGAAAATAACAGTAATAAAATACTCGTGGTTTGGAATAAGTTGATAAACTTCATTTTAATTTTTTAGTTGATGGTTAAATTTCTTATACATTTCTTTGGTGCATGTCCAACCTAAAAGGTTGTCTGTGATTTTTTTGTTAAAAAGAATTTATTGTTTTTTAGTTTAAAATAAATATTCCAACACTTTAAAAAAATAATAATATTTCAGTTATTTTTGAAGTTCAATTCAAAAACTAAATTAATGACCACGCATCTAGATCAAAAAGCAAATATCAAACTCCTCGAGCGACAACTCGAACAGCAAAAAGACAACCGACAACGGTTAGTTTTGCTTGATCAGCTAGCGAGTCATTATACATTTACCAATGTTCGAAAAGGACAAAAGTGTTTAGCCGAAATTGCTCAAATTTTAAAAAATAATCCTAATCCTGATTTCGAATTAAACTATCATAAAAATAATGCGCTGATTGAAAATCAGATGTATAATTATTTACTCGCCGAACAGCATTTTCAAAAATCAATAGAAATAGTCGAAGAGCGTGGAGACATCCAACAGCAAGTGGATACCTACATTGATTACTCAGGTACTTGTCTGAATTTGGACAAGAGAGAAATGGCAAAATATTTCCTTGAAGAAGCGGCTAAAAAATTGAAAGCATTTCCCGATAATTTGCTGGATGCAAGAATTACTTGTCGGTCAGGATTCTTGAGTTTGCACGTGAATAATTATGCCCGAGCGATTGAATTATTATTAGAAGCGGAGAAAAATATTACTGCTGCCGAACATCGATTGACTTTGAAGGATTATTATTTTTTAGCATTGATTTATTCAGGTTTGGGAAGAATCTACGAGCACAATGGTAATACCGAAAAAAGTGTCAAAGCATATCTAAAAGGAGCTAACCTTTGCGAAACGATTGGTATGCGTACTCGAATGTCATGGCATTATTTGAATGTAGGGAAATCCTACTTATCGCTTGATGAACATGATAGTGCGGAGTCCTTTTTTAGCAAAGCAATTCAAATTCAAGATGATATTTCGCAAGATGCTAGGGCAGGGGCGTATGCCAATTTAGGATACTGTTATTACCTCAAACAAAATTACGAGGCGGCACTAGAGCTTTTTGGGAAAGCGGAAAATCTCTACATCGAAAGAAAAGGAGATAACTCCACTAACCTTTCGAGAATTGAATGTTGGAAGGCGAGACTTTTTGCGGAAACCAATCGACATCGAAGGGCAGAACGTCATTTTTTTAAAGCATTTGAATATGCAGCAGATAGTGATTTAAAACAGCTTTCTGATGTCTGCCAATACATTGCTGAGTATCATGCTGATCTAGAAAATTTCAAATCAGCTTATGAGTATTTACAATTATTCAATGAAATAAAAGAACGCCACAACGAGGAAGTCAACCAACGAGGCGTAATGGAAATGCAAGTAAAATATGAAACGGAAAAAAGTGAACAAGAAGCAGAAATGCTACGACTACAAGCAACTAGCCTGCAATTGAAAGCTTTGCGTGCACAAATGAATCCGCACTTTATGTACAATGCTTTGAATAGTATTCAAAATTTTATCACCTCTGAGCAAACGGATTCTGCGACCAAGTATTTAGCAAAATTTGCGAAGTTGATGAGACAAAGTTTGGAGTATTCTGATTTGGAAATGATTTCATTGGAAAAAGAAATAGATTTCTTGGATGATTACCTGTTATTAAATCAAAAGTTGCGATTTGAAAATTTTCTCAAATACGAAATCAACTTGAGTGAAGATATAGAAGAAGATATTATGGGAGTCCCAACCATGATAGTTCAACCTTATGTTGAAAACGCTATTGAACATGGATTGCGGACAGTAGAATCTGGAACGGTGAAAATAAATTTTTCCTTATATGATGAAGATACCATTCTGTGTGTTATTCAAGATAATGGAATAGGAAGAGAAGTAGCAAAAGAACGTCAAAGAAAAGATGGATACCATCTTACTCATAAATCAAGAGGAACAAGTATTACCGAACAACGATTAAGAATACTTCAGAAGTCTCACAAAAAAGGATTTCACGTCAAGACAATCGACTTACGAGACCGAAAAGGAATAGGTATCGGAACAAGAGTTGAAGTGAAAATACCAATCATTGACCTACAAATTAAAATTTAACGAATATTAAAAATCCGTTATCTAAACAATATCCACCGCTTCCTATTAATTTCCTCCCACTCGGTCATTTCATGTGTAATATTAAATAAAGTCGCTATATATTGCAGGAGTTTTCTCATAGTATGTTTGTTTAATCTTCCTGCATCTTGCTCCCTCCTGAGATGCAGGAAATTTTTTTCCTCCACGAAAAGGTAGTGTTTACCTCTTTCCTTGTTTACCGTTTCCTAAATAGTTCGTACCACTTTAGTCCATTTCGCACCCACTTCGTAAAAGTAGGTTTTGAGAACGTAACCTGTGCTCTATATTGCAAAAGTTTTCTCATAGTATGTTTAATTTTCCTACACTTTTTTTTCCCTTCTGGAGTGTAGGAATTTTTTTGCCTTGTAGTGAAATTCTTACCTTCAAAACTTGTCTTTAATTTTTAAAATTGCTTTTCTCAAAATGCTAAAATATATTTTATGAAAATAAAGTATCTACTTTTCATCGTAGTCATGGCAATCAGTCTTAGTTGTGAAAATCAAAATGCAAATACCAATGTACCTACTTCTGTAGTTGAAAATGAAATAAAAAAAAATTATAGAGACGATGTCCTTGAGTCAACACTCAGCAATTGGAAGGAAATGTATTGAATGGCAAAAGAAGAACAAGTAAAAGTTCGAATTAAAAAACTTAGAGAGTATCATATTCAACAAGTTAGTAATTACGATTTATGGAATTCGAAAATAGCATTAAAATCAAATGAAAAAATTAAGAAAGAAATTAATATAAAGTTTCAAAAGGAAATTGAAATTCTATTTTAATGGTCAATATAAAAGATTGTTAGGATTTTAAATTTAAAAAAGGAGAAAAGAGATTTTTAGTCTCTGATTACTTAGTTTTTCACTAAATATCTAAAAGAATAAAACCACTTACTAAAAGAAATCAACCACTAACTGAAAATACCAACCAATACATTAAAATAATTTTAATATTTAAAATGCGTAATGTATCTTTGAGCTGTGTAGTTTTCTCATAGTATGTTTATATCTCCTACAGCTAAATTAGCCTTCAGTTGTAGGAGATTTTTTTTTGGAGAAAATGTGGGAATATCGAATATCGAACAAGGATTTGAGAATTAAGAAGTTTGACGATATTTCTCATGGAAAATACAAAGCTAGCATCGTCAAACTTCGAAATTGGATATTCTTTGTTCGATATTCGATATTCAAAAAACTCATTTTCCAATAATTCTAAACTTCCTTTCCAACCGATTTCCTTTTTCATCGACTAAAGTCAACAAATGATATCCTTGTTCAGGATTCAATTCCATTTCATGAAAATCAGTTGTACTTCCTAGATAACTTTCATCCAAATGCCAATGAATAGTTTCCGTAGGTGCTCGATGTGCCACTTTAAAAACTGTTCGACTTAATTTTCCATTCAAATCAATTGGGACAAATATCTTAGTTAATTCTTTTGGATAAATAAGCTGCATTGGATTATTCGAAGCTGCTATGCTCGCATCATGACAATCTGAACGAAAGGGAGGTAATGTCTGATAAAAGGCATGATGAGGCTTAAAATAGTACTCTTCTACAGGTGGTAAGATAAACCAAGGAACATGATCCATATTCGAGGGACTTTCGCAGTCTGAGGTAACTTGTAATCCATTATTTTTATCCAAGTGAATCATTTGATGAAAAGGACATGCTGCCGCTTTGACACCTGCTGCAGGAACCCAGAGGCTATCCACTTCACAAATCGAAGTTGCCCGAAAACCACTTTCACTACAAATTGGAATTTGTACCATTTCATCTATCGGTTGCTCAAACCAGTCACCAGCGGGAAGTAGACCAAAAATATCAAAAAGTATCGGAGCTGCTGCTCGCACTCCAATCAAACCGGGTCGACCTTCTCCGTCAGCATTTCCAGCCCAAACTCCAACTGCATACTTTGGAGTAACTCCAACGGCCCAAGCATCTCGAAATCCAAAACTTGTTCCTGTTTTCCAAGCAACGGTATTACTTGAAGAAAAATTTTTCCAATTACCTTCAGAATCTGGTCGCTCTAAATTTCGCATGGCATCAAATGCCAACCAAGCTGCTGAAGCATTAATAAATGGAGCTTCCTTTTCTAACTGTTTCTTAGCTCTAGATGATTGATTTTTTTGAAAAACATAATTAGGTTTTTCAAAATCTTTAGGATCATATCGACCATCGTTTTCATAGAAGTGATTCACCGTTCGACTCATTGCTGCATAGGTGCTCGTCACATCCCAAAGGTTGGCCTCTGCACCTCCAAGGATTAAAGTTAATCCATAATGATCGGCAGGTTTGGAAAGGGTTGTCAGTCCAATATTTTTTAAACCAAAATGAAATTTTTCGTAGGTGTATTCTTGTAACATTTTTACCAAAGGAACATTTAGGGAACGAATAACCGCACGTTTGGCAGAAACTCGACCATCATAATTTTGATGAAAATTTTCAGGTCGATAACCACCAATAGTTGTCGGAATATCTTCGATCAACATCTCTGGCAAAATCTCTCCTTCTTGTAGCATAAAGCTGTATAAAAATGGCTTTAAAATACTCCCGGTACTTCGAGGTGCTTGAATGATGTCAACTTGCTCTCCATGCGAATTTCCAGCACCAGGAATATTACCAGCGTAGGCAACAATATTATTAGTTTCGACCTCAATGATAAATGCGGTGGCATTAAAAATTCCATTTCCTTGCAACGTTTGTTGATGATTTTTTAAAACATCATTGACTTGTTTTTGTAGCTTTTGATCAATGGTTGTTTTGACCAACGTGTGTTGATTTTTTTTACCATAAAAATGCTCCTTATATGCTCGATCCAAAAGATGTGGAGCAAGCCTTGGAAGCGCAAGAGGCTTTTCAGGAAGCGGTTCTTCTTTGGCTAAATCAGCAGTTAGTTGATCAATAATATTTTGTTTTAATAACCTGTCAATCAATCGATTACGTTTTGACTTGAGTTGTTTTCGATTACGGCCAGGGTGAATTAATGCAGGACTATTCGGAAGAACTGCAAGGGTAGCCGCTTCTGACCAACTCAATTTTTTTGGAGGCTTATTATAGTATCTCCAAGCTGCTGCATCTAGCCCAACTACATTCCCTCCAAAGGGAGCATGAGAGGCATACATTTCCAAAATGTCCTCTTTCGAATAACTGATTTCCATGCGAGTTGCCAAGATCGCTTCTATGATTTTTTGGAAAAAACTCCGAGGTTTCCCCTTGCGAGACATCCGAATGGTTTGCATGCTCAAAGTACTGCCTCCACTCACAATTTTTTGATTAGAAATATTTTGTTGGAGTGCTCTAAAAAAGGCTTTTATATCAAATCCGATATGACTATAAAATCGTTTATCTTCAAAAGTGATTATTGCCTTTGCAAACTTATCAGGAACAGAATCTATTTGAGGAAAACGCCATTGCCCATCCGCTGCAATTCGAGCGCCGAGTAGGTTGCCATTTTTATCTTCCAAGACCATACAAGTTGGATCATCGAAAAGAGGAGAGGGGAGACAAAACCAATAACCTAAAAATAACAATGCAATTACAACTCCCGACTTACGCAAGTGTTTTTTGAAAAAAAAGCGATATGTATTTTTAAAAATTTGCATTTAATGATTCAACGTTTTTGAATTTGTTATGGATGCAAATTAGGAAAAAATAAAAAGGGGAGGAAAAGGGAATGAGTATTCGCAGGTGAGTAACTATTTTTTGTTTCAGTACGTGCTGGTTTGCTTTAGTAAACTTGAAAAATAGCAAAGCGATTTTTTCAAAGGTATTCAATAAATGATATTCTATTGAATACCATTTAGAGTCAATCAATTTATGCAAAAGAGGTTTTTGTTTTGTTGATTTGCTGTGCTTATTTTTTTAGGCCTGCTAAAGCAGACCACTACGTGCTTCTAGACCCAATTGTAAATATCCTTTTACCGATAAACTAATGACCAGGGCATTAGTCTGTACTTCCACATGGGGAATGTCTACGGCATTGATTTTTCCTTTGGCAAAAAGTCCATCTTGAAAGGTCACATATTTTACTTTTTGATTCGCAAAGTCAATTGATTTTTGGATCGGGAAATTTAACATGGTTGAAATTTTATCTTCCACCACTTTTCTCAAAAAGACCACCATCGTTTTACTCAAAAAATTATGTCCTTTCAAATCTAAATCGACTTCTTTTAGTTGGATCTCATTTTTTGAAGAATCAAAAACAGGTTTTCCCAACAAAATCATTTCTCCGTCAAAACTCCCTTTTAGATCAGCAGCTACTTTTAGCCGTTGTCCCACTTGTTCCACCCGAACAGCTTCAACTTGAACTTTCTGACTTTTAAATTCAAAAGATTGTTTTTGTAACAATGCTAATGCGGATTTTTCGATTGCTCTAAAATTGACAGAAAGTAATGTTTGCAAATGACTTTCTTTTTCCACATCTGGAACGATGTCAGGAGACTTGACAACAGTAGTTAATTTCTCCAAGGGGTTACCATACGAAAATTCGGTAACACCTTCCAAAGCTATTTTTCCATAAATAAATCCTTCTTTTTCGAAGAGCGGACTCATCGAAGTCTTGACCGTTTCACATTGCCACCAAACTTGTTCACCTGCGGGAGTTGGAATTGGATTTGGTAAAATAGAAAGCATCTGATTCAACTTAGGACGAATATCTCCAACCTCCTTAATTTTGTCATCGACCTGCTGGCAAAGCATTTCTTTATTGCCTTGGATGGCATTTAAAACGGTATTATCCAAAGGAATATTAAAGAGACCTAAATCTATTTCAGGTTTGTTAATCCATTGATAACCAGTCATTTGAGTGCGAGTCATTAATTCCCAATTATCTTTAAAAAGGAACTTCGTTTCAAAACCTAGATACATTTCAAACAGCACATCTACGTTTCCGAGCATGGTATTTTTTTGGACAAAAAGCTCAAGCGGAACTTCATATTTCAAATTATTATTCTCAGCTGTAAGATCAATTTTTCCTTTTCGTCGGACGCTAATTCGAATATCACTCGAACCTTCAGGAGAGAATCGGCTCAAAAGGTCAACAGGTAATTGTTGACCAATTACCTGTTGAAGTTGCTCCTTATCAAGGGAGACTAAAATATTTATTTTTGAATTCTTAGAATTTGTCAATGATCTCTTTTTTCATTTTGGCAAACTCTTCATCTGTGATAATTCCTTTGTCACGCAAGTCGCCTAATTTCATTAATTCAGCATACACATCATTTTCAGGTGCTGCTTTTGGAGGAGGATTATTTGGAGTAGAACTTGGTTTCGCTTCTGTCGGAGGAGTAGGGATTTCGAATTCATCATCCATTTCTTCCATTTTTTGCTCCGCTTTATTTTTCAAATCTTGAGCAACTTTTTTCCCTTTTTCCAAATTCTCTTCGTAAACTTTACGAGCCATATCTTCATTGAAATCTTCGAAGCCAATTCCTTTTTCTAAAAATTGTGTAATCACATTTCCCAAAGCATAAGTTGATGCGCCAGACATGATTGACATGGAAACAACTCCTAAAGTAGTTCCGACTATTGGAATAGCTTTGATTAAAGAAGCACCCATTCGTGCCAAAGATGTGCTGGTCAAAGATGCAATAAATGCTTTTCCTACATTTTCAGAATAGTTCTCATTGTAAAGATTAGTCAGCTTTTTCATCATATCTAATTGGACTGCGGTAACGCCTGCAAAATCTAATAATGGAATCGGAATTGCTCCTGCGCCCGTTGCAAACATGACATGATTTTTTATGATGCTGTCTGCTTTGTATCTTTTTTCATTCATGATATTTCATTTTTATTTAATGAAGATCAAATTTAATTTAGTTAGGAACAAGGTACTTAATTTTTCGACGAAAGGGAGGTTTCGTTTGATAGTTTAAGCACTTTTGATTTTTAACCATTTGAGATATTTAAGGAATATATAAGTTTTTCGCAAGTGGTCTTACTTGAATTTTAAATATCTCAAATGGTAAAAAAATACTTAGTACAAAGAATCGTCAACCAATATTTTCTTAATATTTTTAAGCAACTCAACTCCATCGTCTGAGAAACTTCGAATCAATCCATTTTTCTTTTCCCGCATCATTATATACATGAAATTATCTGCAATGATTTCGTCAGGATGAATGATATACCCAGTATTTGTAGTAATTTTTTCAAAAAAATCAGGAACATTATCCATATCAATAGTAGAATTTCCTGCTGCATCAGTTTTCACTTGAACGCCATGTTGGACACCAATTTTATATAAACTGAAATCGATGTATTCAAAGAAGTCATTCTTGGAATCAATATACTTTGTCTCGTTTGATTTAATAATCGGAATAGCATAATAAGGTCTTCCACTTTTTTCATTTAATTCGATGTGGTAAGCAAAATTAACGCCATCTGGATTGAGTAGAATTCGACTTTTTAATTCATCTTTTATCAAAAGATTGGACATGTTACCGATATTGGAAAAACCGATTAGTTGATAAAGTGCTATTTGTTTTTTAGGATGATACCGAGTGTAAATATGGGAGATTTCATGAAACATCGTTTCCATAAATCCTTCTTTATTTCTTAAATCTAATTCATCTTTTGGAATGATAATACAATTCTCCCGAGTGTAGTATGCTCCTTGACCGTAGTGGTTGGCGTGTGTTTTTATTAACTTAATTTCTTTTGGAAAAATAGAGGTGGAGACTTTATTGCTCATTTCGTAAGCCTCTTTAAAAATTTCATTCACGTATTCCATTTCCTCTTTGGAGAAATCTAAAACATCCGTTTTTAAAAATGATTTATATTCATTAACGATTTCATTTCGAGGTGTTGCTGCTTCGAAATTTTTTTTCATTTGAATACTCATATCGAGTGGAGTGACGAGTGAGAAGAAATTTTCTTTTTCATCTTTAGTGATGGCTGCTCCTGCTTCTAGGCTGTCTAGGAAAATGACTTTATGGTTTTCGGAGAGTTGAAGTAGAGGAGTGGTTTGGGGTTGTGATTTGCAAGTCCATAGAAAAAATAGGGAAAGGAAAAGGAGGAAGTTTTTCATGTTTTTTTGAGAGTGAAATTAGGGAAATAAAAGTAAAATTAATAAATTCAATAAAGTTACATAACTTATAAAAATATACTTTTTGATTATATGTAATATTGAGAAAATTAGCTACTTTTATATTGATAAGTATAGTATTTTGCTTGTGAGTCAAAGTAATATACATATGTTAAAAATAACTACATTGAAACTTTGTCTAATGTTTTTATTTTTAGTATATTGTTTTTATCTAATGTAATAGTTTAATAGTACAGAACAGAACAAATAGAACAAAATGAAAAGACTCTCTCTACTAATTGCCTTCTTTTTTCTATTTCAATTTCTTTTTAGTCAAACTGCTTTTCGAACTGGAAAAGACTACGCCGTTTTTTTTGCAGTTTCGGATTTTGAGCCTGGTTGGAATGCACTTCCTGAAACCATAATTGAAGTAAAATCGATTAAGCAAGAATTAGAGCAAGAATATGGATTTACTTGTGATTTAGTTTTAAATCCAACGAAATCAACTATCCAAAATAAGATAAGATATTACAATAATTTGGTGAGAGAAGATGACCAAATAATGTTTTTTTTTTCGATGCATGGATATTTTGATAAACGAAGTGAGCGGGGATATTTAATAGGAAAAGATGGTAAAAGCAAAGATGAGTATGGAGACAGTTGGTTGAGTTATGCTGATCTAGCCAATGATTTATCTAGGAATAAAGCTAAACATATATTATTAGCACTAGATGCATGTCACTCTGGATCTTTTGGAATTCGCAGTAAAGGAGGACGACCACGGTCTATGCTCGACGAAAAACCTGACTGCAAGGCTACCTTTAATTTAGCTATGAAAAATCAAAGTAGACAATTTTGTGCATCAGGAAATAAAGATGCTAAAACTCCTGCTAAGTCAAAATTTGCAAAGAGATTTTTAAAAACCCTTCAAAGTACGAACCCAAACGAGGCTTTAATATTCGATCAATTAGCTTCTGAATTATTAGGAATTATTAGAAAACCAAGACCTGTAACTGGTTCTTTTTCAGGACATGAGGATGGGCTAGGTTTTGTTTTTATTAGAAAAAACTCATGTCAAGAAGATAGTGAAATTCTTGATTCTGAAGATGTTTTTTATAATAATGTAAAAAAAGAAAATACTCTTGAAGGGTATATGGCATATTTAGAAGCATATAAAGAGACTGGGAAATATATAAAAGAAGCTACTGCAGAAAAAAATTGGTTGGTTGTTAAAAAATCAAATAACTGTACTACTTATAGAATCTACCTTAGAACTCATAATCTTCATCGAGAAGAAATAGAAAAGAAGTGTGGAAATATTGACTCTCGCTCAAATTCAAACCATGGTTTTTTAGATAAAATTTCCAATAACATGATTATGGTCAAAGGTGGAACTTTTATTATGGGAAATGAAAATGGAGAAGATGATGAAATGCCATTAAACCAAGTAACTTTATCAAGTTTTTATTTGAGTAAATACGAAGTAACTCAAACTGATTGGAAGAATGTGATGGGGGAGTTACCAAGAAATTTAGGCAATAAAGGTTGCGAGGAATGCCCCGTAGAAAATATAAGTTGGGAGGATGCTCGTCGTTTTATTAATAAATTAAATAACCAATCAGATAAAGTCTATCGACTTCCAACTGAAGCCGAGTGGGAATATGCTGCATTACAAGGACAAAATCTTGGGACTAATAACTTTGATTCTACGCCTGATATAAATTTATCAGCTTGGTACTATAGTAATTCGAATGGAAAAACTCATCCTGTTGGTCAAAAAAATCCTAATCGGTTAGGAATATATGATATGAGTGGAAATGTTTATGAATGGTGTCAAGATTGGTATGGTAGATATACGCCTACAGTCAAAACTAATCCAACAGGTCCTTCCTATTCCAATAGCCGAGTTTGTAGAGGAGGGTCATGGGGAGATGGTGCTATGTTTGTTCTTCCTACGAATAGAGGGAGTAGTAGTCCAAAAAGCCGGAAAACGACTATAGGGTTGCGACTAGCTAGGAGTGTAAAATAGCTTGTATGTTTTTTCTTAAAAATAAAAAAATGTAATTCAATCAATTTTTAACTTTCATAAAGATGTAACCAATGAAAAAAATAACCCCAATCTTAATAGGGAGTTTCTTCCTTTTAATTTTTATTTCCTGCAAAACAACTTCCTCTGTCCCACTAACTGCTGAAGTAAAATATTTAAGTAATCCAAGCTCTGGATTAATTTCAATACAATCAGTAGGATATGGGAAGGATGATAAAGTAGCTAAAAAGAATGCATTTCAAACAGCTTTCAATACTATTTTATTTAAAGGCTTACCAGGTTTTTCTGCCTTGAAAAATCCATTGATCAATGATGAGACCAAAGCCCGAAGAGCTAATCCTAAATATTTTAAAACCCTTTTTGAAGAAAATGGATACTTACAATTTGTGACTAACCAAGAGGTAACCGAACTACTTGGGAAAGGAGATACAAAAAAAAGTCGTATAGTGAAGCAGACTTTTACCATCAATTATAAATTATTAAGACGTCATTTAGAACAAAATAATATTATTAGAAAATTTGGACTTTAAAAAGAACCATTATGAACAAACAATTAAAAACAATTTTTTTATCAATTTTTTTATTAATCAGTAGTTTGCCTTTTTTTGCTCAAAAAAGTGGAAGTAAAGAAATTAAACAAATTCAGCCAACTATAATGGTTATTCCATTTACTAAAGAAGGCCAAGATTTGAGAACTATGTTAGACTCTAGTATTACTACAAGGGTTGCTATTATTAAAGTGCAAGAAGCCTTTAATGACAGAGGATTTACTACCGTAGATTTTGTTGCTAAACTTAAAGCAACTAGAGTAGATGCAGCTTTTAAGGATTTAAATTCAAGTGATTTAAAGTCGAAATTAATTGAAGCTTCTGGAGCGGATATTTATGTAGAAGTAGAAGCACTTGAACAAGCTGGGGGAGGAGGCCGAAATAGTGTTCGTCTAAACATAAAAGGCTACGATGCATTTACAGGAAGACAGCTAGGTGGGAAAACTATTTCTAGTCCAACGATGAGAACTGACAAATATGATAAACTGTTGGAGATGGCCTTGAGAACAAAAGAAACTCAAGATGGTACTGATACTAAAATATTGATATTGGAAGAATTCCTAAATACTATGCAAGAAAAATTTGATGAAATGATTGAAGATGGTAGAGCAATCAAAATAATTTTTGGTTTAGCATCAGATGCAGAGATTACATTTAATGATGAAGTTGGAGAAGATGGAGATTTATTAAAAGATGTTATTGATGATTGGGTTGATGACAATGCCTATAAAAATGTTTACAGTTCTCAAGGCGCAACTGAGAATGAAATAATTATTGATGAGTTCCGAATTCCACTTCGAGACGAAAGAGGGAGAAATTTAACTACAGCAAAATTTGCTAGAACATTGAGAAAGTATTGTCGAAAAATAAAAAATGATATGGGAGATCGGCTAGATGCTATCGAGGATGTCAGAGGAGGAACTGTTTATATCACTTTTAGATAATCCAATTAAACTAAGATTATGCGATTAATAAATAATTTAATTTTTATAACATTATTTTTTTCTATTCAATTAAATGGGCAAGATACGCAGCCTGGTGAATGGATTACTATCAACTTAGATATTACTGATAGTTTGACTAATAAGACATTGGGATTTGATTATACATCGAAGTTGGCTACTAAAATATTAAGTATTGTCTCTAGAAATGGTAAAGAATGTAAAATTTCTTGTGTCAGGAATAAGGAAGAAGACCCCTCCCAAATGGAATTGGGTGATCTGAATACTGGAATTCTTTGTAAACCTAAATTAGAAGTAATAAACGAAGATGTTGTTGAAACAGGAATGGAAAAACTAAATACTGCTACAATCAGTTTATCTATTTTTATTCAATCGGTACAGGGAAATATTATTTACGCATCCATTACGAAAGAATATCAAGGGACTGGAAAAAATCCAAGACTAGCCATAAATAATGCGCTACGAAATATCCGAGTTCGAGATAGTAAATATGAGCGATTTTTGACAGAAGCTAGGGGAGAAGTAGTTCGATATTACAATCAAATGTGTGGAACAATAATTCAAGAAGCTGAGACTCTTACCAAGCTTAAAAAATATAGAGAAGCGATATTCTTGCTTTGGCCCATTCCTTATGAAGTCAAATGCCATGATGAGGCAAGAGCTAAAATGCTTGATATCTATACCGATTTTGTTGAATACAATTGTAAAAAATTTTTATTCCAAGCTCGAACGTATATAACAAGTAAAGATTATAGACAAGCAATGCAAATGCTGAGGTACATTGATCCTGAAGCTTCTTGTGCAGAGGAAGCTATTCAATTGATGCAACAAATTTCTGATAAGGTTGATGAACAAGAAAGGCAATACATGGAATTATATAAGAAAATGCGTCAGGATGAATTTGAATTGGAGAAAGAGAGATTCAAGAGTATGGGTAATATGACCAAGACAATAAATTTATCTAAGATCGAATTTGATGGCAATAATTAATAAATTAAAAACTCCTTTTTCTAACATTTAAAAATAATAACTAATAATGAATAAATTAATAATTAAACTTCTTATCCTACTATTTATCTCGATGACTTTTCAAGCAATTGCTCAAGACAAAAAAGGAATTGCGTTAGGTAATAGTGATAATCCAGCTGGTTTAAGAAATGGAGATCTTGCATCCTATGAGTCAGCAGCATTGACAGGAGTTCAATCTACATCATTGTGTACAACTGTTGAAAGAGCAGAATGGAAGAAACTTCTTAAAGAACGAGGTATACAAGAAACTGAAGATTTTTTAAATGGAGAGATTATTCCCCAAGGAGTTTCATTAGGCGCAGAGTACCTATTGTTACTTTCTTTTCAAGGTAATAATGTATCTCAAAAAAATGTTACGGTAAAAGGAAAGATTTCTCAGAAAATAGAGATGGCTCTTACAATTGGTGCTAAATTAGTTTCTGTTGAAACAGGTGAGGTTAAACATTCTAAGGTTATTAATTTAAAGGAATCGAGTACTGTAGCACAAGGAACAGGAACATACACTTCTAAAGGTGATGCTTCCAGTACTTTTAAATCAAAAATGCTTAAAAATCTTGAACAAGAATTTTCTGATTTTATTTATGAGGTTTTTCCTCCAGCTGTTACTATCCTGAGTGCGGGAATGGAATCAAAAAGAGGTAAAGCAAAATTAGTACTATGTAGAACTAATGCTAAATTTCGAGACGGAACTCGCTTCAATGTATATACAGAGGAAACTATTGATTTAGGAGATGGTCAAGTGGAAGTCATTGAAAATAAAGTAGGCGAATTAAAAATGACGACTAACAAAAGTACTCAAATTATCGCTTGTAAGGTTGTGAAAGGAAAATCTGAGATTTATAAACTAAATGAAGATAAAGTAACTCTTAAATGCAAACCAAATTTTAAAACAGGAATGTTTGATGGTTTTGATAACATATTAAAAAATTAGTTGTAATCAATTAAAAAAGCTACATAATTCATTTTATTGAATTATGTAGCTTTTTTAATTGATTAAACATCTTTTCTGAAGAAAGATAAAACTACTATTCCTATAAACCCACCTAGTACACTTTCAATTCCAGCGATCATCAAATTCATTTGTGGAAAAGAAATATATCCTATTACTTTCATATAAACAACCCAACATTGGAGTACCATATACATTACAAATAGAATTCTTGCCATTGAAATTTTTTTTGATGAAACATATCTTTTTGCTTGATCCAATGGAGAATCATTCTTAGAAAAAATATCTTTGAGCATCAATGAAACATAGGTAATAAAAGCAGGTAATAATGCCGAAAAGGTAGTCAAAGCTTCATCATTTCTAAACCCTCCTGTTTGCCACAATTGTAACGTCCATAACAATACAACTAATTTAATTCCAACCAACCAGTAAAAAATATTCCATTTGAATGTTTTTGCTTCAAGGCGTTTTTCTATTTTTTCAGGTAGAGGATCTACAGGTAGATTATTTATCCAAGATATTAAACTTACATTTATTTTTGAGTGTAATCGAGCATACTCTTCATAAGAGATAGTGTTTTGTCTTTGCTGTACAATTAAGCTATTCATGCTATTACTAAGGTTTGTAACTCCATTTAAGGTCATATTATCGTTACTCCATTTAGCATACTCCAAGGTGGCTTCAACTGCCTTTTTTGTTTCACCTGAAGCTATTATTTCTAAAATTTTATTTTTTGATTTTGGCATGAAAAATTATTGATTTAATATTTGAATAAGTTGATTGTAAATTTCATTTGCATATGTTTCTAGATGAATATTGAAATCAGGCTCCATATCCATATAACCTTCAGTTCGAGGTTTAAAAGTTCCGCTTCCAAATTTCCCTTCAATAATTCCCTTTAGCTTAACTTTGTCCTCAAATTTTATATATTCAAAAGTGAAGGTCAATCGTTCTCTTGCTTTATCATTACAAGGGCTTCCAAAAAAATTACTTAAACTACATAACATTGAGTTATCTTCTTCATGTAAGACCTCTCTACATAAATCCGAAATACTAAAAATTAAATGAGTATCTGTTTTTCTTATTCCTCGTTCTATATAGGGGGATCTATTTGAACAAGTTCCATTATAATATTTTTTATTTTCAATAATTTTCTTTTGAATGAAATTTATTATAATATCAAATACTTCACTCGAAGAAGGATTTTGATTTGTAATTATTTCAGCCTCTTCACATTCTATTAAATTACTTGTTTTAATGGGATTTAATATAATATCAGGAATAGGTTTGGATTTACATCCCAATGTTTTTTCAGATTTAAATATGCCAATGGATTCCTCCCAAATTCCAATATAGAAGCAAGCATCTAATTGGTCGTTTTTATTTTTTACATAAATTTGAATATTTCCTTGATCCCCTGTTATCTCCATCATGTGTAAGAACATTCTAAAAAGTTGATTTTCAATAAAACCAGTTTGGTGGGGATGATTTTTTTCTAAACTACGCCATTGATTAATAGCAAGATCTGAATTAGTTGTGCGCATCTTTAAAACCATTTCTAAAGTCTTATCATCTTCAGGTTGAAGTCTTACAAAGTCAACCATAATGATTTGTCCTAATCCAACAGTATCTAACCATCGTTGATAGTTTTTGATTTTTTTTTCAAAAAAAGGAATAGATGAACTTAATGACTCTTGCTGTGCCATAGATAATGATGAAAAAGATAAGAATACAACAAATAGAAAAAAGCGCATGATGTTTTTCATGATTTTTTGGGTTTTTGAGTCTAATAAATTTCAAATATTTGTGTTTAAAGCAAAATAATAAAATAAATGGAATATCGTGAAAATAATATTTAAGTGGTGTAGTTGTTTTAAAATGTCTACTGGAGCCGAGCGAAAAGACTTTTGATTATTGGCGAAACTCTTTTTGAATTTCAACCCCTTCAGGGTAGGACGAAAAAAGCTGCAGACCGATAACCACAATGCTTTTTGCGTAGATCAGCTAGATGTTTTAAAACAACCTCAATCTATTATTTGGCAAGTTGAATATATTTTAGTTAAGGTTTTTTGACTGAAATGAAAAAAGCTGTATTTACAATTAAGTAAATACAGCTTTTCCTTTTTATTTATTTGAAGTTGTTATCGATTAACAACACTATATTCTAGTTGAGGCATTTCTCTTTCAGAAACTTTTTTAATCGTGATATTAGAATTTTTACTTCCATTTCTCAAAACTACATTATAGGCTCCTTTTGAAAATGCTTTGCAATTGATATTAATAGAATTGCTTCCAGCATTCATTTTTTGAGAACCTTTTTTTACAATACGACCACTTCTGTTGATTACTTCAAAGTCTACTGTCATTGATCTCTTTGCAGCAATAGTTAAATTCAATTCAGAATTAGTGATGGTACTATTAACAGAAGCGACGGTGAAATTTGAATTATTATTTTCTTCCATAAAGAAAGTTTCACTAATGGTAAAACTACCATCTGTTGCATAGTGTAACAATCTATAACAAGTCTTTGTTCCTGTTTGTATTAGATCAAGAAATCGGTATGAAGTTACTTTAGTAGAATAGCCAGCACCTTTTACATCTCCAGCGTTTTTGAAATCTATTCCATTAGTAGATCGTTGAATGACAAAGGATTGAATGTCTGCCTCTTCAGTTGTTTCCCATGAAAGCATATATCCCATTCCCATTTTTTTAATATTCATAGGTTTAAGATAAACACATTTGGCAGTAGCCAAACTTGCAAAGCCAACGGAGAAAATAAAAATGATCAAAACTTTAACACTAGCAAAATTAAATTGCTTTTTCATAATCAATCGGGTTTGATAACAATTAGTAAATAGGTTGTGAAAAATTCCTATGAAAGAAAATTTAAACAGTTGTTTTCAGAATGAGGATAAGTGCAATTAAAAATTCACTAAATCTTCGATTCTCAAAAATGGCTTTGAGACAAAAATGGAATGGGTGTTTTGATATGATATGTGTTATTAAAGGGAAGGATAAAACGTAATTCTAATAAGAAATATAAATTATACCCGATTATAATTTGATTTGTCAAAAATAACAAAATATTTTAATATATATAATGAAATATCGAAAAAAACCATATTTATTAAAAAAAATTAAAATACTGTGTGTTAAATTCTGTAGTATGTTTGTATCGAGTATATAATTTTAAATCTTACAATTAATACTAAGTATTCCAAGTTTGTCTAATCTTCTATTTTCACAGAAATGCTGTTGATGTATTATTTGTATCTATAGTCTAAAATTTTTGTTTTACTCTTTGATTAAGTAGAAAAGAGAAAAAGGTGTACCTCTTTTTTTTAGTGAGTTAAATATTTTTTTTCATTAACGTCTGAACACCCTATAGATATTATGTTTTTTTGAGATATTAAATTTTAGAAAAAATTGATTTAAATTTTATTTTGATCATTTTTATACGCTTTATCTCTTCTTTTTTTTCAAAATAAACTTACATTTAAGAGCATGTTTAAAAATTTAACTAACTGAAATTCAATGATTTGTGGTTCTTGCTAACGCTAACGCTAATTTCATTTGAAGTTTAGCGAGCTAAATGAAAATTAAATGCTCTAAGCTATCTTACTTTTGTTCATTTCTATTCTTGGAAACGAAAAACATACTATTATGATTAAAAAAATTGGGAAAACTATCTGGAGAACTTTCCTTGGAATTTTAGCCTTCTTTGCGCTATATTTTTTGTTTACTTTTCTTTTAACGATTATTCCTGCTAATCGAAATTTTCAACCTGCAGAAACAGGGGTAGATTTATATGTTATTTCAAATGGTGTTCATACAGATATTTGTTTTGAAATTTCTGACGCACAATTAGATTGGGAAAAGGCTTTGGGTTTTGAGAATTTTAAAACCAACCGAAGTGAGATGAAATATTTGTCGATGGGTTGGGGAGACAAAGGTTTTTATTTTGATACACCAACTTGGGCGGATTTGTCTGCAAAAACTGCTGCAACCGCTGCCTTAATTCCTTCCTCGACGGCAATGCATATAACTGTTTTGAAAAAGAAACCAACAACTGGGGAAATGATTCGTAAAACTAAAGTGACTAAAGCGCAATTATTGAAAATGGAACAATATATCCTTGACCATATTCAAACTAAAAATGGGAAAGCACTTCTGATTGATTGTTGTCGTTATGATGGATTCGATGATAATTTTTATGAGGCAAATGGCTCTTATCATATGCTTCGAACTTGTAATACTTGGGCAAATCAAACATTAAAAACAGGAGGGGTTAAAACCGCTACGTGGGCTCCTTTTGATAAATGTATTTTACATCATTTTGAAAATAAATATAATTATGACTAAGGAAAAAAAGAGCACGCCAATCTTAAGTTTTTTCAAAAAAATTATTCAGTTCTTTTTAGGCAAAAAATCGGATAAGAAATAAAATTTAGGTTACTATTTTCTTTCCCATTTTCCCTGATTAAAATTTAATGCATTGCAATAATGTATTATGTGATTTGTATGTAGATTTTGGCTATTTACAACAGTTTTACAATTCAACTCCCAATTCTGACGATTCATCAGAATATCTTTCTTTCCAACCTGATATTTTCCTATACTTGTTTTTATTATAAATGCTTTAAAATGAAAATCAAAATATCGTTACTTCTTTTTATTTTTTTCCAAATATTTATTCTTCCTAATGGCTTTTCTCAAAGTGATATTTTAACTAATTATGTCAAAGAAGCTTTGACTAAAAATTTAAGTATCCAATCTGAAATTTTAAAAAAGGATAAGCAATATTCAAAAGTTAAACAAGCTAATAAATTGTGGAAGCCAACGCTGGATTTAAACGCAAGCTATTTATTTGCCGAAGGCGGAAGAGAACTTTTATTTCCTTTGGGTGATTTGTTTAATCCTGTTTATGGAACATTAAATCAACTGACTAGTTCAACCAGTTTTCCAACTAATATCGAAAATGAAAAAATTCAGTTGGCGCCTAATAATTTTTTGGATTTGCAATTGTCCATCTCAAAACCGTTGATCAATAGTTCGATAAAATATAATCAGAAGATTCAAAATGAATTGTTGCGAATCAATGATCTCGACTTGGAATTGAGTAAAAAAGAAATCGCTGCTCAAATCAAAACTAGTTATTTTAATTATCTCAAAACTTTTGAAGGATTGGCGATCATGGATGAGACGGAAAAGCTACTTCAAGAGGTTTTGATCTTCAATAAAAAATTAGTTAAGTACGACAAAGCGACGCCTGATGTTTTATCAGATGTGGAATTTCAAATAGCCAACTTGCAAAGCCAAAAAGCGATGTTGATGGAGCAGCAAGATTTAGCGAAAGCTTATTTTAATTTGTTGCTCAATAAATCTTTGGATGCGGAAATTATTGTAGATGAAAATATTTTGAAAGGTGAAATCCAAGCGACTGAAAATATCACTTCCTTAAAAAATACTGCTTTACAATCTCGTTTAGAATTTAAAAAGATAGATGTTGCAACTGCCTTAAATTCACTCAATCAACAAAGAATTGATAAAGAAAAAAAACCAACACTTGGTATTTCAGGTGGAATTGGTTTGCAAACGGAATCATTTAATTTTGATAATGGTGGACCATTATTTACGATTGGATTGGGGATGAATTGGAACTTGATAGATGGAGGTTTGAGAAAAAATAAAATAGAAGAAATTGATGTCGATCAACGGATTTTGGAAAATGATCGGAAGCAATTATCGCAGCAGATAGAAATGCAGGTGACTCAAATTTTTTACAAAATTCGTTCGCTCCAAATCAGAATGCAAGCAGAAGAAGTAGCGGTAAGAAGTGCGCAAAAAAGTTATGACGCCATCAATGCTCGCTACCGAAATGATAAAGCAATTTTGATTCAATTGACTCAAGCTCAAAATAGTTTGACGACTAGTAAAATGTCTAGAGCACTTTCTAAATATGATTATTTGATTCTTTTAGCTGAATTGGAAAAAGTTACAGGGAAGTAAGTAAAGTGTTGATAGTCAGTATTTTAAATGGATTGTTCTACTAGATTTAAAAATAAATATTCAAATCTTCAATAAAAAATAATGAAGCATTTTATCTTTTTTTTACTCCTCTTTTTTGCCTTCTCCTGTCGGGTAGATCATCATCAAAATGAGTCATCAGAACCTGCCCAGCAAAAGAATTTTGTAAGAATTGAAACCGTAGAAGCCAAAACGAAACCCATTCCAATTCAAGCGATCGGCAGACTTGGTTCAGATACAGAACTCAAACTTTCTTTTAAAATTGGTGGATTTATTTCTAGTTTAAAAGCTAAAGAAGGAGATTATGTTCGCAAAGGAAGTTTGCTAGGGACGGTGAGAACTAATGAAATTGATGCACAAGTTTTGAAAGCAGAAAGAGCAGTACAAAAAGCAAGTAGAGATTTAGATAGAGTGAAAAAAATGTTTGCAGATTCAGTTGCTACTGCTGAAAATATAGATGACCTAACAACACTTTTACAAGTTTCAGAAGCAGACTTGGAGGTAGCCAAATTTAATCAAAAATATGCCAAAATTATTAGCCCAGTCAACGGTCGAGTAATTCGAAGATTGGCAGAGCCGAATGAGTTGGTTTCACCAGGACAACCTATTTTGATGATTGCTTCTTCGCAAGGAAGTACATATGTGATGAAAGTTTCTCTCTCCGATAAAGATGTCAATCGTGTGAAAATGAAGAGTCAGGCGGAAGTAGATTTTGATGCATTTCCTAATGAAGTTTTTAGTGGGAAGGTTTCCAATATCGCAGAGTCCGCTGATCCGATGACAGGAACTTTTGAAGTAGAAATTTCGATAGATGCGAAAAAGAAAAGACTTCGGAATGGCTATATTGGTCGAGCTAAAATTAGTCCAATGGAAAGTGAACCTTACTTAGAATTGCCAATTCAATCTATCGTCGAAGGAGATCAAAAAGAGGTGACGATTTTTGTTCCAACTCAATCTGATACTATCGCCAAGGAAATAAAAGTGGAACCAATTCATATCACGAACAATTCTATTTTTATAAAAACACCATCTGAAGGAATGATCGAAAAAGTGGTAACAACTGGTGCGGCATATTTAATTGATGGAGATCGAATCTATATAAAATAAAAAAATGAACTTAACTAGATTAGCCATTCGGAACGCACAATTTGTAGTAATCGTAATTTTGATTGCTATCGTTTTGAGTATACGATCATTTGTCAGTATGCCTCGTTCGGAAGATCCACAAGTTAGTTTTCCATTTTATAATATGATCGTAGTTTATCCTGGGACGAGTCCTGAGGACATGGAAAATTTGATTGTTGATCCTCTTGAAAAAGCGATCAATGAGCTTGATGGGATTACAGAAATTGAGGCATTCGTTTCAGAAGGATTGGCGAGGGTAGGAGTGAACTCAGAATTTGAAGGCGATTATACCGAGAAGTACAATGAAGTTTTGCGACAAATAAATAGTGTCAGAGGTGATTTACCAGATGGAATTGTTTTGTTTGATGTTCGGCAAATCAAACCAGAGGAGATGGTGAATTATTTGGTCTTTGCTTTAAGTTCAGATAATGTAAGTTATAGTGAATTGCAAAATTTAGCCGAAGATTTTGAAGATAAATTAGAAGCAGTCAAAGGTTTAAATAAAATAAAAATCGAAGCAAGTCCTGCCGAAGAAATTCGAGTGTCTCTGAATTACGAAAGGATGGCTACTCAAAATATTAATCTAGGGCAAGTGGCTGGAATTCTACGATCTAATAACGTCAATATTCCAGGAGGAAATGTTGTCGCAGGTTCCAAGAATTTTACGATAAAAAGTACCGGAGGATATGATAATATTGAAGAAATAAAAAATACGATTGTTGCTGTAGGAAATAATCGAGTAGTTTATCTTAAAGATATTGCTGAGGTGAAAATGGAAAATGAAGACCTGCTTTGGAAAGCAGAATTCAATAAAATGAAATCTGTTTTTATTACTTTAAAATTAAAGACGGGTGAAAATATTATTGATGTCGATCAAGAAGTGCAATTACTCACCAATGAATTTAAAAAAGAGTTGCCTAAAAATGTTCATCTGAATGTTTCCTTCGAGCAGGCTTCTGCGGTGAAGAAACGAATCAATGAATTTTTTTCCAACTTGTTGCAAGGAGTTTTGCTAGTTGGAATTGTGATTTTTTTAGTGTTGGGTTGGCGTTCTGCATTTATCATTATTACGTTGATTCCGTTGTGTATGATTTTGTCATTGGGCTTATTAAAAGGAGCAGGTTTTGGTTTGCAACAGATTTCGATTGCTTCTTTGGTTTTGGCATTAGGACTTTTGGTGGACAATGGAATTGTGGTGATTGAAAATATTAATCGATTTATTCAAGAAGGGCTTTCGAGGCGGGAAGCAGCAATGAAAGGTGCTTCAGAAGTTGGGTTAGCTATTTTTAGTTCGACTGTCACGACGGTTTTATCCTTTTTTCCATTGAGTCAATTGGGAGAAGGTGCAGGTTTGTTTTTACAGTCATTGCCTTTTACGGTGATTTTTACTTTAATCATTTCTTTGATTTTGGCGTTGACCTTTTCGCCTATTTTATCGAATTGGGTGATGGCAAAAAAAGCACGAACAGAACCATCTTATGCTGACCGATTTTTTCATTGGTTAGAGGAAAAGGTTTACGATCCTATTTTAAAGTTTTCATTAAATACAGGTTGGTTGATAATGATTGCTTCGGTAGCAGTTTTTGTTTTTAGTGTTTCTTTATTTCCAAAAATCGGAGTTAGTTTTTTCCCTACGGCAGACAAACCGTTACTACTCATTGATGTTCGAACACCACGAGGTTCAAGTTTGGGTGAAACGGAAAAAGCGATTGAATTTGTAGAATCAATTTTGGACACGATGGATTATGTGAAAAATTATACGACAAATGTTGGTCATGGAAATCCACAAATTTATTACAATAAAATTCCAGCGTCATTTATGAAATCTCGTGGGGAAGTTTTGGTCAATTTTACGGAATGGGATCAAGGTCGTTTTTATAAAACGCTTTCAGATTTAAGGAAAGAATTTAAAAAATATATTGGAGCTGAAATTACAACGGAAGAGTTGAAGAATGGTGTTCCTGTTAGTGCTCCAATTGAAATTAAATTAGTTGGGGAGGATTTAAAAATTTTGAAAGAATTATCTCTTCAAGTAGAATCTACCTTGGCTGCGACACCCAACGTAATTAATATCAACAATCCAATGCGTCGTAATCAAACGCAGCTTAAAATAAATTTGAATAAAGAAAAAGCTGGATTACTTGGAGTATCTGAATTAGATTTTGATCAAACTGTTCGAGCAAGTTTGAATGGTTTAGCGATTGATAAAATAACTTTAGATGATGATGAAGATTATAATTTGGTGATCAGGATGCCTTTTGATGAGTCGCCGAGTATTGAAGATTTAAATAAAATATATGTGGCAAATCGGATGGGTGGACAGATTCCTTTAAATCATATTGCCGATGTTCGATTTGAAGGAGGTATTGCACAATTTGAACATTTAGATTTAAAAAGAAATACTTCTGTTTTTGCAGGAGTGACAGATTTGGATAAGACGATTCCGATTACAGAAGGAATAATCGAGCAGTTGAAAAAAATTGATTTGCCACGAGGATATGAATATGTGATTGGTGGTGAGTATAAAGAACAACAAAGTACTTTTGGAAGTTTGGGAGTGATTTTGATTTTAGCGCAGGTGGCAATTTTTGCAGTTTTGGTTTTACAATTTCGTTCTGTGTTGCAACCATTTATTGTTTTCTCAGCGATTCCATTGGCAATCTGTGGATCATTTATCGCTTTATATTTGACAGGTTGGCCATTTTCATTTTTTGCTTTTGTAGGTTTAATTAGTTTGATTGGAATTGTGGTCAATAATTCAATTATACTGGTTGATTATATTAATCAATTAGTAGAAGAAGGTCAGATGACTTTGCAAGAAGCGATTATTCTTGGAAGCAAGCGAAGATTTAAACCGATTGTTTTGACTTCGATTACGACGATTTTGGGATTGGTGCCTTTGACTTTGCAACGAACAAATCAATGGTCACCTTTGACGATTACGATTATTGGTGGAATGATTTCGAGTACGATTTTGGCGTTGGTGGTGGTGCCTGTTTTGTATAAATGGTTTACTAAACTCCCAACTATTAAAAAGGAAATTTAACTTTTTTTCAAAAATGATTGTCATTTTATTTTCTAAATATTTTTTTAGAAAAAGGAATTGGGGAACTATTTTATTCAAATAGTTCTCCAATTGTAATTTCAAAAAATCTAAATTTTAGAAAAAAATAAAACTCACCCAACCTTTCCTATCCAACTTCTCGTGTACCCAATCGAAAAGCAAATAAGAAACCTTCTTTCTTATTTCAATTCAAAAAATCATTTTTTTAAACAATTTAAAAATTCAATTCAGATGAAAAAGATTATTCTGCTCATGCTAGCGGGGGTGCTCGCTTTTGCCTCATGTAAAAAAGATACCATTATTGTAGATCCACCTTCACCGCCGATTGATAATACTCGAAACTTTGTTCAAGTAAATACTTCAGTTGCTGGACAAGTAGTTGATAAAGACAATACTCCCATTTCAGATGCTTTAGTAAGTTTTGGAACGGAAACTATTTCAACTGATGAAAATGGAATTTTTACATTTGAAGATGTTTCTGTACTTGAAAATAGAGCATTTGTAACAGTTGAAAAAGATGGATATTTCCACGGATCTCGAACATTTTTTGCTTATGCTAATCAGCGATCAAATGTCAAAATTAGTTTATTGGAAAAAACGATTCAAGGAACAGTTGGTGCTAGTGGTGGAACAGTTTCTACACCAGAAGGAGTGCAGTTAAATTTTCCAGCTAACGCTGTAGCCAATGCTGATGGTTCTCCATATACGGGAACAGTTCAAGTAGCTGCTCAGTATCTAGATCCAACTGCTGAAAATATTGAAAATATTA
Source organism: Saprospiraceae bacterium (assembly GCA_045106765.1). Classification (GTDB taxonomy): domain Bacteria; phylum Bacteroidota; class Bacteroidia; order Chitinophagales; family Saprospiraceae; genus CAJQQY01. The sequence goes on along the minus strand of JBGCFD010000048.1, from coordinate 39,265 downwards.
TGCCTGGAGATCTTCGAGGTATTACAACTGATAATGTTGAAGAAGGGTTAACAACTTATGGAATGGTTGCCGTAGAATTATTAGGAAGTAATGATGAATTATTAAATGTAGCAGATGGTAAAACAGTTCAATTAACGATGCCTGTTGGAAGTGCACAATTAAGTTCTGCACCCGCAGAAATTCCACTTTGGTATTTTGATGAAACTACCGGCGTTTGGAAAGAAGAAGGTAAAGCAACATTGCAAGGAGATAAATATATTGGAGATGTTTCACATTTTACTTTTTGGAATTGTGATATTAATTGGGACTTAATTTACTTGGATGGAACAGTCTTATTGGATGGAGTTATATTAGAAGGATCGAATGTTTGTTTGTCTTTTGATAATGGAGGTTGGAATTCTACAGCATGTGATTATACTAATTCTGCAGGTGTCTTTTCAGGACAAGTTCCAACCAATACAATATTTACGATAGAGGTTTATGGGCCAGCTGGGAACTGTGGTACTGCAGCTTTTTATACTGCCGAAATTGGTCCTTTTACTGCGGATGTAACATTGGATGTAATTGACCTTGATGGTTCTGCTATTAATGAAAGTACATTGAATGTAACAGGTTCAATGGTTGACTGTGATAATAATACGGTAACAAATGGCTATGCAAAAATCACAGTAGGATATTATACATTTTATTCTTACACAGTAGATGGTACACTTGATTTTACTTTTATTCATTGTGGTACTTTGACAGATGATGTAGAAGTTACATTTTATGATATAAATGGAGCAACTAAGAGTGAACTATCTACTTATCCGATGAGTGGTAACATTGATGTAGGAGAAGTTCAAGCCTGTATAACACTAGATGAATATATTATTTATGAGTATGGTGGTGTAAATTATACAATGATTGAATATATAGGTATCTATGATACACTCGGAGCTCCGACACAGCACATTTCTGGATCCTCTGGAAATCAAGTTTATACTAATATTAGCATAGATGGAACAGCAGTCGGTACTTTTTCAGGAGGCACAATTAGTATTTGGGCAAACCAAGTAAGTTTATATGGAGATGATATTGAGGTAACATTTACTCAATATTCAGGGGTGTCTGGAGAAGTTTGTCAAGGTACTTTTTCTGGAGAACTTACTGATCCCACAGGAGCAGTTTCACCGATAACGGGCTCTTTTAAAGCAATAAGAGATTAGATTAATTTAAAAATTAAAGCTGAAGCTAATACTAGTTAGTGATTTTAATAATTGGAAATTTTAAAAACTATCGACAATTATTTGTCGGTAGTTTTTTTTGAGAAAAAAATATAACCCGACCCAACCTTTCCAATTAACCTCCCGTGATAGTAATTGAAAACTCGAAATGATGACTACCATTTTATTTCAATTTTAAAAAAATCTAATTTATTTAAACGATTAAAAAATTCAATTCAGATTAAAAAAATTATTCTACTTGTGTTAGCTGGAATGCTTGTTTTTGCTTCATGTAAAAAAGATCCTGTTATAGTTGATGATCCACCAGTTGATAACACACGTAACTTTGTTCAAGTAAATGCTTCAGTTGCTGGACAAGTGGTTGATGTAAATAATATAGCAATTGCTGATGCTATAGTAAGTTTTGGAAATACGACAACGACAACTGATGCTAATGGTATTTTTAAATTTGAAAATGTATCAGTACTTGAAAATCGAGCTTTTGTAAAAGTGGAAAAGGATGGTTACTTCCACGGATCTCGAACATTTTTCGCTTATGCCAATCAACGATCAAATGTAAAAATCAGTCTTTTAGAAAAAACGATTCAAGGAACAGTTGGAGTAAGCGGAGGAACGGTTACGACTCCAGAAGGAGTGAAATTAGAATTCCCAGCTAACGCAGTTGCAGACGCTAATGGAAATCCTTACACCGGAACAGTTGAAGTAGCTGCTCAATATTTAGATCCTTCTGCTGACAATATTTTATCAATCATGCCTGGAGATCTTCGAGGAATTACGACTGATAATGTAGAAGAAGGTTTGACTACTTACGGAATGGTCGCTGTAGAATTATTAGGAAGTGGAGGCGAATTATTGAATGTTGCTGATGGCAAAACAGTTCAGTTAACCATGCCCGTAGGAAATACACAAACAAGTTCTGCACCTGCGGAAATCCCACTTTGGTATTTTGACGAAACCAATGGAGTTTGGAAAGAAGAGGGAAAAGCAACTTTGCAAGGAAATGAATATATAGGTGAGGTTTCTCACTTCACTTTTTGGAATTGTGATACCAATTGGGATTTAATTTATATAGATGGAAGTATATTGTTAGATGGAGCAAGTTTGGAAGGAGCATATGTATGTTTGACATTTGAGGTCAATGGATGGGGAACTTCGGCTTGTGACGTAACTAATTCTGGAGGAATGTTTTCTGGAAAAGTACCAACCAATAGCACGTTTACTTTGAATGTTTATCCAGCAGGATATTCTAATTGTGGAGATGTGATTCATACCCAAGAAATAGGCCCATTTACTGCTGATGAAACACTTGATCCAATTAATATAGATCCGTCAACAGTTACTGATAATTCCGTAACTGTAACTGGAAATTTGGTTGACTGTGATAACAACCCAGTTACTAATGGTTATGCTAAAATCAAAATAGGATGGATTGAATATTATGTCTATACGACAGATGGAACAATTAATTATTCTTTCATTCATTGTGGCAATCCAGCAGCTTTTGAAATCACAGCGGTTGATTTAGATGATTTCACTCAAAGCGATCCAGCAACTTATTCTTGGTCTAATACAATTGACATGGGAACTACACAGGCATGTATTACTTTGGCAGAATTTATTACTTATGATTTAGATGGAATAACTTACACACTAACTGAATATATTTCTATCAATGATTCATTGAACCAAGGATCAGGAGAGCAATTTATTACTGGTCAATATAATAATCAAGGTTATTTTTCTCTTCAAACTTCTGATGGTGGACTAGGAACATTTGGTGGAGGTTACATTTATGTACCAGGAAATCAAAGCAATCCAAATGGAGGATATGGAAGTGATATTTCAGTAACATTTACTCAATATTCAGGAACAATTGGGGAAACATGCGAAGGAACATTTACTGGTGAAATAAGCATAGGTTCTGGAACCTCCCCAATTACCGGCTCCTTTAAAGCCATTAGGGAATTTTAGAAAAAAGAAAAAAGCTAAAACTATTTACTGATTTTGATAACAGTAATTTTGAAAAGCTATTGACAATTATTTGTTGATAGCTTTTTTTTTTGAAATAAATAAATATCAACCCAACCTTCTACACGAACCTTCCGTGATAACAATTGAAAGCCCAATAAGATGGCTTACAGCTTATTTAATTCAGAAAAAATCTAATTTTTTTTAAACCATTAAAAAATTTCAATTTAAATGAAAAAAATTATTCTACTCGTATTGGCAACTATACTTGTTTTTGCCTCATGTAAAAAAGATTCGGTAATTATAGATGATATGCCACCGCCAATTGACAATACTAGAAATTTTATAAATGTAAATACCTCTGTAGCAGGATTGGTTGTAGATGTGAATAATATTGCAATCTCAGGAGCGAATGTAAGTTTTGGAAATGAAATGACGACCACGGATGCTAATGGAATTTTTAAATTTGAAAATGTGACTGTCCTTGAAAATCGAGCTTTTGTAAAAGTCGAAAAGGATGGATACTTCCACGGTTCTCGAACATTTTTTGCTTTTGCCGATCAACGATCTAATGTAAAAATTAGCCTTTTGGAAAAAACAATTCAAGGAACGGTTGGAGCAAGTGGAGGAACAGTTACCACTCCTGAAGGAGTAAAATTAGAATTCCCAGCTAATGCAGTTGCAGATGCTAATGGTAATCCGTATACTGGAACAGTTGAAGTTGCTGCTCAATACTTGGATCCAACTGCTGACAATATTTCATCCATCATGCCTGGTGATCTTCGAGGAATTACAACTGATAATGTAGAGGAAGGATTGACAACTTACGGAATGGTGGCAGTAGAATTATTAGGAAGTGGAGGAGAATTGTTGAATGTTGCAGATGGAAAAACAGTTCAATTAACTATGCCAGTTGGAAGTACTCAATCTAGTTCTGCTCCTGCTGAAATTCCACTTTGGTATTTTGACGAAACTAATGGAGTTTGGAAAGAAGAAGGAAAAGCAACTTTGCAAGGTGACGAATATGTGGGTGACGTTTCACACTTCACTTATTGGAATTGTGATATCAATTGGGATTTAATTTACTTGGACGGAAGTGTATTGTTAGATGGGGTAGAATTAGAAGGTGCTACTGTTTGTCTAACATTTGATAATAATGGATGGGCAAGTACAGCATGTGATGTGACTAATACTGCAGGAGTTTTTTCTGGACAAGTTCCAGCTAACACTACCTTTACATTAAATGTTTATGCTGGTTCATTTAACAATTGTGGAGATGCAATTCATAGTCAGGAAATAGGACCATTTACAGCTGATGTAACTTTGGATCCAATTAATATTGATCCTTCTACTGTTGCTGATAATTCATTGACGATTACAGGAACTTTGGTTGATTGTGATAACAACCCAGTTACAAATGGTTATGCAAAAATCAAATTAGGTTGGGCAGAATATTATGCTTACACAACTGATGGAACTATTGATTATACTTTTATTCATTGTGGAATTACAGCTGATGTAGAAATAACAGCAGTCGATTTAGCTGCGTTTACTCAAAGTGATGCCACTATTTTTACAAATGCAAGTACAGTTGACTTTGGTGAATTGCAAGCATGTATCTCTTTGGCAGAATATATCATTTTCGACTATAATGGAACGACCACTAATTTGACAGAATATGTTAGTCTTTTTGATTCATTAGGAACAGGGGCGGGCTACCATTATTTATATGGAAATGATGCTATGCAAAATAATTTTTCACTTGAAGCGATAATCGATGGACCAGGAACATTTGATGTGCTTTCATTTTACTTTTCTACCTCAAATGGTGTATCCGTTTCAGGAACAGATATGACAATTACGGTAGATAATTATTCCGCAGTAATTGGTGAAACTAATTCAGGAACATTTACAGGTAATGTGGATGATCCGAATGGTGGAGGTACACTTCCAATTACAGGTTCTTGGAAAGCGATCAGAGAATTTTAAAATAAAAAAGATGAAAACTAAAACTAGTTATTGATTTTGATAACAGTAATTTTGAAAAGCTATCGGCAATGATTTGTCGGTAGCTTTTTTTTTGGAAAAGTAAAATTAGAGTTAAGCCTCTTTTTTTAGATTTTGAAACATCTCCATAGCACTTCCTAAGTTCAATAATTTTACCGCAATCCGACTAAAAATAAATGCTTGTCCGATCAAAAATAAAAGTAGAATTGTAGGAGTAGAATTACTCTTAAAGCCATTACTCAAAATCCAATAAATTCCAAAAAATACTACAAAAGTCAACAAGTTTAAAAGATACAGCCCAAAGCATTTTCTAAAATTTTTTAAAACAAAACGAAAAGCATTTTTGATTGGTTGGAAAATAAATTTCGCATCATCATGTACAATATGGATTTTTGCATAATCTTGAATCATAAAAACTATCGTTGCAAAAAAAAGATAGATAGGCAAAAGAATCATGACCGATTTAATAATCGAAACCTCACTCTCCACTTCAAATGGAGAAACGCCTTGTTGCAAAAATAGGAAAGCAAAAAGGCCTAAAATTACGATTTGGAAAAATGTAAAATAAAAAGTCAATCGAGTAAGTTTCCAAAAATAGAAAGCACTTCCTTGCCAAAATTTCCGAAAGGAATAATCATTTTCTTTATTCTTTAAAATGGATAGAATACCACCCATCCAAAAAATAGAAAAGATAAAAAACAATAGAATAATCCCCATCGACAAATTCATAATAACTGAAAATCCGCTTCCATATTCTCGCAGCAAGTCTGAAATAAAAGTATAATCAAATCCATTTAACATGTTTGTATTAGCCAAAGAATGCCCGATAGATTTGCTTAAAAAACCAGAGAAAGGTACTGCAGATAACAATGCAAATACAAAGTTGAGTAAGTACAGGAGCACCCACATTTTTTTATTTTTCCAAACTTTTTTCCAACCTGAACGGTAGGATTTTATTATTGCCATTTTTTTATAATAAAAGTATCTGATACTTGGTTTCTAGATGAACATTCCCAATCCTTCCATTGCATTTTGCATCCAAAACATAAATTCATTGACATATTTTCGAACACCACTTAGGTTGGGTTTACTGGTAAAACTATTGTTGAGTAAATTTTTGTCTAATAATATTTTATGTTGAGGATCAATTTCTGCACATTCAATTTTTTGAGTTCCTTCGTAACTAAAAGTTGTCATGGTAGCCATTCCATCCCATTTTTCTATGATCTCTTTTCCATCTTCAAATCGGACTAAAATTTCCATAGGCAAAGTCATGTTTCCAAGTCGTTGAATTACAACATTTGAAATAAAAATTTCTTCCTCCTTTTCATTTTTCGCCAATTCAGATTTTTCACATTCTTCTAAATTATCGAAGATTCCAGCAGATGTAATTTTATTGTTATTTGAAATGGAAGAAATCGCATAATCACAAATTTCAGTACCATAAAGTACTTGCTGGAAAAACCAATTCATACCATTCCCAAATTCTTCTGGATGATTTTTTGCCACTACTTCATTGATGACATTCACAAAATCTTTGGCACTTGGATGCTTAAATTTCCAGCGGGAATAATAAGTTTTCATCGCCTCTTTAAAAGTTTTTTCTCCAACAATTCTTTTTAGAGTATTTAGCCAAACGGCTGATTTACTATATTGAATCGTATGATAAGAACCACCTGGAAACTCCCAACTATTCAATGAATTCGGAGCAATAGCAGGGTTTTCCATATTGAAATAACTCACTCGGTCACTTTCCGCATTTCCAGTTTTGATCCCCATAAAATCAATTGTCGAACTTTTCTCTCCATAAATTTTATCCATAATTACGCCTTCATAAAAGTTGGTAATTCCTTCATCCATCCAGGCCTCTTCCATTTCATTTGTCGCTACTATTTGTTGGAAATATTGATGGACGAATTCATGAACTGTCAGAATTTCCGTTGACCGAACTCCAGTTGGCAATAAGCAACTATTCAAGGTAGTAATCAAAGTTGGATACTCCATACCTCCAGTATATATTCCGTGAAAAGGTGGGGCAATTATTGTCAAACTTGGGTAAGGGTATTTTTCAAAATTCTCTTCAAAGAATTCTAGCGCCTGTGGCAGAATTGTAAAATATCGTTCTTTGAAATGCACATGTTCAGGGTAGGTGAGGAGTCGAATTTCTATCCCTTTCCAATTCATTTTACTTTCAACAAAATGAGGGGAAGCCCCCCAAGCAAAATCAATTACATCATCTACCTCGAAGTTCCAAGTTGTGGTTTGATCACCATTTTTTTTAGGAGGGTTAGGTTGAGTTCCACTTGAACCAACCATGTAGTTTTCAGGCACAGTCATCGCTACTTTATAATTTCCAAACTCTCCATAGTACTCCCCACTTGAATGATATTGATGACAATTCCATCCACCTTTTTTGGCGTATCGCATTCCCGCAGGTTCGTAAACTCCAACCTTCGGATACCATTGTGCCATAAAATAAAAATCTTTATTGTATCCCGTTCGAATCATTGTCTTGGGAATTTTTCCAATCCAATCAAATTCTACTTCGATAGATTCATTGGGTAAAACAGGCCGAGGAAGTGGGACTCTCAAAACGGTTTGATCAGATTTATTATCATCATCAGGTTGAATGTAATGCATATTGGCAGCCAGGTCATTTCCAAAATTATCGGTCATATTTTGAATCTCTACCCAACTCCAATTACAATCCTCTTGCAAGGAAGTCTTAAAAAGAGAGGGCAATCCACGTTCACTAAAAAATGTGGATTCCGAATTTTTAAAAGCATTATAATAAAGATGAAATTGTAAATCTGAAACGGTATCAGCCGAAGGGTTTTTCCAAATTAATTTAGTGTGAGCAATTAATTTTTTTTGCTCTATGTCCAATTTGACTTGAATATCATAATTAGCAATTCGAGCAGAAAGCGGGGCTTTTTTCGAAGATTGAAAACCTAAGCAAGTCAACAGAAGAAAAAGGAAAAGTAATTTATATTTCATTATGTTATCTAAAGTGCCAAAGTCTATTTTTTGTTTAGCGAATTTAAGAAAATGTAGTGAAATCGAAGGGACTAGGTGAGGTTTTTTTGAATATCGAATATTGAACAAAGATTTTAGATTTGAAAAATTCAACGAAATTTCTCATAGAAAGAATTCAAATAGTATCGTCAAACTTCTCAAATACTTAGAAGAGACATCCTTGAAAATCCACCATTCTCTCTCCCCAGTTTTTTTTACCTAAAGGTTTAATCATCAGCGCATTATCTAAATTCCGCTGAGCAAGTCCAAGCGATTGTGTCTCGTTGATAATCAACCATCTACAATTATTATTGACCGCTTGGAATCCATTTTTTTTATAAAAAATTTGATCTTGAGCGATCAAAGTAATAAAGTCAATTTTGTGTTTGTTACCTAGGTTTTCTAATTTTTCTAACAATATACTTGCAATTTTTTTATGTTGAAAATTAGGATGAACACATAAATCTGAAACACCAAAGATAACAGCGCTATCTTCACCAACTTTGATTAATCGGTGAATTATCGCTAGGTGTGCAATCAATTTTTTTTCTTCAAAAACTAAAAATCGAAAACTAGGAAATTGTTTGTAAAAAGACTGATTGGCAGGATAGGAGGAAAAACATAATTTGAGTAATTCGCTAATTTCAGAATGTTGATTTTTATTGATTTTAAACTCCTCGATTCGTTGGATTCTCATAGGTGCTAGTTTAACGGTTAACTGTTAATGGTGAACGGTTAATATACCCAAAGTGATAACTTGTGCTTTTTGTTTTGGGTATGTTAACCATTCACCGCTAATCATTTACAGTTAATTTTTTAGGTCATAAATCACATCTTCTTTCATGTTGAAAAGCATAAAACTAGACATGTCTGCGGCGGATTGAATCTGCTTATCTGTGGGAACACCTGCGCCATGACCAGCACTTGTTTCTACTCGAATGACAACTGGATTATCTCCCTGATGTTTGCTTTGTAATTCAGAAATAAATTTAAAAGAGTGCGCTGGAACTACTCGATCATCATGATCTGCTGTCGTTACCATAGTGGCAGGATATTCAGTTTCTTTTACATTATGCAAAGGAGAATATTTGATTAAATATTTAAAGGCTTCTGGATCATCGCTTCTTCCATAATCTGTTGCCCAAGCCCAACCAATGGTAAATGTATGATAACGCAACATATCCAAAACACCTACTTGTGGAAAAGCGACTTGAAATAAATCAGGTCGTTGTGTCATACATGCGCCTACTAAAAGTCCACCATTGGAGCCACCTTGAATGGCTAATTTTTCTTGTGTTGTATAGTTTTGAGCAATCAAGTATTCAGCAGCTGAAATAAAATCATTGAAAACATTTTGCTTATTTTCTTTTGTTCCTGCCTTGTGCCATTTTTTTCCAAACTCTCCTCCACCTCGAATATTAGCAACGGCATAGATTCCTCCATTTTCCAAAAGAACAGTATTGGCAACCCTAAATGATGGCAAAACTGGAATATCAAAACCACCGTAACCATATAAAAGAGTTGGTCGTTTTCCATCCAATTTCAACCCTTTTTTATAAGTCAAAAACATGGGAACTTTTGTTCCATCGTAGCTTTTAAACCAAACTTGTTCGGTCGTGTAATCATCAGATTTAAAATCAACTTTTGGTGCTTTGAAAATGTCAATTTTTTTAGCAGCCATATCCAAACTATAAACGGTGGTTGGTCGAGTAAAGGATGTAAAAGAAAAGAAAGCTTGACTATCTTCTTTTTTTCCACTAAATCCTCCAACAGTTCCGATGCCTGGTAATTTCAAATCAGACTCATATTTTCCCTCCAAACTATGAAATTGTACTTTACTTGATGCATCATGAATATAGGTGGCGATAATTTTTCCATCGATAATTTTGATTCCTTGCAAAGCATCGTCTTTACTTTCTTCGATAACTACTTTCCAATTTTTTTCATCTGGATTCTCTGTATCAATAGAAATAATTCGATTATTCGGTGCTTGATAATTAGTCATAACCAACAACTTATTTCCATCATTATCAGCTACCGAAAAGTCATTGTCAAATGATTGCCAAATTGGAATAAATTCACCATCTTTTTTACTTAAGTCTTTGAAATAGAGGGCATTACCACTTGTAGATTGCACTACCGAAAGAATTAAATATTGTTCGTCTTGTGTAGTTGATGCATAAACATTTTGTAAAGGATTGGCCCGATCAGAGTAAGTCAAAACGTCATCAGATTGATCAGTTCCAATCTTGTGAAAATATACTTGATGGAATTCATTTTTAGCAGACAACTCTGTTCCATCTTTAGGTTCTGGATATCGGCTATAGAAAAAACCATCATTGAACCAACTGATTCCTGAAAATTTCACCCAATTAATTTTGTCTTTTAGTGTCTCACCTGTTTTCAAATCTTTGACATGAATAGTTCGCCAATCTGAACCACCTTCTGAAATTTGATAGGCTAATAAATTTCCATTTTTATTAAAACTCAAACTACCCAAAGAGGTCGTTCCATCGGCTGAAAAATTATTAGGATCAAGTGCTACTTTTGAAACTCCATTTAATGTTTCTTGTTCGTAAAGTACTGCTTGGTTTTGCAAGCCATCATTTTTAAAATAATAATACTTTCCTCCTTCCTTAAAAGGAGTTCCAAATCTTTCAAAATTCCACACATCTTTGAGTCGATCTTTGATCGCTTCTCGATATGGAATTTGATCTAAATAATCAAAGGTTACTTTATTTTGATTGGTTACCCACTCGGAAGTTTCTTTGGAATTATCGTCTTCCAACCATCGGTATGGGTCTTGGATTGCGGTGCCGTGATAATCATCAACGGTTTCGTCTTTTTTTACATCAGGATAGGTCACAGGTATAGTTTTAAAGTCTACTTTTTGAATTTCGTTAGGAGAAGTTAAACTTCCAGAATCAGAATTAGTTTCACATCCCCAGATAGCTAAAGCAATAAAAAATAAAAGGCATTTTTTCATGATAAGAATTTTTTAGTTGGATTGAATCAATCCTTGAGTTTTCATCGTAATATAGTTGGTTATTTTAATATGATAAAATCTTTGTTGCAAAAGGTAAAGTAGGGTAAGTTCTAAATTATTAAAAAAAACAATTTTCTCATTGAAATCAATAACGTAAATGAGTTTTTTTTCGTTATATTATCTAGTATTTTTTTTATTTTTATTAATTTTGAATTATGCAAGTTAGAAATTTTTTACGTTTTCTCCTTATTACTTTTTACATTTTGGCTCTCTCAATTATGGTTGATGCTCAACAGATAGATCATAATAAAGAGGGAGAAAAAATTGTACTTTTTTCAGATGGAAGATGGGAGTATTTTGATAAGACTAATCCTACTCATTTAGAGATTGAGAAAGATAATAAACGATCACAAATTGCTTCCCCCCATGATATTCTTGATGAACAAACTCCAAAAGGCGATTCGGAAGATGATGATGACGGTGAGCGATTCGAAAGATTGTTAAGTAAGGCAGAAGATAAACTGGCTTTAGCATTAGAAAGAGAGAGCGATATTAAATTTTCGAAAATACTTATAGAGGAAGAGATGGAGGATTTGAAAACTGATGAAAATTCAACTGACGAAGAATATTATTTATTAAAGCGTCAATTGAAATTAGCTGCTGATTTGGAAAGAGATGCTAAAAAGAAAACTAAAAAAACTAAAAAAGAATTAGAAAGATTGAAGAAGCAAGGAAAAATAGTTCAGAAATCAGCGAGTAGAAAATCCAAAAAGAAGAATTCTAAGAAAAATAAAAAACAAAAGGTCAAAGTGAAAGAATTGCAAGATTCGAAGTACACTTATAAAGAAGATGGGTTATTTTATCTGGCGTCTAAAAAGTTTGCAAAATACTCGATTGATGAAGATGTAATGTATCATCCTCCTCAAAAAGATTGTAATCTAGTTTTTGATGGTGTTGATGAATTTATGGGAAAAAAGAGGAAAGATGTAGAAAGAGATGTTTTGTTTACTTTCACAAATGACGATATGAGGAGATACATGAAAGAGGAGGATTATATTTCTTGTGAAGGGAATTTGACCCAAATCAAAGGAGGTGTTTTATTGTTTAATTTATTTGTTACAATCAATACGACAGATGCTCAGCGTGCATTTGGTGGCTTAACCAAAGGCAATTTATTAACCTTAAAAATGATTAATGGAGAAAGCATAAGCTTAGTGAATAATCAATCTGACAATGGGGTTTATGATCCATTGAAAAAGCAACATATATTTACTGGTCAATTTCGAATCAATTCAGGACAAGAGAAATCTTTGAAAAAAAGCGAAGTGGATGTTGTCAGAATTATTTGGGATACTGGTTATGAAGATTATGAAGTTTATAATTTAGACTTTTTTATTAATCAGTTTAAATGTTTGAATTAATAGAACTATTCAATATTGGTTTTACTAAAGAATTTTCAACGCAGAGACGCAGAGTTTTTTACAACTTTTGAAGAAAACTAAGAATTAATAATATTTAAAATAAAAGATAAAAAGGCGTTATCGAACAATCGGTAACGCCTTTTTATTTTCTATTTTGTAAATTTGCATCCAGAATTTTGTATTTATTTTTTGAAAAAAAGTAACGATGAACGAAATAGATGAAACTCATAAAAGAGTATTAGGATTACAATTACCAACCGATCCTCGATGGGTAAATATGGCTGAAATGGATTTGACAGAAATCTTAACTGACCATGCTTACTGCGAACAAAAAGCAGCCACGTCATGCATTACTCTCATTCAACAATATCCTGAAAAGATCGAAATGGTGGAAGAATTAGCACCTATCGTAACCGAAGAATGGGGACACTTTAGATTAGTTTTAGCAGAGTTGAAAAAGCGAAATTTAACTTTGGGAAGACAACGAAAAGATGAATATGTCAATGCGTTGATGAAATTTCAAAAGAAAGATGGTGCTTGGGAAGATCGCTTAGTAGAAAAATTATTAGTTTTTGCATTGATTGAAGCGAGAAGTTGTGAGCGATTTCGATTGTTGTCATTGCATATTTCTGATGATGAATTGAAAAGTTTTTATTATAATTTTATGGTAGCCGAAGCTGCTCATTATAAAATGTTTATCAGATTAGCCAAAAAATATTCTACGGAAGAAAAAGTGACAAAGCGATGGAAAGAATATTTGGATTTTGAAGAGGAAATGTTGAAAACATTAGAAGTAAGAGGAGATCGGATGCACTAAATAATGGTTAGTTTTTAACGGTGAATGGTGAATACGACAATGTAATTATATTGTCGTATTCACCATTCATCGTTAATGATTCACCATTAAAAATTAGTCTTCATCAATAATTGCGTCATCAATTAATGGATCGCCATCACCATCAATATCTGTAAAACCTTTAATTTCACCTTTAAAAGGTTCTTTTTGAGGAGGCTCTTCAGCAGCTTCTCCCAATTCTTTTTGACGTTCTTCGGTATTAGCAAAAATATCATTTGCCGCTGAAGGTGTTTCATTTTTTCCTTTTCCGCTGTAATCACCTTCTGCATATTTTTCTGCTTTTGACCAAAAATCATCTTTTCCTTCAAGTAAACTTTCATCTAATTTATCGTAACCAATTGGTGCATCTTTTTGATCGAGAATGTCTTTTCCTTTGATATGATTTTCCAACCTTTCTCCCAAAGTAGATGCTTCGTCAATTTGATTTTCTAAATTATCTTTAGCTGCTGCTGCGTTTGCTTTTTCAACTAGATCATTGGTTTTATCTTGAATAGTACTCCCTAGATCATTGGCTTTTTCCATGGCATCTCCAGCCAAATCATGAATTTTTTCGCCGATATTTTCTGATAGATCTTTTCCTTTTTCCAAAAGATCACCGCCTTTATCGAGAATTACACCACCTACATTTTCAGCAACACTTCCAGCTTTTTCTTCGAATTTTTTTCCAGCATCTAGAATCTTTCCACCAACATCTTCTGCAACTCCTCCAGCTTTATTGACCATCTCATTTTCAGCTAAAGAGTCGTAGGTTTTGTTGGCAACATCTTTTGCACCATCGACAAAGTCACTTGCTTTTTCACTAAAAGATTCTTTAAAATCGCCTGCGGCATCTTTTGCTTTACCTAAAAAATCACTTCCTTTTTCCTTCATTGAACTTCCTACATCGCCAGCAGTTTCTTTAGCTGAACCTAAAAAATCATCAGCTGAATCTAAAAAGTCAGCTCCTTTTTCTTTCCCATAATCAGTTGCTTTGTCTGCTGCTGATTTGGTAACTGCTTTTGCTCCGAAGAGTACTTTTTTTATTTCATTAAAGAATCCCATGGTATTTTAATTTTAATTTTTTTAAAATGTAAATGTGTTAGCGAAGCGTTATGAAAAATAAACTTTCACATCATACTCAAATATATTACAAAAATGATGAATTAAGAAATATGTTTTTGGAGAGAGAAAACTGTGGTACGGCTCGAAGTGGTGTCACGGTTTAATCTGAGTTTTTTATTTTCTCAAAAACCTCCTTGAGTATCTTTCGGTCAATCACATGTTTTCCTTCAAATTTGATACTTTCAAAATCAAGGAATTGTTCTTGCATAAATTGTTGATGCCAAGTGATATGTTTTTCTTTGAGAAATTCATCGTTATTTCCGTAGACCCATTTTAGATTTTTTTTGGAAAAATAATCTTTGTGTGGAGTGTAATCTAAATCTTCAGGAAGCAAACCTGCCCATAAAATTAAATGGTCGAAATTTGGAAATTCTCGAGTGATCCACCGCATCTGAGTGGCACAACCTTGAGAAAAACCAAGCATGATAATTTTTACATTATCAGACATTTGAGATTTATATTCCTCGTATAATTTTTTGATATAACGAGTATAATCTGCAATTTCATCTAAACGATTTTCTTTGGTCATCCAACTTGAGCCAACTGGGTTTGGAGCGGAGCGTTTCCAATAAAATCTAGATAGTCCTTCGGGGGCTAAAACGAAATTTTCATTTAAATTGAGTTGGTCAAATTTGTAAATAAATCTGCTCGCTAATTGACCATAGCCATGGGTGACTAGCCAAAAGTATTTGGTATTTTTGTTGGCTTCTCCGAGGGTGAAATAGTGGGCTGTTTTTTCGAAAAGAATTTTATGTGATTTCATTTTGTCAAGATGAATAAAGATTAAGGATAAATAATTTTAATAATAGATTTTTGAAATTTGATGGATTATTAATTATTCAATACCAAAATTCCTAATTTGTTTTTTAACCAATTTCTACCGTAAATTAAATATTTTCCTTCGTCAATTTTTTTACAAAAAGTTGGACAAGAAAGGATTTTATCTTTCCCTTTACTAAACATTAATTCTGTTTTTATTTTCCCTTGTGAAGAAATAGTAGAGATTAAAGTTCCTTTAGGAAAATCCTTGTTACTTGAATTATTATAGAAGATCCTTGTTTTATTATTTTTCAAATCAGCAAAATAAGAATGATGATGAAACCATTCATCTTTTGAATGTTTTTTTTCAATAGGTACTTCCCAAAGTAATTTATTATTTGATCCTATCGTTGCGATAATCAAATTACTGCTGTAAGCTGTCGACGTCGTCATTCCATTTTTTCCACCTCCACTACTTACTTTATAATCTGTTTCTCCAATGATTAAAATTTCGCCATTTTCATTTTGTTGAATTTTACTAATTTTAAGATTAGCATATTCTTTTGTAATACCTTTCTTTGCATATCTTTTCTTTTTTCTATCATCTTTAAAGTGATGAAGAATTGAGTTCGAGAATGGATTATAGTGCCAGACTAATTTTTTTCAGAGTATTTTGAAATAGTTGTGTGAACAATTCCTCTAACCTTATTTCCTAGATATGATTTATTTTCTGTGTAATATCCTGCGAGGATAATAGAGTCGTTTTTAATTGAAAAATTTACATCCCTAATAAATTTTTTTGAAGATAGTGCAAGTTTTGTTAAAGTGCTTTTTTCAGAATTTAAAATATATCGCCAAAAATAGGCTTGAGACTTATCAATATCTTTTTTCAATTGATTTTGAAAACCCATCATAAATATATTACCCTCATTATCAATTTTTGATTTAATATATTTAAAATGCTTATTCGTTTTTTTGATTTCTATTTCCTTTTTTAGAATGGTTTTTAAATTTTTGTCCAAGATATTAAATTGAAATTTTCTTGGTGCTTTTGATTTAACATCTATTTCTGAGATAATTAAAGTCAAATTTTTATCAGGAGATTGCTCAAAATGAAAATCAGCATTATTTAATAAACCGTTTTTTCTCAAATTAATTAGTCCTATTTTTTCACCTACAAATTTTAAAGTATTTTTGTCAACTTCCTGAATGACTATTTTCTTCATTCCTGAGGAGCCTTTTGTTTGACTTAATAAATAAGGTTTATTATTGATTTCAATTAATTTTGAAAAAACTGCTTTTTTTGAACCGTAGGTAAGATTTTGGAAAGAGTTTTTTATTTCTTTTAAATCTGAATCATATTTATAAAATGACGTATTATTTTTTTTTGATAAGGCAAAACCATTCATATTGACCTTTACCATATAAATATGGTCATTAGAATATAGAAGATCATGAATAGTTGATTTACTGAATCCTAACTCTGACCATTTAATATCCATTTGGGCAGAAAGGAAAAAGGGGAAGAATAAGATAAGAGAAAAGATAAGTTTCTTGTGCATAACTAAATCTAATGTGTTGTTTATAATGTTTTTGCAAAATAGCACAAAGAATTTATTAATTAAGTACCGAACCAAAATTATGTTTAAGTGGAATTTAGAATTAAAGAAGCCGAACTATGGAATTTCCATTATTCGGCTTCTTTAATTAATCTAGGTTAGATTATATTAATTTTTCTTTTTCCCTAAAATATTTTTTCTACTTTTTCGATCACCACCAAGGATTGGTTCTGGAACTGGAAATTCGTTCATCTCATATTTATGATCAAAAATTTTCTCTTGGTATTCCCAAACTCCATTTTTTAATTCATAGCCTTCGTAAGTTCCATCTGGAATCCAAGTAAAATCTTCCCCTGGAAATGGACTGGGTTGTTGAGTTAAATGATCGAAAATGATCATCTCTAAATGCAAATCATAATTTAGTTTTACGGATGACTCAGCAGAGTAATCTAGGACTAATCTAGATTGTGTGGTAGTCGGTTCATTTTCCTTATTTTTTACAAAAACGGGAGAACCAAAAACTGGTTTTCCTTGCTTAAATTTCAAAACATCAAGTATTTTTCGTTTGGAGAAAAATGATTTTCCATCAAAACCAAAGAGTAAATATTGCGGTCCTTCTGGCGATTCAAATTGGTAAATATTATAGTAGACTGCACCTAGCCATTGTTCTGAATTGAGTTCAGTTGTTTCAATATTGACGGGGTTTCCAGGTCTGTCTAAAAGCCTGTGTAATTTCAATTCGGAGGTATTCATTTGAATGGCACCATACTGATGGTAAGTATTTTTGTCCACATATAATTGCCAAGTGATAATTCTAAAAGTGCTATCAGGTGGATATAAAATGGAAATAGTATTGAGTTGATTAAAAGGGTAATTGAAAGAGTTTTTATGTTTTAATGCTTGAACTAATTTTGGAATGAATTTTTTACAAGCTCCAAAACGATGCTCTGGTAAAGAGTCATTTACCATCAAAAAACCTAGTGCCCCAAGGGTATCTTCGGCAATTTTTATTTGATCAGAAGAAATTTTGTCCAAATTTTGAGCTTTTGTGTTTTGGGCAAAAATTCCTACAGAACATGACCAGCAAAAAACAAATATTAGTAACTTTTTCATATAGGCATAGTTTATGCGTTTAGATAAGTCAAATGACTTTATTGATAACGCAAATCTAGTTTTTAAAATTGCAAAATTTATAATTAGGATGTCGTAAAAGTTATTTTCTCCCCAAGATTTCTCCCTCATGATTGTTTTTTAATTCCCCTCGAATTTTTGATGATTGTTTCATAAACTTAACATTTTTGGATATGCTCTTTAAATCCTTTAGAAAGCTGCAAATCCTGTTACCGATGATGTTTTTGACATTTTTTGTAGCTGGACAAGATACACTTTTTACTTACCAATTTGAGAATGGCATTGGAAGTCCATGTGCCCCAGCCTCAGTAAATTTTTATCCACAATCAAATTTGTCTAATCCAATTTATGATTGGAAAGTAAATGGTATTTCATTCTCGAATCAACAAGAACCGATTCGAGTTTTTCCTATTGGAGGAACGTTTAATATTTGTCTTGAATTAGTAGATGGTTCTGGGGCGACGGAGAGTTATTGTGAGGAAATATTTATTTTCGATCCACCGACAATAACGTTGGCTAATGATACGGATTTAGGATGTAGTCCATTGCCTGTTAATTTTACTTTGACCTCAACTACAAACATAGATTCTGTGGTTTGGGATTTTGGTGATGGGACGGTTGTTAATCAAAATGGAAATGATTCGATGACTATGATGTATGTTCATACTTATACAACTTCAGGGAATTTTACTCCGATTATAACGGTTTTTGATGAAAATGGATGTGAGATTACGATTACAGATCCTAATGCGGTTGAAGTAATAAATACACCTACTCCAAGCTTTACAGCAGATGAAACAATTGGTTGTACGGTACCACATACCGTTAACTTTACGAACACAACTTCGATGAGTGGAGACCTTGCATTTTATTGGGATTTTGGAGTAGATGCTAGTTCAAATTCAACAGATGTTAATCCAAGTTATACTTATACTGCTCTAGGATCTTATGATATAACTTTAATAGTAACGAATACTAATACCTTATGTGCTGATACATTAGTTGTAGAAGATTTTATAAATATTGGAGAGTTTAATGGATTTCAATATGAACTTCTAGACGATGGGAATTGTGGTTTGGTTCAAGTAGCTTTTAGTTTTTTTAATAGTGGAAATATTCAATCGGTCAGTTGGGATTTTGGAGATGGAAATTCTTCTAGTCAACTGAACCCAGTTTATACTTATACGGCTGAAGGATGTTTTACTCCTATCTTGAGTATTGTAACCTCAGATGGATGTAGTTATAGTTCTTCAGCTCCTGATTGCATAACTTCAAATGGACCAGTTAATATTGACTATACTGCCTCTGGAGATTTGAAGACTTGTGATCCTGTTGCAGGAACTCAAATTACTTTCAATGGAACGTCTTCTGCAACGGCAACTTCGTGGCATTGGGATTTTGGTGGACTTGGAACTTCTATTCAACAAAATCCAACCTTTACTTTCACAGGATATGGGACTTACCCAGTAGAGTTGACTGTAACGTTACCTGATGGATGTGTGGAAAGCGAGATTAAAACTTCGATAATTATAGAGCCTTTGGAAGCGGAATTTAGTAGTAATGTAGTAGATGGTTGTGAAGATTTACAAGTATTTTTTACAAATGAAACCAATGCGGTAGATTTTATTACTTCTTATCAATGGGATTTTGGAGGAGGTGTTGGATTAAATAATATTGCGAATCCTGTGGTCATGTATTCTGATACAGGATCATTTGATGTTTCGTTAATTGTTGAAACAGTAAGTGGATGTATTGATACGATAGTAATGGAAGATTATATTCAAGTTGGATTTCCGTCAGGGCCAGGATTTTCAGCTGATCCCTTAATTTCTTGCTTAGAAGATCAAATTCAATTTACAAGTGAATCAGGAGAATTTGTAGATGAGTGGGAATGGCATTTTGGAGATGGAGGGCAGTCATCTGAAATGGATCCACAGCATGAATATACGGATACAGGATCTTTTGACTTGATGTTGATTACCTATTTTCATGGTTGTCCAGATACATTATTGGTAGAAGACTATATTTATATTCATGCTCCGAAGGCGGAATTTAGTTTTGATCAAGATTGTAGTATGCCTGGAGAGATTCAATTTTATAATGAATCTGCTGGCGCAGAGACCTGGGCTTGGACTTTTGGTGATGGAGCTACCTCTAATATTCCTAACCCTTCTCATGCTTATGCAGGGAATGGTTCCTACTTAGTCACCTTGACCGTTTCCAACTCTCAAACGGGTTGCGAACATTCTGAATCCATGACAATTAATGTGACGAGTTCTATTCCCGAATTTACCTTAAGTGATTTAGATATATGTGTAGGTGATACTATTTCTGTGATAAATAATTCAATAGGAGCGGATACTTATTCGTGGTCTTTTCCTATTGGAGTAGGAATGATTACAGATGAATTTCATGATCCTGATCCTGATTTTTATTTTATAGCACCAGGAGCTTATTTTGGTTTTTGTTTAACTATAACCGACGGAAGTAGTTGTTCAAATATGTATTGTTTTACCGATACTGTTTTTGTTTCCGGTTCTGTTTCAGACTTTGCAATTGACGATGCTGAAGGTTGTTCGCCACATACGGTGAATTTCACTAATTCAGCTAGTGGAATAAATAGTAGTATTATCAATTACACATGGGACTTTGGAGATTCTACCACATCAGTTGACCCAAATCCAACTCATATTTATACTGATTTAGGATATCACTCTGTAGGTTTAATTGTTGAAAATGAAGCAGGATGTTTAGATGAATTGATAATGGATTCTTTAATTTTTGTTGATAGAATTGAACCATTTTTTATTCCTCAAGTAGCAGATTGTGCTACTCAATCTGTAGATTTTGCAAATGCATCTACTTCCTACGATAATAATTTGACTTACTTGTGGGACTTTGGAGATGGTAATACTTCGACTGATGTGAGTCCTAGTCATTCTTATGCTGCAACGGGAGATTATTTAGTTTGTTTGACGGCTACGAATACTTCTGGCTGTTCAGAACAAATTTGCGACAACGTTAATTTTCAACCTTTACTGGTTGGTTTTTCAGCAGACAATACTTATAAATCATGTCCTGAACCACCATTGATTTCTAATTTTACTGACCTTTCAACGAATGCCACTTCTTGGTTTTGGGATTTTGGAGATGGAGCAAATTCAGGTTTACAAAATCCATCACACTCATACAATCAAACTGGTGCTTATACGGTTTGTTTGACGATAACTAATGAAATCGGGTGTTCTGAAACAGAATGTAAAACAGATTATATCATTGTTGATGGACCATCTGGAACTTTTATGGCTGATGTAGTTTCAGGCTGTGCAGATTTAGAAGTTCAGTTTATTGTACAAAGTCAAAATGCTTATAGATATACTTATGATTTTGGAGATGGATTTGTGATTGACTCATTGGCAAGTGGAGATTCTGATACGATTACCTACACATATACTAATGGAGGAACGTATTCTCCTTTAGTTTTGGTGGAAGATATTTCAGGTTGTCAAATACCCGTTCTTGGACCTTCAATTTATGTGGAAGATATTATTACAGATTTTGCTGCCACTATCAATGAGGTTTGTGAAGATGGCAATACACCGATAGATTTTGTTGTAGCCTTTGCAAATCCAAGTACCGTTATCTCTGTGGATTGGGAATTTCCAGGAAGTAATACACCAACAGCAACTGGAACAAATCCAACAGGAATTATTTATAATCAGCCTGGGTATTATGATGTAATTTTAAATGCAAATACTACTTTCTGTCAAACGACTGTTACAAAAGATAGTTTTATTTATGTTCATCCAAAACCAGTTACCAACTTTACCGTAACTCCTTTGAGTGCTTGTAATTTTGAAACTTTGAGTTTTGAAGATCAATCTTCCGTAGTTGGAGATAGTATCGTTAGTTGGAATTGGACAGTTGATAACAATACATTTACGGATACTAATTTTACTTATCAATTTACAAGTGCGGGAGATTATGTTGTGACTTTAGAAACAACTTCTGGTTTTGGATGTATTTCAAATTACGAGCAAACTGTTACAATTTTTGAAATTCCAGATGTGGATGCTGGCGAAAATGTATTCCTTTGTCCTGATGAGAATACGCAATTACTTGCTTCAGTTCAAACTACCAATCCAGTAAATTATTCATGGACACCAACAACAGGACTATCTTGTACCAATTGTCCAAATCCAATAGCTGATCCATCTGTAACAACTCAATATAATGTAACTGCAACTTCTGCAAATGGCTGTGAATCAACTGATTCTGTCCTCGTGGAAGTTTCAACCTTACCTGCATTAGAAATTATTGTTTCTTCAGATGTAACGATTTGTCAAGGAGATAATACGAATTTAACTTCGAGTACAAATCATACTGCTGCTAGTTATGAGTGGGATGCTACCCAACCAGGATTAAGTTGTTATAATTGTGCTGATCCAGTTGCGAATCCAACGACAACAACAACTTACACAGTTACCATCGTAACCACAGAAGGTTGTTCGGGAAGTAATTCAGTTACTGTTGAAGTAATTGAAGAAGTAGATTTAATTGATGTTGACCCTGTTATTTGTGTAGGTGAGTCCACTCAATTAGAAGTGACGGTTGGAAATAATATTACTTGGACTCCAGCGATAGGCTTAAGTTGTACTAATTGTCCCAATCCAATTGCTTCACCAACTTCAACAATAACATATACGGTTACTGCATTACTACAGAATCAATGTATTCAAACGGATGAAGTTACTGTTTCAGTTCTAACGGAATCAGATGTGGATGCAGGAGAGGATATCACAGTTTGTGCTGGATTTCCTGTAACGATAAATGGAAGTTATCCATCAGGAACTTCTGAATGGATTTTCGATGGACAAGTGTTGGCTTCCAATACTCCGACTCCAACTATTTCTCCAACTGAAACAGGCTATTATATTTTGCAAGTGACTAATGGGACTTGTGTTTTATCAGATACATTAATTATTGAAGTAAGAGATAAAGTAGAGATCATTGCAGAAGATGTGACTATTTGCGAAGGTGATACAGCTTTCCTTTTTGTAACTGGAGATGCAGATACTTTTACTTGGATAGATGCTCCAGGAATTAGTGATCCGATGAGTGATTCTCCTTTTGCCATGCCTACTGAAACAACTATTTATACTGTAATTGGTTCGTATGGAAATTGCGAGGCGGATACTCAATTGGTGACAGTTGAAGTACTTCCAATTGCCAATATCAATCTTCCTCCGATTGAGTATTTTTCAGAAGGTGATGTTGTTCAATTAGATGCAGCTGTTACCAATGGTAGTAATTTTACTTACGCTTGGTCTCCTCCGCTTGGATTATCATGTACAGATTGTCCTAATCCAGAAGTATCTCCAGAAGAAGATATTACTTATCAGGTGACTGTACTGAATGACTTAGGTTGTTT
Organism: Saprospiraceae bacterium; assembly: GCA_045106765.1. Lineage (GTDB taxonomy): Bacteria > Bacteroidota > Bacteroidia > Chitinophagales > Saprospiraceae > CAJQQY01. Next base: position 15,805 of record JBGCFD010000048.1, on the reverse strand, counting down.
GGACTCCGCTTCAATTTTTTTGAGGAAAATATTTATTTGTAATGATGATTTGATTATTGTTCCAAATGCCTTTACACCAAATGGTGATGGAAATAATGACCGATTTAATGTCAGAAGTAAATTAGAAATTGGAATAGTTCGAATTTATAACCGTTGGGGAGAAGTAGTTTTTGAAGATGTTGGAGGAACGCAAGGTTGGGATGGAAGCTACAAAGGTCAAAAATTAAACAGAGATGTTTTTGTTTACTATATCGAAGCTACTTGCGAATTTAATGGAAAAACGATTGTCAAAACAGGAGATATAACTCTGATTAGATAATTTAAGAATAAAGAAAATAGGTGTCGAGTACGGAGAAGGATTTTTGAAATCTCTTTTTACTCGATACCCATCATTTCAAATCTCCCAAATATCCCTCATTAATAGATTTTAATTTTTTTGAAAAAATTATAAAAAATATTTTAATGAAAAATATTTGTAAATGTATTGTTATAACTTTTGTCTTTTTAACTTTTTTTGGAGAAAAAGCCAAAGCACAAGATCCACACTTTTCACAATTTTATAATGCACCCATGCAATTGAATCCAGCTTTGTCAGGTTTGTTGCAAGGAGATATTAGAGCGGTAGCTAACTATAGATCTCAATGGAGTTCTATTTCAACTCCGTTCCAAACGATGTCTGCATCTGTAGATATGAATGTCTTAAATCAGATGACTAAAAAAGATCTTTTTGGAGTTGGTTTTTTTGTTTTGAACGATGTTGCGGGGGAGGCAAGTTTGAAAAATACTCAGGTTGGAATGTCTGTTGCCTACAATAAAGATATGAATGGAAGAGGAAATCATTTCATTGGAGTTGGAGCACAATATTTATTTGTTCAGCAATCTTTAGATTTCACCAAACTCCTTTTTGAAAGCCAATTCAATGGAGAATTTATTGATCCCGATATGAATAGTGGAGAAAATTTTGCCATGGATAACTTTAATTATTTTGATTTTACTGCTGGAATTTCTTGGGCATATCGACCCAATAAAAATAAGAGTTATTATGCAGGAGGATCATTGTCTCATTTGAATCAGCCAAAAGTAAGTTTCTTTAATGATACTAGCGAACGATTGAGAATGAAATATTCTTTTTATGCAGGAGCTGATTTTAAGGTAAGTCGTAATATTTCATTTATCCCGAGAGCAGTTGTACTCATGCAAGGAATTGCCAAAGAAATAAATGTGGGAGGTTTAATAAAATTTAATGTAGGTGATAACCGAGGTGCTGATGATAAAACTTCTATTTATTTTGGAACCATGCATCGATGGAAAGATGCACAAGTAATTATTATGCGATACGATTATGGAAATGTTGGATTTAGCTTTAGTTATGATGTCAACATTTCGGAATTAAATATTTCATCGAAGGGGAGGGGAGCTGTGGAATTGGCGATTATATATTCAAGCGATGTTTTTGACAGTAAAAGAAGAGATAAAATCCTTTGTCCTAAATTTTAAACACAAATTAAGAAACATATCCTTTGTCAAGTTAAATGGCAAACAATCATCTTTCGCGCATGCTGTTTTCAGCATGCGTTTTTTTTGGAAAATATTTTTTATTTTGTATTTAAAGCATTGATAATCAGTATTTTATGAATTTTCAAGTTAAACGTATGTTATGGAATATTAATTGATTATTATATTTAGTAGTAATTCTTTCCCAATTCTTTCCTTTCAAAATTTTATGATTTTAACGTCTACAAAGTTTACCTATTTATGAAAAAAAAACTGATTCTCGTTATTGAAGATCACGCAAGTTTAAGGATGGTAGAAGGAATGTTTTTGGGAAATTACTTTGAAGTAGTGACCAAAGTAGATGGATTGGAAGGAATCATTTGGATGAGTAAAGGAAATATTCCTGATCTGATTGTATTGGATTTAATGATGCCAAGGTTGAGCGGATTGGAGTTTTTAATCAATTTAAAAAGTAGTGGAATTTTTCGGAATATTCCAGTCATTATCGTTTCTGGAGATGAGGAAAGAGAGGTGATTGACCATTGTTATGATCTCGGCATAGCCAACTATTTAGTCAAACCATTTAGTCCAAAAATTCTCTGTGAAAAAATTCAAGAAGTTTTATCCGATAATAATCAATCGAGAATAAATGCAACGCTATCTGTACCTGTAAAATAGATTTCCCAAAATCATAACGATTAAACTTTACTAAGTAATTACCCAAAACAATCTAAAAAAAAGAACAATTAAACATAAAAAAAATGACTGCTCCAGTTACGTTCGCTAATACTAATTCTATTTTTCTAATTGGCTTTGAAAAGACTTTTGATTTGATGGTAGATCAGTTAGAGGTTGTATTTGGAGTAACTGATTTTTTTGAATTTAGGGAGCAAATTGATTTTGATAATTGGTGTCTAAGGCATTCCAATATTTATATCAAAAATAATTTACCCATTCTGATTTTATTGAATTATGATTTTCTATTAAAAAATAATTTTAAGGTACTTCACGAAATTACGAAGCGTCCAAGTTTACAATTTGTTCCAATAATTTGTATCAATAAAGGAGAAAATAAATTTAAAGCGAAGGATGGATTACGTCGAGGGATTGATGATTGTTATTCAAAAAATATTGATTGGGAAGGATTGAGAAAACGAGTCACTTTTCTCAAAACGTATAAGCCAATTATGGTTGCAGAAAAGGAAGGAGACAAAGAGTCGAAAGGATTTAAAATGCCGATTTGGAAACGAGTTTTTGATATTGTTTTTTCCTTAGGAGTGTTGATCGTTTTGAGTCCACTCTTAATTTTAGTGGCAGTATTGATTAAATTAGAATCTAAAGGGCCACTTATTTATAAATCAAAAAGAGCTGGAACTGGATTTCAGATTTTTGATTTTTTAAAGTATAGATCAATGGCAGACGGTGCAGATAAAAAAATCCAAGAGCTTTCTCATCTCAATAAATATGGTGGTAATGAATCCGACGGTCCTTCTTTTGTTAAATTAAAAAATGACCCTCGTGTAACTCGAATTGGAAAAATTATTCGAAAATTAAGCATAGACGAATTACCGCAAATGCTCAATGTTTTAAAAGGTGATATGTCGGTGGTGGGTAATCGCCCGTTGCCACTTTATGAAGCAGATCAGTTGACGAATGACCAATGGGCTACTCGGTTTTTAGCACCGGCAGGAATTACTGGTTGGTGGCAAATAAACAAACAGGCGACTAAGAATTTACCTGAATCAGAAAGAATGAAATTGGATGTCGAGTATGCGGAGAACTTCTCAATTTGGTTTGATTTGAAAATTATTTTAAAAACAATTCCAGCGATGATTCAGAAGGATGAGTCTTAGTCTTAATTAACGGTTAACCGTTTTTTATTTCCGCCGTTTTTTATTGTTTTTATAATCCATAAAAATAAATTCCCCCAATCCCTGCAATGAACTATAAAATGCTTTCCCATTATTCGCTTTCGTAAATTGATCGACAAACCTCATCAGATAAGGATCCCGTGCAATCATAAAAGTTGTAATTGGAATATCTAACTTCCTACATTTAGTCGCTAAATTAAGCGTACGATTGACAATCTTACGATCCAACCCAAAACTATTTTTATAATATTTTTTTCCTTTTTTGATACAAGTGGGTTTTCCATCTGTAATCATAAAAATCTGTTTATTCGGATTTCGTCGTCGTCGGAGCAAGTCCATTGCAAGTTCCATTCCTGCAACCGTATTGGTATGATAAGGTCCAACTTCTAAGTAGGGGAGATCTTTGATTTGTATTTGCCAAGAATCATTTCCAAAAACAATAATATCCAAAGTGTCTTTTGGATATCGAGTCGTGATTAGTTCTGCCAAAGCCATCGCTACTTTTTTTGCTGGAGTAATTCGGTCCTCTCCATACAAAATCATTGAGTGCGAAATGTCAATCATCAAAACCGTACTCATCTGACTTTGGTAATAAGTTTCTTGAACTTCCAAATCGTCGTGAGTTAGTTTAAATTCATCAATGCCATGATTGAGTTGAGCATTTTTAAGTGACTCTGACATGGCAATATTTTCTAAATTATCGCCAAATTCGTAAGGACGCATATCAGCAGTATGTTCATCACCTTTACCCGTGTGTTTAGTGTTATGTTTCCCGTCTTTAGATTTTTTTACTTGATCAAAAATATCATCCAATGCTTTTTGTCGCATTGAAATTTCCATTTTTGCAGTAATGGTAAAACCATCATTTTGCTCGTCAGGATTTTGAATATAACCTTTGTCAATGAGGTCTTGAATGAAATCAGCCATTCCATAATTCTCATCTGTAATTTTATATTCCTTATCCAATTCCGTCAACCAACTCAACGCCTCACTCACATTCCCAGAAGTGTAGACTAACATTTCTTGAAATAATTTAAGCAATTGGTCAAAAATGGTTCCTTCATTTTCAGGAACAAAATTGGAAAATCTCCAGCCGATCATATCTTTTTGGTTAAATAGGTGATTGGTTGAACAGGTAATTAAGGAACTAGTTAACTGATAAACCGATTGACTAATCACTATACTTCGCAACTATCCATCAAAGCCATATAATCAGGACGGTCAGCAGCAAATTTGTGAATATAGTGTTGAGTGATATTACCTTTATAAATAATAAAAATTCCAGGCATTTGAGTGGAATCTCCGAGCTGTTTGGCTTTTTCTAATTTATAAATATTATTTTCTTTTGAGAAACCACGAATCCAAGTTTGCAATCCATATAGTTGTGAAAAACTTCCTTTGGTCAACCTGAAAGCAGTATAATATTTACAATCAGGGTCACTAATATGAACGCAATCCCCTAAACCAAAATCATTTAGATATTTTTCAGCAATTTCATTTTCAGCCATATGGACGAAAGCGATTTGGAAATTTTTCTCAATGATTTCATTTTTTAATTTGGATAAATCAGCCATGGCTTCCTTGCAAAATACACATCCAAAATGCCGTAAGAAAACCAATAAAACAGGTTTTTCATCAGAAAGCATTTTTAAATTGGAGTTGGTATTAGTGGTCATCTCCGATGAAATACTTAAATCAATGTCTGCCGAAATCATTCAATGTATGTTTATGAAAAAAGTCGAAAATATAATTTTTTCGTTCTTCTCGTTTTTTAAAATTTTTTGGCAAATTAATATATATTAACAAAAGAACAGTACAATTGTTTGGAAAAAAGGAATAAAATTGAATTGTTCTAAACTACTAATGTTATGCATTTTTGTTAAACCAAAAATTATATTACATATAATATATTCAATTTTTAAGATAAAGGTTGCCTCAGTTTTTGCTCAGGCTTTTTATTCTTTTCAAGGAGTATGAATTTGTTCATAAGATTTTAGTATTCTATATCTACGAAAAAACCCTAACCTTAATGAAAAGGTTAGGGTTTTAAATTTATTTTTAAATAAAAATTATGAAATTTTCATTTTTTCAAAAGTCTTCATGACATTTCTAACTGCATCAGCAGATTTGTGAAGCCCTTTCATTTCTGTTTTGTTCAGTTTCAATTCAAGTTTTTGAGTAATCCCATCTTTCCCTAATTTTACTGGAACACCTAAGAAGATATTTTTCAAACCATACTCACCAGTTAATCTTACGCAACATGGGAAAATACGATTATCATCTTTCACGATAGATTCCACCATTTGAGCAGCGGCAGCTCCAGGAGCATACCAAGCAGAAGTACCCATTAATTTAACGAGTTCGCCACCACCTTTTTTAGTTCTTTCAACGATTGCTTTTAATTTGTCTTTGTCAATCATTTCAGTTACTGGAATACCTGCAACTGTCGTATATCTTGGAAGAGGAACCATAGTATCACCATGTCCACCCATCAAGACTGCTTGCAAATCTTTTGGAGAAACATTTAATTCCTCTGCCAAAAATGCTCGGTAACGAGCAGTATCTAAAATACCTGCCATTCCCATAACTCGTGATGCATCCAAGCCTGAAGCTTTGTAAGCAGCATAAGTCATTACATCTAGGGGATTAGAAACCACAATGATGATCGGTTTTTTTGAATACTTCATAATCGACTTCGTTACAGAAGCTACAATTTTTGCATTCGTAGAAATTAAGTCATCTCTGCTCATTCCTGGCTTACGAGGAATACCAGCTGTGATAACAACGATGTCAGAATTTTTTGTGTCTTTGTAATTATCAGTACCACGTACCATGGTGCTATAATAATCAATAGGTGCTTGTTCCCAAGTGTCGAGAGCTTTACCTTTGGCGAAGTCGCCTCTAATGTCAAGAAGTACTACTTCTTTAACAATGTCTTTGTGAGCAAGTACATTGGCAACAGTTGCACCAACATTTCCAGCTCCAACTACAGTCACTTTACTCATTTGTTAATCAGATTTGTGATTTAAAAAAAAAATATATGATAGCCATCATACGATGGTAGTTCAAAATCGGTGCAAAAGTAGGAATTTTTTTAGTAGCAGTCATCCAACTGACTAATTTTTACAGGAGGTATTAGTATTTTTTTATAATTTTACATGAAATAAATTTTCTTAAAAAAATTACAACTTATAAATATGAAAAAGACTTTACTTATTTTCTTAGCGATTTTTGCATTGTTTTCTATCGATGCGATTGCGCAAAATGGTTTTTGTGGGACAACGATGGAAGATCAAATGATCATTAAAGAAAGAATGATGCGTAATCGAGCCAATGCAGCTAATTCAGTTCAAGTAAGAACTGGAGTGGTAAGGTGGGTGCCAATTCAATTTCACCTTCTAACAGATAATGATGGAGGAAATCGAGTAGATGGAATGAAAGTTATAGAAATGCTTTGTGCTTTGAATGAAGATTACTTGGACCAAGATATTCAGTATTATATGAAAGATGGATTTAACTTTATTCCATCTACATCAGTTAATGGTAATGGTGCGACCAGTAATCCATTCACACAATCAGTCTTTGCAGGAGAAAAAGTATTGAATGCAATCAATGTTTATATCGTAAAAGATATTCTTAATAGTAGTCCAGGTTCAACTTTAGGATATTATCAGACAGCTTCTGATTGGTTGGTACTAAAAAGAAGTGAAGTAAGTGCTGCTAAAGTAGAAACTTTAACTCATGAGTTAGGGCACTTTTTTACACTTGCTCACCCATTTTTTGGTTGGGATGGTGAGTATTGGGAAGAGGCGGTTCATGGAAATCCAGCTCCAATTAATTCTCCAGGTGGGCCAAAAACAGAATTAATGAATGGTAGTAACTGTACATTTGCAGCTGATGGATTTTGTGATACTAAGCCTAATTATGGATTTGGTTTTGGTTGGCCAAATTGTAACTATAATGGAAATTGTGAAGATCCTAATGGTACGCCAGTAGCTTCTGGAGTTCAAGAAGATAACTACATGGCTTACTTTATAGGATGTGCTTCAACATTCACACCTGAGCAAAAAGCTGCAATCGCTACTGATTTGGATAATCGTCCTAATTTACACAATACTTTAAGTCCAGATATTACTCCATTTACGGAGTCTCCTATTCAAAATTTTCCTATCGCTGGAGATGTAACACCTCTGTATAACATAGTAGGATTTGATTGGGAACCTGTTGCTGGGGCGACTTCATACATAGTCGAAGTAGGTCAACATCCAGCTTATAATGTTGATCCTCAACTTAAATTTGTTAGTGGTGGAACTTATGTTGAATTTGAAGGTATATTTGATGCAGATGATAAATATTATTGGAGAGTAAAAGCACTCAAAGATGGATATGTTTGTGGTGAGGTAGTTTCAACAAGTTTCGAAACAGGTACAGCTACTGGAGTTAGTGCAATCAAAGAAGTTTTGAATCATTCTATTTCCCCAAATCCAATTAGTACTGGTGAAATTTTAAATATTAATATTGAAACAAATAATGCATTTGATGCAGTTATCAATGTATATAATTTGTCTGGTCAAAAAATCAAAGAAGTGAATGCTACTTTTGATTTTGGAACTACTAATCACCAACTTTCTGTGAATGATTTGAGTGAAGGAATGTATATTATTTCTATCGAATCCGAAAATGGAGTGTTGACTGAAAAAGTAGTGGTAACTCGATAATTTTAGATTTTTTCTAGAAAAGAAAAGCGATTGATTTTGAAAGAAATCAATCGCTTTTTTTGTGAAAAAAACTTCCCGAACTTTTCTACTTCAATTTTCATTTTCAAGGTAATTTCCATTACTTTTGCACCTTTAATTTTGAAACATTTTAACATCGAAAAAATTCTCATATGAATTTACATGAATATCAAGGTAAAGAATTATTAAAAAGTTATGGTATCGAAATCCAAGAAGGAATCGTTGCTGAATCTGTAGATGCTGCAGTTGCTGCTTACAATAAAATTGCAGAAGAAACGGGAACTAAGTTCGCTGTAGTTAAAGCGCAAATTCACGCAGGTGGACGTGGAAAAGGTGGAGGAGTAAAAGTAGTCAAGAGCATGGAAGATGCTAAAGAAACTGCTGGAAGTATCTTAGGTATGATGTTAAAAACACCTCAGACACCAGGTGGATTGGATGGTGAAGGAAAATTAGTTAGAAAGGTTTTGGTTGCTGAAGATGCCTACCGACCTAATTTTGATGAGTGTAAAGAGTTCTATATCTCTATTTTGTTTGATAGAGGTTCTCGAAAAAATGTAATTATTTATTCAACTGAAGGTGGAATGGATATCGAAGCTGTGGCAGAAGAAACGCCTCATTTAGTTCATAAAGAATTTATCGATCCAACTTTAGGGTTACAAGGATATCAATTGCGAAAAGTTGCTTTCAATTTAGGTTTGAGTGGTTTAGCATTTAAAAATATGACTAAATTCATCTCTAATTTATACAAAGCATTTTTAGGTTCTGATTCATCTATGTTTGAAATTAATCCTTGCATTAGAACTGCAGACGATCGAATAGTTGCAGTTGATTGTAAAGTTGCTTTGGATGAAAATGCATTATATAGACATAAAGATTTAGCAGCATTAAGAGACACAGACGAAGAGGATCCAACTGAAGTAGAAGCTAAGAGTTTTGGCTTAAACTATGTTAATTTGGATGGAAATGTAGGATGCATGGTAAATGGAGCAGGATTGGCAATGGCGACTATGGATATCATTAAATTGTCTGGTGGAGAGCCAGCTAATTTTCTTGATGTGGGAGGAACTGCTGATGCAGAAAGAGTAGAAAAAGCTTTTAGAATCATATTAAAAGATCCTAAAGTAAAAGCAATCTTAATCAATATTTTTGGAGGTATTGTTCGATGTGATCGAGTAGCCCAAGGAGTTGTTGACGCGTACAAAAATATGGGCAACATCAATGTTCCAATTATTGTTAGACTTCAAGGAACGAATGCTGATATTGCTAAAACGATTATTGATGAGTCAGGTTTGGAAGTTCACTCTGCAATTCTTTTGCAAGAAGCTGCTGATCTCGTTAAGAAAGTAATTAGCTAAATTATTAATTATTAATGGTTAACTATTAGTTAATGGTGAATGGTTAATTTCGTTTTGTATGATTTAACTTTTTGCCAATAAAATAATACAAAGCTCTTTTCATTTATTTGGGAAGGGCTTTTTTTATTGCGAACTCTCGTTTGTATGGCTTAATTCTAAATCAAAATAATATTTGACAAAAAAAAACTCGTTTCATCAAATGTGAAACGAGTTTTTTCAGATAGTCGGATTAACCATTCACAGTTAATCATTAACCATTATTTAAACGGGTCACTCCATTTTTCATCAGTAATGAATTGCTCATCAGTTAACGTTTTAAGGTAAGCAACCAATGCTTGTTTTTCAGTTTCTGACAAATCTAACTTCTTAGGTTCGCCATTTCCATTAGTTAATCTCCAATCCAAATTTGGGTGAGGTTGAACACCATCATTATAATGATCGATCACTTCTTCCAACGTTTCAAATTGTCCATTATGCATATATGGTCCAGTCAAAGCAATATTTCTCAAAGAAGGAATTCGGAATCTACCATTTCCAGCACCTTCATCATCATAATCCATCGCTAAACCAATATTAGCCTCACTTCCATAATAGAAGTTAACATTTCGGTGGCAATTGTCACAACCATTCTGAGCAGACTCAAAAAGGTCTTTACCCATTTTTTCCATAGCGGTAAAATTCGCCCAATCGCTACTGTATCCTTGATCAAATTTTGATTGAGAACATTCCATAGAACGCAAGAATTGAGATAATGCTCTAGAAATTTTTTCATGAGTAACTTCTGTCGAACCAAATGCTTTTTCGAAAAGGGCAGGGTAATAATCTACTTTTGAAAGTTTGGTTGCAAGATGGTCTAAGTTTTCCAATCCCATTTCTAAATGGTTTCCAATTGGTTGTAATACTTGCTCCTCTAAAGTAATATTTTGACCAGTCCAAGTCAATGTAGCTGCAAATCTTGGATTTACAATTGACAAAGTATTTCTAGTAGACAAATTCCCTTCAAATCCAGGACTAAATTTTTTGCCATCACTAAATGCTTTGGACTGAATATGACACGTACCACAAGAAACGGTATTGTTCAATGATAACTTAGTATCATAAAATAATACACGACCTAGAGTAGCCCCAGCATCTGTTCTTTTATTGTCATTGGGTTCATTATCAAAGGAAGCAATTCCATTGAAATGCTCAGGAAAGCTGTTTTCCTCTGAGTAATTGAACTCTATTGCAGGAAGGTTTAACTCAGGGACTTGATATTCTGTATCAGTTCCATTTTTTTGGCAACTAGTGAATAAGGTCGCTGAGAATCCTAAGAGCAAGAAGAAAAAGATAATTTTTTTCATAGCTGAAAAGGTTTTTATGAGTGAAAAATAAGTTTTTACAATATCATGATAAAAAATAAAAAAACAAAGCAATCATTAGGTTTTAACGTAATGCATCCTATATTGTTGGCATTTTAACAGTTCTTAAAATCGATAATGAAGAAACATCGCCAATGGAGGTCTAAATTTTATATTAGTAATATCTGGATTATCTCGAAAATCATTGTTGGCACTTCCGTTATTTTCCGATTTACTCTTGGAAAATGTTTGAAAAACTTCCAAACTAAATTCTGTAGAAATAAAAATATGATCATTAAAGAAATATTGAATCCCCACAGGAATTCCAAATCCAACGTTTAATTCTTTATAAAAATTTGTAATATCAACTTCATTAAAAGTAGTTCCAATTCCACTTATAAAGACAAAATCATTTCTGATCCTATCCTGTTGTTCCCTCCTAAAAAACCAATCCCAACCTAAAGTCAATTTTACTCTTTTAGCCTCAAGCATAGTTTTCTGAATGCCAAAATGAAAAGCATAAAAATCGAATTTATCGTCTTCGATTAATGGTGCTCCAAAAGTTGAAAAACTAGTATCATTTTTCGAAAATTGATCAAATCCAAATCCAAACCTTAGTGCTAATTTTGGAGAAACAAAACGTCGATAAGTCAATATCGATAGCTGATCGGGAAATGGATTCGTTATTTCATCATTTACTTTTTTGAAAACGACTTTATTTAAAATGGCATTGACATTTATTCCAATATCATTCTTGAGATTAGAATCTTCTTGTTGAGAAAACAAGGATGTGCTAAAAATTAGCAACAATATTAAGTGGATTCCTTTTTTCAAAATTTTAAATTAAAAAGTAAAACAATGGGTGACTGAAATTTAAATGACATCTGTTCTGAATCTTTTTGCAAAATATTACTATTGATGATGGGTTCAGAAGAAAATGGATTGTCTAATTCAACATCAAAAAACACATAAGATGCAACCACGTTTGTTTCTGTTGAAAATGAAATCTTAGGATTGACTTGCCAGCGAAAACCTAAATGTGGGACTAAACCAATTTCCTTTTCTCGATTGATCTGAGAATAATCTCCTTCTACAAAAGCGTTTATATCACCAAAATCAATAAATGCTTTATATTTTTGAAAAGAAAGCAACACATCTGCTCCTAGATAAAATTTCACTTTATTAGATAAGTGGTGATATTTTTGAAAACCAGTTCTCAAATAATATCCTTTTTTTGATTGAGATTGTTCTTCTCCAAAACCGATAACAAAATCCTCTTCACTTTTTTTAGAATACAAATTAACTCCAATCTGCCAAACAAAATTTTTATTAAAATATCGCCTATAGGTAACAAGTGATTCAACTGAAGCCTGATAGTCAATAATATTTTCTTCTGGAATTTTTGACAAAATCAGATCATTGATAATAAAGTTAATATTGGCACTCCATTCATTTTTTAAAATATCATTTTCCTCTTGCGTAAAAGCAATGTTATAAAAACCAATAACGAAAAATAATAGTAGAAAAAATTGTTTCATAATTTAAAATTGAACGACCAAAAGCAATGCATTTGGAATTGTTATGTTTCCACCAAAGGTTTTAAAATCACGAGAATTTGTTCCTGGAAATGGCCCTGGGAAAATTATATCAAAGTTAGATTCGAAAGAACTTACTTGGTAAAATAAATTAAACGAAGCTTCTGTTTGCAAAAATAAGTGTGGAGCCAATTGAAATTGAACTCCTAAAAGTGGAGATACCCCAAAGGATTTAGAATTATGATTGGAATTGTTATTAAAATTATTATTGTTATTGTCATCAAACTTAGAAGTAGAGAATTTTAAGTCAATTCCAGAGTTAATCTGCCATCTTTTGGAAATTTGTTTTTGCTTTTCAAAACCCATTCGTACTCTAAGAGAACTCTGCAAAATTTCATCATCATCGTCATCAGAGATTTCTTTTCTTATTTCTCCGCCAATTCCTAATCTAAAAGCTCGATTGTTTCTAAAGCTCTTAAGAATAAAAATATAAGGAGCATCCAAAAGAGAATTTACAGTCAAATTTGGCTTAAATAAATTTCTATAAAGCGGACTAATATCTGTTCCGATTTGTTGTTGGAAAGATTTACCTGATTCTTCGACTTCTTCACTTTGTCCCCATAAAATCACAGATAGAAAAATCAAACAAATTAAACTCGCTAGTTTTTTCATTTTGATTATTTTAAAATCTGATCACAAAAAATAATGCTGTTGGTAATCCAAAATTTAAATCATTCCGACTGTTGGTCTCATTGGTGTTAAATTCTGCATTGAGTGAAAAAGTTTCTTTTGTATTGACAATTGAATGTTTGAAATACAAACTTCCTTCAGTCATTAAACTTATGTGAGAATTAATGAAAAATTGGATTCCTAAGATTGGCCCACCTCCAAAAGTTGTAGTTCTAGTAGAAGTTTCAACCCTTTCAAAGTTGTCAGAAACAGAAGAGCTAAAATCGTTACCTCCTACAATATCCATCCCTGAGTAGAATGCCCAACGGTTTGTGATTTTTTTATTCCATTCATAACCCAATCGAATATCGAAGCTATTACTATTAGTATTTCGAGTTCCATTGCCATCGGTATCTTCATCAACTTGACTAAAATTTCCACCTAATCCAAACCGAAGTGCTTTACTACCAAAATGATATTTATACGTAATCATATAATCGCCGATGGCAGCATCGTTGCTGTTAAGGCTAATAAATTCATTGATGAAAGAAGTTGCATTGATACCTACTTCGCTATATTTTTCTTGGTTATGTTCGGCATGAGATACACTATCATCGTCATGAGAAAGATCGGTTTGAGAAAAAATATTTTGAGAAAAAATCAAAAAAGAGATTAAGAGGAGAATAGGCTTTTTCATAATTTTTAATTCAGCTTTATGTTTTGAATAAAATGTCGACACTAATGTAATTATTATATCAACTTTATTTATTCATTTGACATTATTTAATTTTACCAATTAACATCAGTTAATAGGTTACAATAGACAAGACACCTACTTTATAAAAAAAGGTTGGGTGATTTTTATTTGTTTTTAAAATAATTTCAATCTGAATTTTCCAATTTTTTTCTTCTTTTGTAAAATACATTTCGTAAATTTAAATAATCAAAACCCCGCCCTTCTTTTTCCAAAAACTAATTTACTTTTACTGAATATTTAAAGAAAAATAATTCGAATATCACTAGGTGATTTTCTATGTCAAAACTATTTTTACCAAATAAATATATTTAAAATATACAATTATGAGTACCTCAACCGCAACTGCAAAAAAAGTTACGCTAGAAGAATACTTTAAGCCTTTTAGAGAAAATGTAATAGGAGCTAATCAAACCTTTGAAACTCCTTTTGGGAAAAAAAGAATTGTCTATGCTGATTGGACTGCCAGCGGTAGAATGTATCTGCCGATTGAAAAATTATTGCTCAAAGATATGGCACCTTTTGTCGGCAATACGCACACAGAAACTACGGTGACTGGTTGTTCAATGACGATGGCTTACCACAAAGCACAAAATATTATCAAAAAACATGTCGGTGCAAAGAAGAGTGATGTTTTAATTTCTTCTAATTCTGGAATGACAGGAGTGGTCAATAAATTTCAAAGAATTTTAGGATTAAAAATTCATGAAAAATATAGAGGTCTTGTAAAATTACCTGAGGAAGTTCGGCCGATTATTTTTTGTACACATATGGAACATCACTCCAATCAAACAAGTTGGTTGGAAACTATTTGTGACGTAGAAGTGATTCCTCCTTGTGAAAAAGGCTTGGTCAATTTGGAGAACCTAAAAGAGTTATTACATAAATATCGTAAACGAAAAACAAAAATTGCAGCGATCACCTCTTGTTCAAACGTAACAGGAATCAAATCACCTTATCATAAAATTGCATCAATGATGCATAAGGCAGGTGGTTTGTGTTTTGTGGATTTTGCCTGTTCCGCTCCGTACATTGATATTAATATGCATCCTAAAGATGAAATGGAATGTTTGGATGCTATTTATTTTTCTCCACATAAGTTTTTAGGTGGACCTGGAACGACTGGTGTTTTAATTTTTGATCAAAAATTATACAAAAATAGAGTGCCTGATAATCCAGGTGGAGGAACAGTAGATTGGACAAATCCTTGGGGCGAGCACAAATATATTGATGAAATTGAAGCACGAGAGGATGGCGGTACCCCAGCATTTTTGCAAACGATCAAGGCTGCTCTTTGCATGAAACTAAAAGAGGAAATGGGCGTGAAAAAAATGCTAAAAAGAGAGGAGGAAATTCTATCAAAAATATGGAAAGGTTTTAGCAAAATCTCCAATCTTCATATTTTAGCAAAGAGTGTTAAAAAACGATTGGGCGTAGTTTCATTTTACATTGATGATTTACATTATAATCTAGGAGTAAAATTATTGAATGACCGTTTTGGAATTCAAGTTCGAGGAGGTTGCTCTTGTGCAGGAACATATGGACACTATTTATTGTCTGTTTCTCAAGAGTATTCCAATGATGTTACGTGCAAAATCGGATTGGGAGATATGAGTGAAAAACCTGGTTGGATTCGAATGTCGATTCATCCTGTGATGACTGATAAAGAAGTAAAATTTCTCACCGATGCAATTACAGAACTTGCAAAAAATCATAAAAAATGGGCGAAAGATTATGACTACAATGCTGCAACTAATGAGTATGAATTTAAGCATGATCACATCGACAAATCCGTCATGGTGAACAAATGGTTTAAAACGAAGTTGGCATAATTACAATACGACGATTTTAATCTAAAGAATTCCTCGATGCTTGCATCGGGTGCAACAGCAGCAATGATATCTCATAAGTGAAAAAACCCCTCCACGACCAATTCTTTTCACCATATAGGCACATAGAAAACATAGGTGAAATTCTATGTTTTCTATGTGTCTATGTGGTGAAATTCTATATTAATATCTATGAAACTGTTTTTTTGATTCTTCGTCAGC
>JBGCFD010000047.1:0-42409 GCA_045106765.1 Saprospiraceae bacterium | reverse complement strand
GCTGTGGAGATTAGCAACTCATAAATAATGGAACACATGCCAACTAAAAAGGTGGTGAGAATAAGGAATGATTTTTTATGTAGCATGAAGGATTTTTATAGATTCGAATATATTTAATGTTTAAGCAAAACTATGATTTTTTAAATAAAGAAGTTTTATCAAGGAAGTCAATATTATATTCTTTTTCTTCAAACCAGATTAATCGAAATCCCTCATGTTCTTTATCTAAGTATCCATATCTAGCATTTACTTTTTTACAAAAGAACTTAAAGAATTTATTAATTACTGTTGATTCTTTAATGAGGCGACTCATGTCTGATGTATTGGCCGTAAATGAAACCTGAATAGTCTCTGGAAATATTTTTGTAGAATCTTTGAAGGTTAGATCAAAGTTTCCAATTTCAAATTTTTCGTCGATATAAAAAGGAGGCTTCCATGAATTGCTATCGTTGGGGTTTATCTTTTCTCTGGATTGATGATGAATATAGTTTAATATTTTGTCGTCAAAGGTAAATCGGAGTGAACAAGATAGACTAATTTTACTGTTTAAGACATCGTCTAAAATTTCCTTTTGAGTTTGAATTTCTCCTTGAAAAGAATCGGAATAGAACATTCTTACGAAATAAAAATTATCATTCTTCTGTTCAATATGATTGTTTCTTTTTGAACAATTTTCAGAAATAAGTTTTAAAGTATCTCTGAGTTTATTTTTTTTTACATAAATGTTGTAACTGAAATTTAGACCCATTCTTCTTTATTTTTTATAGGAAAACGGTAAATATAAATTTTTATGGAAATTATATTTAATTAATTTTTAAATCGTAATTTCAATAAAATTATCTTCCGGATCCAGCACCACACTTTCATAATATCCATCACCTGTAGTTCTTGGTTCACCTTGAATAGTAAAACCAT
The DNA here is from genome assembly GCA_045106765.1 of Saprospiraceae bacterium. Taxonomy (GTDB): domain Bacteria; phylum Bacteroidota; class Bacteroidia; order Chitinophagales; family Saprospiraceae; genus CAJQQY01. The sequence goes on along the minus strand of JBGCFD010000047.1, from coordinate 41,494 downwards.
CTTCCCGTAATTCTTCCGTCAAAGCATTTACTTTTTCCTTCGATCCGACACATACAGCAAAATGAATGATACCTATATATTGATTGATCTTTTCATTCTTATTGATTGGAATATCGGGTCGATGCATTAATTCCAATCGACAACCTTCCTCAAAAGAAAGAAAATAAGAGGTGAAATTTTTAGTAGGATTATGATATTTTTCACCAGCGGAAGCATGGAAATATTTTTGATAAAAATCTTTCATTTTTTCTAAATCATTTACCCAAATGGCTAGATGTTCAATTTTCATTTTTAGAATTTGTTATTAAAACTATGTTTGATTTATCTTAAATCTTATCTTGTGCCACTTAATTAATATTAAGCTTAAATCTAATTCTTAAACATTTTAAATCTTATCTACACAATGGTAAAAATAAAATCGCAGTACCTAAAAAAATCAGTAAAAAATCTTAAAACTGCCACTATGGTAATCGGTAGTGCATTCATCATGACTGGATTGATATCTTCTTGTGGTGACAATACAGAATACGTGACCGAAGAAGTCTTGAGTCCAACTCAAGGAATCATCACGGAAGTAAAAGAAATGCAAAAAGATTTATTCAAAATAACGGATGAAACTGTTGTTGCTACTAAAGATGACTCTCGAATTATCGCTGAATATTTGGATGGTCAAAGAGACACTTTTACATTGGCAGAAGCTCAATTAGTGGATGCTGAAAATCCAACTCGACGAAGTTCTATGAGTGGTGTTTTGATGGGGGGAATGATGGGTTATATGATGGGGAAAAGTATGAGTACTCCTGTTTCTAAATCTGCTTATGCTAACAATAGTGCTTATTCAAAAAGCAATAGTTCTACTTCTAATTTGAAATCTTCTGCAAAAAGATCTACTGTTAGAAAACCTAAATCTGGATTTGGTTCTTCAAAATCATCTAGATCTTATGGTGGATAGAATTATCAAGCTACCTGGGCGAGCTGAAAAAACGATTAGAGATAAAGGTTATGCCTGGTTTATAGATGGGGACAATGATGAATATTTAACGGATGACGCAATTTTAATAAGTCAAGCAGAGACCGATAAATTAGTGGCCGCTTCTGAGGCTTGCTTTGTCCTTTACGAAAAAGCACTAGACCATATTTCGAAAAACGATTTATGGTCTAGGCTTGGTTTGCCTTCCGAAATTATTCCTTTGATTCATCATGATATGAAGCGGAATTTGCCACACATCATTGGGCGATTGGACTTCGCTGGTGGGCTGGAACAAATGCCAACCAAGTTGATTGAGTTCAATGCGGATACCAATACGATCATGCCTGAATCTGCGCTGTTTCAATCATGGATGTACGAACCTGTCAAAAAAGATTACAAAGGACAATTTAATTATTTGCACAAGGATTTGGTGAAATCATTTGTTGATTTGAAAGAACAATTTCCAGATCGACCAGCTACTTTATTATTGAGTTCGTTGGGACATGTGGAAGATCGGTTGAATCTTAATGTGATTTACAAAGCGGCCGTGGAAGCTGGATTTGAAGTAGAATATGCTGATTTAGAAAAAGTAGTTTTTGGCGAAGATGGAGTTTTTCTTCATGCACCTGAAGGTTACAAGCAATACTTCTTTTTCTTCAAATTGATTCCTTGGGAGTTCATCATGTTTGAAGAACCTGACTTGATGAAAATCTTAGTTGATCTTTCGATTAATCATGATCTGATTGTTTTGAATCCATCTTACAGTATTGTTTTTCAAGCGAAACATATCATGTCGATTATGTATGAAATGTATCCTGAAAATGAATTGTTGTTACCAACTTACGATAGTAAAAACTTTCTCAAAGGAAAACAATATGTTCGCAAAGGTAACTTTGGACGCTTGGGAGAAAATGTGAAAATCGTAGATTCTTCTGGTGAAACAATCGCAAAAACGAAAGGAGACTTTGGCGATTTTACAAAAATCTTTCAAGAATTTGCTGAAATGTATGCAGACGAGGATGGAGACATTTATCAACCAAGTATGTTTTTAGTGGATGGAAGAGCGAGTTGTATTTCGTTTCGAAGAAGAGATGATTTGATTATTGATGATGATGCGGAATTTGTACCGCATGTGATATTTTAAAGTCCGTAGCTGTCTGCTTTAGCAGACCTGAAAAAAAAGCGTAGCGAATTTTTTCAAATCAAAAAGCAATCAAATTGCACAAGACTTATTTATTCTTGTGCAATTTTTTTTGCAGGTCAGCTAAAGCAGACCGCTACGTGTTTGCTTTACTATTGCTAGATTTCCTCTGTCATGTGAATTCACTATTTCCTTTTTCGCCTCCAAAATTTCTTTCAAAAAATCACAAGCTGCTCGCACGTTCATTTCCAGATTACAAGTAAAAATATCAATCGCTGCAAAATCATACTCTGGCCAAGTATGAATATTAATATGACTTTCCTCAATTACAATTGTTCCTGAAACACCATGTGGAGAAAATTGATGAAAATATTGTTGAACCATTGTAGCATTAGCTCTATTAGCAGCCTCGACCATTACTTTTTCAATAAAACTGACATCATTTAAAAACTCCCTTTTGCAGCCATATAATTCCAGCATCGTTTGCCTTCCCAGTATTTGTTTCATGTTTGAATTCTAAGTTGTTATTTTTTTGAAAGGCAAAGATATTAATAAAACGTGAATTTAGATTTAAGAGGTTGTTTTAAAAAAGAAATAAAAAAGCGTCCAAACTAAATAACTTAACATATTTATTTCGTTCTTAAGCATCAATTTAGCTACCTTTGCGAATTACCCAAAATACAAGAAAAATAGAGGTGTTTTATGATCGCAACCGAAGAAATGAAGCAATTTAAAAAGGATTTTAAAGAATTAAATGAGGCACAAAGAAATGTGCTTAAAATTCTTTCAATTGCTTATGAATATATGAAAATCGAGGAACTTCGAAGCTGCCTCAATCATTGCCGCATTACCGATGCACATGGCAACTATTTCAAAAACGAAGAAGTATTATTACAATTTTTGGAATTGATGGAAAGCAAGGGATTCGTCCATGTTTTCGAAGATGAAGAAGGTATCACCCAAGTAGAATGTACCCGTTCGATGATCGAAGGAGTAATGCGATTTGCCGTAATTGACCATTCGTTTGATTTTTTTGTAAAAAATATCAAAGATCTTTTTCCATTCAGAGGATGGTATGGACAATTAAAAGGTTTTCATCGTTCGGTTCGAGAAATGCGAATTGCGCTCTATCAAGGTCGCTGGGAAACCTTTAATTCAGTTTATAATTACGCATCTAATCATCACAAAGAACAACTCGTAGATTTTGATTTATTTCATCAACTATTTGATGATCCATTTGATCATCGTTGGTTGAGTACATTTCATTTGAGTATTCAAATAGAAGTTGTAAAAGTATTGTTATATGATGCTTTAAAAAAATTGGCTCCCATTGATTCGTATTTGGATTTTTTAAAAAATCACCCAAACCTCAAGGATCAAGACGATGACATTAATCCATATTTAGATTTATTGGTGACTGGGCTTTTATTGCAAGGCAAAATCGAAGAAGCCAAATCCTACGCGAAAATTAAGGACATGGAAATGTCTTTTTTGATGCGACAAGGTTGGATTGATTTTTTGAGAAAAAGAAATAATGAAAGCCTCTACAATTATGCTCATGCATTAAAAATTTACCGGAAAACTTGGGCTCATCGAGAGTCCTATTTTCAAGATATAAGTGGTATTTTTCATCTCCTAGCATTACTCAAAAAACAAGATCCAATAAGTTTATCACATATAGAAGATTGCGCATTTCAAACTCGGAAAAGTAAATTTAAAGTACCATTTCAATGTCTTCAATCTGCTGCTTCTTATCTGCAAGGTGAATTACGTCAAGCGAATTCATTGCTTAATAACGTAAAAATTACTTCGACTTTAAGTTTGTTTTTTTATGTTTTAGTTAGCCGCTGGAATCAAAAAAATATTGAAGAAAAGTGGATTGAAGAATTAAAGAATGTACTTGTACCTGCAAAAAAGAATGGCTTCGTTTGGTTCGAATTACAAATTGCTGGACTACTCGCAGAGTTGGAATTAGATAAAGAAGAAACGCAAAAATATACTCAACTCACCAAACAATTGGAAGAGGAAACTGGCATGGAGACGATCTTTTCTTTGGTAAAAGTAACGGAACGTTGGGAGCACTCGCTCGACTTGTTGAGCACTATGGGATTGGAAGAAAATTCTTCTAGGAATTCACGTGGGAAAAAATCAAGAGTAGCTTGGTTTGTAGATTTTGATCGAAAAGAAATTCAACCCAAATTACAGGTTTTAGGGAATGATGGAATGTGGAGTAAAGGGCGAAATATTAGTTTGAAAAAAATCTCTATGTTAGATGTAGATGGTTTGACCAACGACGATCATCGAGTGGTTAAAGCAATCAAATCATTCCAATATGGATACAATGCAACGGCAAATTATGAAATAGATTTTGATGAAGCGATCAAAGAATTAGTAGGACATCCTTATTTATTTTTAAAAGATTCTCCAGGTGTAGTGGTGGAACTGTTGGAAAAAGAACCAGAGCTTTCTGTCGAGCCAACTAAGGATGGTTTTGAAATGAGGTTCATGCATGATTTTGATACTAAAGGAACAGTTGTCGTCAAAGAAACGCCGACTCGATACATCATAATGAATGTCGAAGAGCGGCATATTAAAATCCAAAAAGCACTCGGAGGTGGTGCACTAAAAATACCAGAACAAGCTAAAGGACAATTGCTTAATGCAATTGGTCATGTATCCAAAACGGTTACTGTTCAGTCAGGTTTGGATGAGCATTTGGAAGGTGTACCAACGGTCGAAAGTGATGCTTCAATTCATATTCATATGCTGCCAAGTGGCAATGGTTTTAAGATGGAGTTTTTTGTCAAACCATTCAAAGATAAACCACCATATTTCAAACCTGGAGAAGGTCGAAAAAATGTGATTACAGAGGTGGAAGGCGAACGAGTTTTGGCTAGAAGAAATATCGAATTGGAAGCTACAAATGCCCAATTCATTGAAGATGCTTGTCCTGCATTTGAATTAGTTCCTTCACATAATCGAGAATGGTTGTTTCCAGATGCGCCAAGTTGTTTGCAAGTTTTGATGGAAATTGAACCTTTACGGACTGATGGGAAATTAATTTTGGAACACCCTAAAGGTGAGCAACTTCGACTTAAAGGAACGATTGGTTTTGATCAAGTTTCGATGCGAATTCAGCGGGATAATGATTGGTTTGGATTGACTGGGAAAGTAAAAGTAAATGATGATTTGGTGATTGATTTTAAAGAGTTGTTAGACAAAGTAGAAGGATCAAATTCGCAATTTATTGAAGTAGGTGAAGGTGAGTTTATTGCTTTGACGGAATCATTCCGTAGTCAAATTTCTAGAGTAAATGCCTTATTGACGGATACTGATGGCGAATTAAATTTTCATCCTTTGGCAGCACCATTGATGGAAGAATTTGCAGGTCATATTCAAGAATTGGAAGTGGATGCGAATTGGAAAATGCACTTGCAAAAACTAGATTCCATTCAAGATTTTTCAGCAACTGTTCCAGCGGAATATGAAGCTACTTTACGAGGGTATCAAGACGAAGGTTTTCAATGGTTGTCGCGTTTGGCTTACTGGGGAGTGGGGGCATGTTTGGCAGATGATATGGGATTGGGAAAAACAATTCAAGCTTTAGCAGTCTTAGTTGATCGAGCAAAAGATGGTCCAGCAATGGTAATTGCACCAGCTTCTGTTTGTCGGAATTGGTTGAGAGAAACCGAAAAATTTGCCCCAACTTTAAACCCAGTTTTGTTTGGGCAAGGAGACCGGGAAAGCATTGTTAGGAATCTTGGCCCACAAGATTTTTTAATTGTAAGTTATGGATTGTTGCCACAAGAATCTGAGTTACTAATTTCCAAAAAATTCAATACCATCGTTCTTGATGAAGCGCAAGCTATCAAAAATCGAGCGACCAAACGTTCTCGTGCAGCGATGCAATTAAAAGCTAATTTTAAAATATTAACTACTGGAACTCCTGTCGAAAACCACTTAGGTGAATTATGGAATTTGTTTAATTTTTTAAACCCAGGATTGTTAGGTGGACTTCGAAATTTTCAAGAAAGATTTGCCATGCCGATCGAAAAATTGCAAGACAAAGAACGTCGAGATCAATTGCGTCGATTGATTCAACCTTTTATTTTGCGTCGTCGAAAAGATGATGTGTTAAAAGAATTACCAAGCAAAACAGAAATTACTTTAACTGTAGAATTGTCAGAACGAGAGCGAGCATTTTACGAAGCATTGCGTCAGCAAGCGGTGGAAAATATTCAAGATTCGAGCGAAGAGAAAGGAAGTTCGAATATGCAGATTTTAGCAGAAATTATGCGCTTGCGACAAGCAGCTTGTAATCCAAAAATGGTGATACCAACTTCTGAAGTCCAAAGTTCTAAATTGCAATTATTTGATGAAACGGTTGATGAATTATTGGAAGGTGGACACAAAGCATTGGTCTTTAGTCAGTTTGTTAAACACTTGAGTTTAGTACGAGAATTACTCGACAGGAAAGGAATTAATTACAAATATCTTGATGGAAGTACACCGCTTAAAAAACGAGAAGAAGCAATCAATGCTTTCCAAGGAGGCGATGGAGATTTATTTTTAATTAGTTTAAAAGCAGGTGGCGTAGGACTGAATTTGACAGCAGCAGATTATGTTTTACATCTTGATCCATGGTGGAATCCTGCAGTCGAAGATCAAGCATCTGATCGAGCGCATCGAATTGGACAGACTCGTCCCGTGACAATTTTAAGGTTAGTTGCGGCGGATACGATTGAAGAAAAAATTGTCAAATTGCATGGGTTGAAACGAGACTTGGCGGATAGTTTATTAGAAGGAACAGATTCGACGGGAAGGATGTCAGCGGCTCAGTTACTTGAATTAATCAAAGAAGGGTAGTCGACTACTTAATTGGTTTTAATTTAGACATCAATACAAAAATCGTTGCTCACTAGAGAGAGCATTTATGATCATTTTTCAAAAAAGAAAAACGCTTTGAGAGTAAATCTCAAAGCGTTTTTTATAGGAAGGAATATGATTGCATTTTGTCCCTAACATTTTTTCTCCAACTAATAAACGAGTTTCGATCTAATCATTAATTAGTAAAAAATTTCTCTGTATAAGAAACACCATCCACAATTATTCTTGCAATCAATATTCCTGTTGTTTCAGTTTTTAAATCAAACGATCTTTGGAATAAATCATAATTTCCTTCAAGCAAAATACGTCCATTAAGATCGATTACGGTTACTTCCATATCACTTTCAGGTGCAAGAGTTGGTAATTCAAATTGAACAGGAGTATTATCAAACATAAATACATTTGAACTATTAGGTGGATTTTGAAGCCATCTACCTTTACATTCTTTTGGATTATCTATAATAAAAATAGTCCAAGTTACTGATGCGAAACAACCACCTGCTTGTACTACATTTAATGTAGCTGTTCTAGGTGTTCCCAAAATATCAGTAATTTCAATTAGTGTTCCGTTGACTGTTACCGATAAACCTGGTTCATTGGGCGTAATTGTTAAATCTGAATAACATTCACTAGATAGATTATAAGAGATAGTACTATATGGGCAAAGGTACTGCAATTCTAATGGAGGATTATCTGGAACTTTACAGACTAAGACATCTAGTGTTTTTGTTTTGTCAGTTAATTCTTGCCCACATGCTTCAACCGTGGCACTTATTTGATATAAACCATGCTCAAGAAAAAATAGTCTTATATATGGAGAAGTACCATCTTCTCCCATACTATGAATTGATGCTGAAAAATTAGACACATCCCAATTTACTGATATGCAATCTTCTTCATAATCTTCTACATCTATCCTATAGGTTATTAGTTGTGAACCAAATTCAATACAGACATCAGTTGGCCCTGTAATTTCACCAATTGTTCTATCATAAGCTAAACTTATTGAAGTACTACCACTATTAGTCCCACAATCGTTAGAATAGCTAAAGAATAACGATCCTGTAGAACAAGGATCTATTAACTCAAATTCCGCTTCCACATTTTCTCCTCCATCCACGCCACTTGAAATTAAAGTTAAGTTATTCAGGTTGGAAAATTGATAATTATTTATTGGATTACCAGTAGTCACAATTACTTTGATGTAATTTTCGATTCCGCATTGAGAGGCTTCAGTTTGAAAAACAGGTGGATTAGCTGAAAAACAGGTTGTTGTAATTGTGATAGAACAGTTTACAGTTGTAAATTCATTTGGAAGTGGTTCTGCTGTATAAGATATATTCAATGTACTCGTTGCATTTTGTGGAACGAATGCAATACTGAATCCAGTACAACTTAAACTAGATACCGTACCTAAATTTGGACCATCCCAAGATGCCGTAACATTGCCATAACACATGGTATTAAACCCACCTAAAATAGTATAAGGAACTGTTATTCCACTAGAGGGAACCGCGACTGTTGTCGGACCTGAAAGTGAACATGGAGGATTGGGTGAGGCACTTACAATATTTGTGAGTCCAAAAAATAAAAAAATGATAAAAATATTTTTCATAGTTATTAAATTTTAATGATAAAAATTATTTGTTCTAACCTTTTAATACGATTAAAAGGAAAGATGTAACCAAAAAAAAATAATAATCGAGAAAATATTCACTTGATGAATCTTTATCAATCAACCCTGATCTTGAAATCGATTGGTTAAATATTAGTCATGACCTTTCTAACAAAGGTTTTTGTTCTTGACACCTATGGAAAAGAGTTTATTCATTAGGACAAGATGCTTTTGAAATAAATATACCTCATTTAAAATATTGGAATGTATGTTTTAGTTTTAAAACCAAGACAGGGAATTTATAATCATAGTCTTATGAATACTTAGATAAAACATGAGTTATCTCAAATTCTAGGTTTAACAAAAATTAACTCAATTTAGATTATGGTAGATTTTTAAAGCTCGAAAAAAAATCAAAATTGCATATATCAAAATTAACAGTCTACAGTTAACCATTAATCATTAAATTTTATACATTAGCGGAAATTTACATACCAAAAAACTACTTTACTTATGGAAACTGCCGCTTTAGCTAGTATTCATTGGCATGATGAACGATTTAAATTTGATTGTGAAGCTCGCAATCAAACAGTAGAACAAGCCTGTTTCCATCATTTCTATGGAAATAACGAAATGACGATTGTTGATTTAGGATCAGGTACAGGCTCTAATTGCTTATATTTTTTTGAAAAATTTCCTTCCCAACAAAATTGGATATTCATAGAGCAAGAAGAAAAAATTTCCCAATATGCTTTGAATAGGTTGGGCATCGAAGCGGATAAAAAAGGCTACGAAGTAACTCATGGAACTAATTCTTTAGAACTGAAAAAAGGTAATAGAAATATTAATATTAAATATATCACCGATTCATTTCTGAATTTAGTTGACTTGGTTGATTTGGACAAAGTAGATTTAGTCATGGCGAGTGCAGTATTTGATTTGATTTCCTTTTCTCAATTTGTGGATTTTGGAAGTGTATTGTTAGAAAAAAAATTACCACTTTTGACGACGTTGAATTATGCAGAAATGAACTTCAATTCTGATAGTCCTTCCGATGTAGTTTTTATTGAGAAATATGAAAGTTTTATGAACCGACCACAAGAATTTGGGAAGGCGATGGGGAAAAAGTGCCCTCGAATCTTAGTTGACTTTTTCCAAAAACAAGAAGCTAAGATTGAATATGGGCCAAGTATTTGGAAATTGGAAGGAGAATCTGCACAAGTAATGAATCATCATTTATTGAATTTTATGGAGTCGGCCAGTAGTCAGATGATAGAAGAAGAAGAGGAGAAAATGTTGTTTAAAGATTGGATTACTACAAAACGAGAAGCGGTGGAAGATGGTGTTTTGGATACTTATGTGCAATATTATGATCTGTTTATTACTAACCAATAGAGTTTATTCGTTTGACGTTGAACGTTAGACATTTTAAGGTTCCACATACAATTCTATTTAGAATAAACTCTAATAATATGCAATAATAGTAGCGGTCAATCTGTAAAGAGGCCTGCTATGTGCTACTTAAAATTGATATTGAATTTGCATCTCAAAAGCGGATCGAATATTCCCTTCAATAAAACTAACTCCATTACCAATTCCATTTGGATTATCTAAAAAACCATCTTCTATGTTTTTTTCAAGGTTTAAAAAAGTTCGTTCATAACGTGCTTCAATTGACCATTTTCGATGAGGTCGATATCTTAGATTTAAATAAAAACGAGTGCCACGCCCGGAGTATGCAGGAATAGAAAAAGTATATAATAAATCATTTTCGTAGGCATAAATTCGAGTGTCAAATTCATTGTCAAAAATAGCAAATCGTGTCGTCATCGAAACGGGAAATTGATTAGATTTAAAAACGACATCCTGATAAAGCATATATCCTTTTTTTAAATCTTCTACTTCATTATCAAAAAATGCCCACTCAGCACGAGTTCTCAATTCAACTGCTTTTGAAATTTTATTGGAGACATGAATTCGAAACTGGGTTCGAGTATTGTCTGTCAAAAAATCAATAGGCGTTTCATTGTTTGGCGCATTTCGTTGCTTGATTTCATTTTTAAATTGAAGATAAACTTCCATTCTTCGCTTCCGTTTGTAAGTCAAACGAGAGAAATATTCCACTCCTCTAGATGGTGCGTCCACATTGAATCTTAACCAAGGATGTTTCCATGTATCAAAATAAAACCGCCAATCCCAGTTTTTATTTAGGTTCAATTGCAAACCTAAGAAAAGTCCATTTTCATTCGAACCTTGGGAAGTTTCGGCAAATGGTCTAGCATTTAAGGAATGAAAATCAGCGGGTAAATGTCGATATAAAATGGACATACTTACTCGTCGATCTAAGCCAATGTAAACACCATTGACTGAAGCCACACTTCCATTTTGACTAGTCGCAGTTTCACCAAAAAATTTAAAATTTTGAATTAAAAATCCATAATCTAAACTGGCATTAAATAGTTGATCTCCCCGAAAAGTAAATTGATTATATAGTTGGTCACTTCTATTAAGTGGCTTGTCCAATTTATGATAAATGGAATTGAAAGCTAGATGCCAAGTATTTTTTTTGTATTTAATTTTTCCTCCAGTTTGGAGTAAACCAATTTGTTTTTCATCTTGAATTTCTCCTTCTGTGGCATGGTAGCCAGAAGTTTGCAAGGAGCTAGTCAGTATTTCAAATTCTTCAAAATCAACATCTGTGGAATCATTTTCAAAAATATTTCCATCCACTTTTCGATAAGAACCAAAAGCTGTTACTTCTAAATTTTCACTCAAACCAATCGTTGCACCAATTCCTCTAAAAAATAAAATTTCATTTAAAGAAGAAAAATGTCGAAGTGTTCTTCGATTACGATCTACTTTTAAAACCTCCGAACCTTTGCCTCCTGCGAATCCAGAATATGCAATTAACCCTTGCCCCATACTGACTGAAAAATCACCAAGCGCAAGACTTTTTAGTCGACTAGAGTGATCTTGTAAAAAAATATGAGCGGAGTAAAAATCGAATCCATGTTTGTTACTTCCTTTAAAAAAAGCTTCTCCATCATCTTTTTCAGCGGTGAATCCGTAGCTTAATCTATTTTCAAAACGACCTCGCATTCTCATCAATAATTTGTCAGGCGAACCTTCGAAAGCTGGTTTTTCAGCATTCGGTTGAGTGATAAATCCTCGCTCTAATTCAAGTGGTCGAATCCATTTCACTTGCAATGCTCGATTGCTTTCTGCAAACATGGAACCGATAGATTTTTGATAATCTTTCTCTCCACTAACTTTTATAAAGGGGGAAATGGCTCGAATCGTTTTTAAATCAAAACCAGGAATGGCTTGCAATTCATAAATAGAAATGAGTTCACCGACCTTTTTTTTATAAATAAAAAACTCTTGGATTTGAAGTTGGTTAAGCAAGAAAAGATCTTCAAGATCGGAGATAGTAGCGGTATTTAAATTCAATGGACTTCGAGCAAATCCTTGTAGACTTTCGAAAACGAAAACTAAATCACTTGCATCAATATCTTCATTCCCTTGCAACAAATCTTCGATCACTAAAATATCGACATCTGGATAATCACCATTTTGTTGCCCCCAGGAATGAGAGGTTAATAAAATAAAAACAAGAAGTAATGAGTAATATAAAATCTTTTTTCCCAACATAATTTTAAAATGAACTGGGAAATTACGAATTGCCTTTTTGATTGCAAAAGAAACGGAGAAATGAATTATTATTTCGTTCTGTGATAAATCTCATGGTCAGCTAAAAAATGAGATTTGTCAAAGAATCTTATTTATTAGAAACTGGTATCCAAACTTCTTGAAATGCATCATTTGATTTTTGTTGAATTTTTTCACTTAAAATATCAAAATGAGGTCTTTCGTCTAAATCAAACGCTGAATTGGGGAGCCAAGTTGAAAAGATATATTCGAAATTAGCTTGATTTGGAACATAACCTTTGAAGGTGAAAACTGCGTATTTTCCTTTTGGTAAAGTAAAGGATTTCATTCCTTCTGGGATATTTTCCAAATCTAAAACTTCGATTAAAGCATGTTTTTTAAAATAAGTAGTTGGATTAAAAGTCGAAAAATACCCTTCTGGATAAATGATTAAATCATAAACATCTTGACTTTTAGAATTTAAAATTTCTTTTTTTCTAGGCATAAATGTGCTGAATAATTGAAATGTTTTATTATCAGCTAATGACATTTCAATTGACATCCCGATGAATTTTTTTTCTTCAATTATTTCGATTCGTGGTTCCATATTTTTTAATTTGAGCAAAGCTACGGCAAATGACATTCTTTTAAGATTAGACCAAAGAACAAAAAAAATCCTTGCACTTTTTACAATGCAAGGATTTTTTTTAGAAAATAAAAACGATTTTAAATAATCGTCGAAACGCTATCTGAAATTTTCGCTTCATTCAATCGATCATCTTCAATCCATGCTGCCACAATATCTCCCATTTGAGAACAAGTGTATTCAATGTTTGGATGAAGATCAGGTGTCCCGATTCCTTTAGTCAAACAATAAGCAACTGCATTTCTAACCGTTCTTGCTTCTGTGTACATCTCAAAAGTTTCGAGCATCAAGGCAACTGAAAGTATCGTTCCGATTGGATTGGCAATATCTTGACCAGCTGCTTGAGGGTAAGACCCATGAATTGGTTCGAACAAAGAAGTCTTTTCACCAATTGAAGAAGACGGTAACATTCCTAATGAACCCGTCAACACACTTGACTCATCTGAAATAATATCTCCAAACATATTGCTTGTCAAAATAACATCAAATTGTTTTGGTGCGATGATCAACTGCATTGCGGCATTATCGACAAACATAAACTCTAAGGTCACTTCTGGATATTGATTGGCAATTTTACGAACTGTTTTTCTCCAAAGTCTTGATGTTTCCAAAACGTTTGCTTTATCGACGAGCATCACTTTTTTTCTTCGATTCATTGCGGCCTTAAATGCTAAATGAGTGATGCGTTCTACTTCCATAACATGGTATTCACATTTATCAAAAGCCGACATTCCATCGTCACTTAAGAATTTTTCACCAAAATAAATTCCACTTGTTAACTCTCGATAAATCACCATATCGACACCATCAATATTTTTGGGCTTGAGAGGGGAGAGGTGCAATAAATTGGGGTGAGTAGCTACTGGACGAATATTGCAAAACAATCCTAGACTTTTTCGCAAACGTAAAAGTCCTTGCTCAGGACGAACTTTTGCATCTGGATTATTATCATATTTTGGGTCACCGATTGCTCCAAATAAAATAGCATCGGCATCCATGCAAGTTGCTAAAGTTGCTTCAGGTAATGGATCACCTGTATTATCAATTGCAATAGCACCAACATCTGCATGGCAATAAGTGAACTTATGATCAAATCTAGAAGCAATTGCATCTAAGGCTTTCTTGCCTTGTTTGACTACTTCTGGGCCGATTCCGTCGCCTGCTAAAACTGCGATTTTCTTTTCCATGGGTTTTAATTAATATTTGGTTAGTCGTTTTTTATTTAAAAAATTACTTGATTTTTTTCGAATGCCTCAATTCTATCTTTTTTAGAAATTAGATAATCTATATCATCGTATCCGTTTATAAGGCACATCTTTTTATATGGATCAATATCGAACTCAACAAATTTTCCATTATCTAAGATAGTAATTCTTTGGACTTCTAAATCTACAGTTACGTTACTTTTGGGATTTTGTTCAATGCTTAAAAATAAGTCATTTAAAAAATCAGGGGAAACAGTAATAGGCAAAAGTCCATTATTTAAAGCATTCCCTTTAAATATATCTGCAAAGAAACTAGAAACGACTACTCGGAATCCATAATCATACAATGCCCAAGCTGCGTGTTCTCGACTTGAACCACACCCGAAATTTTTACCAGCAACTAGTATTTTCCCCTCATAAGTTTTATTATTTAAAACAAAATCTTTGGGAGTATTATCTTGCTCATATCGCCAGTCTCGAAATAGGTTATCACCAAACCCTTCCCGAGTTGTCGCTTTGAGAAAACGAGCAGGAATGATTTGATCAGTATCAATGTCTTCCATCGGAAGAGGGACACAAGCAGTATTTATTTTAGTAAATTTTTCCATTTTTATTTTTTCTAGGTCTGCTAAAGCAGACCACTACGTTATAGTAATGATCTTACATCTACAATTTCTCCAGTCACCGCAGTCGCTGCTGCCATCAATGGACTTGCCAAAATTGTTCGAGCACCTTGCCCTTGTCGTCCTTCAAAATTTCGATTAGAAGTAGAAATACAATATTCTCCTTTGGGAATTTTATCTTCGTTCATCCCCAAACAAGCAGAGCATCCAGGTTCTCTTAATTCAAAACCAGCAGCTTCAAATATTTCATCTAGACCTTCTCGTTGAGCTTGCAATTGTACTTGCTTCGAACCAGGGACAATCCAAACGGTTGTATTATATGCTTTCGATTTTCCTTTAACAAAATCAGCGACTAACCGTAAATCTTCAATTCGAGAATTGGTGCAACTTCCGATAAAAACATAATTTACTTTTTGTCCGATCAATGAATTTCCAGTTTTAAAATTCATGTATTCCAAAGACTTGTCATAAGATTTTGTATTGCTTGAATCAACGGCAGCCGGAATTGCTTCGGTGACTTTTATTCCCATTCCCGGATTAGTTCCGTAGGTAACCATTGGCGCAATATCTTTTGCTTGGAAGTGGTATTCTTTATCAAATTGTGCGTCTTCGTCTGTGAAAAGTGTTTTCCAAAAAGTAACTGCTTTATCAAATTGTTTGTCTTGAGGAGCAAATTTTCTTCCTTTGATGTAGTCAAAAGTTTTTTCATCAGGAGCAATCAAACCACCTCGTGCACCCATTTCGATACTCATATTACAAATGGTCATTCGTGCTTCCATCGAAAGTGATCGAATAGTAGAACCTGCATATTCGATAAAATAACCTGTGCCGCCTGATGCAGTTAATTTTGATAAAATATATAGAATAATATCTTTTGATAAAACCCCATTTTGCAACTCACCGTCGATGGTGATTCTCATGCGTTTTGGTTTTTGCAACAACAAACATTGTGTTGTCATTACCTGCTCGACTTGACTTGTTCCAATTCCAAATGCGATACTTCCAAATGCACCATGCGTAGAAGTATGACTATCTCCACAAACAATCGTCATCCCTGGTCGAGTGATTCCCAGTTCAGGACCGATGACATGAACGATGCCTTGATATTGATGTCCTAAACCGTATAACTCGATTCCAAATTTTTCGCAATTTTCAATTAAAGTATTGACTTGAGTTCTGGAAAGTGGATCAACGATGGGAAGATGTTGATTGAGGGTAGGAACATTATGATCGGCTGTGGCTACTATTTTTTCTTTTCGAAATAAAGGTACTCCACGTTTTTCCAATCCTGCAAAAGCTTGAGGGCTAGTTACTTCGTGGATGAAGTGTTTGTCGATATATAAAATATTGCGACCACCATCGACTGTATCGACGACATGTTGTTCCCAGATTTTATCGAATAATGTTTTTTTCATATTGTAAAATTATAAATTTCTCGTATGATTTTTTTGAATATCGAATATCGAACAAGGATTTATGATTTGAGAAGTTTGACGAAACTTCGCATAGAAAATACAAAACTAACATCGTCAAACTTCTCAAATCCTTGTTCTTAAATCGTTATTCGATATTCAAAGGCATTCAAAAAAAAAGTCGGGCTTCCATGAGCCCGACGACCTAACCAAATATAATTATTGAACGTACATTCTTAAGTCAAAATTGAAAATTAATATTCTTAGAAAAGTCTTGTGACTTTAAGTCACAAGACTTTTCTAAGAATCAATATTAATGAGAAGAAGAAGGAACTCTTGCCAAGTTCGTCACACATAATTGATACAATGCATCTTCGCCTACTTCTTTCATTTTATCTGCTAGCGTTAGAAATTTTTTGTACAAAACATCTAACTCTTTCTTTGTTATGTTAAAACCGATTTGCTTTGCTCGATAAGCCAAAGCTGCTCGACCACTTCGTGCAGTCAAGACAATTAATGATGCTTCTACGCCTACATCTTTTGGATCCATAATTTCATAAACTTCTCTTTTTTTAATCACACCATCTTGATGTATTCCAGAAGAATGAGCAAAGGCATTTGCTCCCACAATTGCTTTGTTCGGTTGAACATGGACTCCCATTTTTTCAGAAACTAGCTGACTCATAGGGTAAAGCAGTTTTGTATTTATATTGTTATAAAGATCCATGTAAGGATGTTGATGCATGATCATTACGACTTCTTCGAGAGAAGTATTTCCTGCTCGCTCTCCAATTCCATTGATGGTACATTCGATTTGTCGAGCACCATTTTGGATGCCTGAAATTGAGTTTGCGGTGGCTAATCCTAAGTCGTTATGACAATGGGTGGAAATTACTGCTTTGTGAATATTCTTTACGTTCTCTTTTAAGAATTTTATTTTTTCTCCATATTCAGCTGGTAAACAATAACCAGTTGTGTCAGGAATATTGACAACAGTTGCACCTGCCCCAATAGCTGCTTCGATCACTTTGGCTAAATATTCATTTTCTGTTCGACCAGCATCTTCTGCGTAAAATTCTACATCTTCGACAAATGATTTAGCATATCTAACTGCACCAACAGCTCGTTCGATAATTGCTTCTCGGGTAGAATTTAATTTGGAAAAGATATGTAAATCAGAAGTTCCAATTCCTGTATGAATTCGTGGACGAGTCGCATGTTTTAATGCTTCGGCGGCCACCTTAATATCATTTTCTACTGCTCTAGATAAACCGCAAACAATTGGATTTTTGACTGCCTTACAAATTTCCTCAACCGACTTAAAATCTCCTGGACTTGAAACAGGAAAACCTGCCTCAATTACATCAACTTTGAGTCGTTCTAACTCTTTTGCAATTACAACTTTTTGTTCTGTATCTAATTTGCAGCCAGGAACTTGCTCGCCGTCTCGGAGGGTAGTGTCGAAGATATAAATTTGGTCAGAAGCCATAGACATATTTATTTTTTTGTAGAAAAATTCTTTCGTTTTAAGTCAAGCTAAAATTAATACTTCCATTGGTCGTTAATAATTTCAATGTCGGCTTGACCAAAGGATTTGCCTACAAACTATTATTTCACTTAAAAAATTAAACCTTGTAGAGAAAAAGTTTTAAGTGAATTTTTTCTAAGTTAAATTTGATTTACTCAGAAAAAATGTATGTTTGTATCTTCTCAAAGATATTCTTATAGTGACTAATTTTATTATTTAAAAAGATTGATGTTACAGTAAGTATATTTTAAAAAACTCTTATAATGTGTTGATTATCAATAACTTGCAAAATGATTAATTACAATGCCAAAGCAACAAACTGACTATTTAATTCAGTTAATTAAGTCACTTACCAAGACTGAAAAGAGACAGTTCAGACTTTGGGTCAATCGAAATCAATCGAATGCGGATGTATTGTTTTTGCAATTATTCGACTTTTTGGATAAGCAAAAAAAATATGATGAGGAGTTGATTTTGAAAAAAAATCCAGGAATAAAAAAACGGCAAATCTCGAACTTGAAAGCGCACCTTTATAAACAATTACTGGTCGCACTTCGGCTGCAACATCGATCAAGTAATCCTGATATCGAAATTAGAGAGCGATTTGACTATGCTCGAATTTTATATAATAAAGGATTGTATCGGCAAAGTTTAGAGATATTGGATAAGGCAAAATCATTGGCTACCATTTCGAAATTGGATGCTTTGAGATTATCGATTTTGGAGTTTGAAAAACATATCGAATCACAACATATTACTCGAAGTATTGATACCCGCGCCGAAGAGTTGACTACAGAATCTTCTAAGGTGAGTCGGAGGGCTGTTCAGAAAAATGATCTGTCTAATTTGGGAATTCAATTATATGGTTTGTATTTGAAAGTTGGGTACGTCCGAAGTGAAGAAGAATATCTTTATGTCAAAGAATTTTTCTATTCTAATTTGCCTGAGTATGATGTGGAGGATTTGAGTTTTTTTGAAAAAATGTATTTGTATCAATCGTACGGTTGGTATTTTTTCATGACTCAAGATTTTTTGAATTATTATAAATATGCACAAAAGTGGGTTGAACTTTTCCATTCCAATTCGGAGATGATTGAAAAGGAAATGCCACTTTATTTGAAGGCGGTGCATAATTCGTTGAATGCACTTTATTTGGCGCAGCATCATAAGAAATTTTCCAAAGGGTTACAATTGTTAGAAGATATTGGTGAAAAATATTATCAAAAAAAATCAGTCAACATTGATAGTCTTTTGCATATCTACCTTTATTTTAATCGAATCAATTTGCATTATTTGGAAGGTACTTTTACTGAAGGTTTGAAATGGGTACCGAGGTTGAATGAAAAATTAGCCTCTAATGAATATAGTTGGGACGATCATCGAGTGATGGTTTTTAATTATAAAATCGCTTGCATGTATTTTGGAAGTGGAGATGATGAAACGGCGATTGATTATTTGAATGAAATTATTAATCAAAAAAGTCCTGATTTTCGAGAAGACATTCAATGTTTTGCGAGGATACTTTGCTTGATTGCTCATTTTAATTTGGGAAATGATTTGTTGGTGGAGTATCAAGTGAAATCTGTGTACCGATTTTTGACAAAAATGAAAGATTTGGAAATGGTGCAAAAAGAAATTTTAAAATTTATTAGAAAAATTCCTCGAATTAGAAAAGAGAATTTGAAAAATGAATTCCTCGAATTGCGTGATAATTTTCTACAACTTCGAGAAGCACCTTATGAAAAAAGACCATTTTTATATTTAGATATTGTTTCCTGGCTGGAGAGTAAAATTGAGGATCGCCCGATTCAAGATATTATTCGGGAGAAATTTTTAGAAAGAGAAAAGCCACGGGAGGATGTTTGATCTTCGCCACAGACTTGGACTGACTAATATGACTTTTTATGACTCTCCCACAATATGTATTTTTAATTAACACCTACGAACGTGAAGTCATAAAAAGTCATATTAGTCAGTCCAAGTCTGTGGCAAAATCAATCTAGCTTTTCAGCAAAAAAAAAATCACATTTCAATAACTTCTCACCTTGAAATCCGTTAAACTTCTTATAAAGCGGATCTTAACTTTTGTTTCCAACCTTTCATTTTTTAAGTTCGTTTTTCTACTTGAAAATCTAGTGAATTTTGTCCTTCTACAAATTTTTAAAAATGAAATATCTATACCTGCTCCTTTTTTTATTTTCTAACAATATATTTACATCTGCTCAAGTTTCGGGGAAAGTGACTGATTCGAATGGTGAGCCTTTGCCATTTGCTAGTATCTATGTCCAAGGAACAACCAATGGAACGACTTCTAATATAGAAGGAGATTATGAATTTGAATTAGAAAAAGGGACGTACCAATTGGTGTTTCAATTTGTAGGTTTTAAACAAAAAGTAGAAACCTTAACTGTTGATAATCAGGGAGTTAAGTTAGATGTGGCGTTGGAAGCAGAATCTTTTGGGTTGAACGAAGTTGTCGTTGCTGCAGATGCTGAAGATCCAGCTTATGCTATCATTCGACAAGCGAAAAAAAAGCGAAAATATTACAAAGAGCAGGTCAAGCAATATCAATGTAATGTGTATATCAAAGGTGGAATTAAATTGTTGGATGCTCCGAAAAAAATATTAGGACAAGACTTGGGCGATCTTGGCGGACAGTTAGATTCGAATCGGCAAGGCATTGTTTATTTGTCTGAATCAGAAGCCATTTTAAATTTTAAACAACCTGATCGATACAAAGAGATTATGACTTCTTCGAAAGTGAGTGGAGATGATAATGGGTTTAGTTTTAATCGAGCATCCGAAATGGATTTTAATTTATATAAAAATTCTTCACTCTATTTTTCTAATCGTGAGGTTGTTTCTCCTATTGCTAACAATGCTTTTGCATATTATCGGTATAAATTATTGGGTACTTTTTTTGACGAAAAAGGATTGCTGATTAATAAAATTGAAGTGCTGCCCAAGCGAAAAGAAGATCCAAGTTATGGAGGGATCATTTATATTGTCGATAAACTTTGGGTTATTCAATCGACTGAACTTTTCCTCACCGCCAAATCTATGAAGCAAGCTGCTGTCGATACGATGTGGTTAAAACAAGTGCATGTTCCAGTTGCCGAACCAGATGTGTGGAGAATGTTTTCCCAAACGATTTCATTTACAGGTGGATATTTCGGGTTTAAGTTGAAGGGAGATTTTACAGGCATTTTTAAAAATTATAATCTCAATCAAATTTATGAAGATGATTTTTTTGATAATGAAGTTTTAGTTTTTGAAAAAGGAGCTAATGAAAAAACGCTGGAATATTGGAAAGCGTCCCGTCCAATTCCGTTGACGGAAGAGGAGAGTACGGACTATGTAAAAAAAGATAGTTTGTCAGAAATTTGGGATTCAAAAGAATATAAAGATTCAATAGACCAAAAGAATAACAAATTCAAACTGACCAATATTTTCTTTGGATATTCTTACCGTAATTCTTGGAAACGAAAATCATTTAGTGTCCGAGCACCTATTTCCACTTTTCAATTTAATCCAGTTCAGGGTGGAACAATTTCATTAGACTTTAATTATCGGAAGGCTTTTGGTGAACGAAATTTGAGTTACTTTTTTATTAATCCAAAGATTCAATATGGTTTTGGAGATGAAAAATTAAGAGCTCGAATGAGTTTTTTTAGACAATTCAATGCGACTAATTTTTCTCGATTTTATTTTTCGGGTGGGAGAGAAGTGATGCAGTTTAATAGTGAGGATCCCATTGGACCATTTCTTTCGGCTATGTACAATTTGTTGGATAAACAGAATTTAATGAAATTATATAATCGGGATTTTGTGTATTTAAATTTTGGAAAAGAAATCCGGAACGGAGTACGAATACGTCTAGCTTCTGAGTTTGCTCAACGTTCTCCACTTCAAGTAAATACGCAATACAGTTGGAAAAAGGAAGACGAAATTTATTCAGATAATGAGCCACAAGTTGCTGAATTAGAGGATTTTACATTTGATGAACATTCTATATTTTATTTGGATGCAAGTGTGCGAATTCGTTTTGCGCAAAAATATTTGACTTATCCTGATCGAAAATATATCATGGGGTCGAAGTACCCAACATTCCGAATTGGTTACCAAAAAGCGATTCCGATTAATAGTAATTTTTCAGGATTTGATAAGGTGACTTTTTCCATTTCGGAAGATTATATTGGCATGGGAGTGAGAGGTCATTCTGAGTTTAATATTAAGGCGGGTACATTTTTTAACAAAAAAAGAATACAGGTAGTTGACTATCAACACTTTGGAGGAAATGAAACTTTTATTGGAAATCCTAATGTGTATGCGAATTCGTTTTTGCAATTACCTTATTATTCGAATAGTACAGCTGGGAGTTTTGTGGAAGCTCATTATCAACATCATTTTGATGGGTTTTTTATGGATAAAATTCCATTGATTCGAAAGTTTGGTTGGCAAACTGCGATGGGAGTAAATTTTTTATATACCGAATCTGAGAAAGATTATACGGAGGTTTATTTTGGAATTGATAATATTGGTGTTAAGATTTTTCGCTTGTTTCGGGTGGATGTGGTTAGTTCATTTCGGCAAGGAAAGTTTGATCGTGTAGGGGTTGTTTTGGGGGTGAAATTGTAAATGGGAATATCGAATATCGAACAAGGATTTGAGATTTGAGAAGTTTGACGATACTTCTCAAATCTCAAATCTCAAGTCCTTGTTCGATATTCATTTTTCATAATTACTCTTTCGGCATTTCCGTATTCGTTCTAGAAAGAAAAATTAATAAGACGCCCACAAGTACCATTAAGATTTTGATAAAAAATGAAGCGGTTCCTCCTAATTTTTCCAAAAATAATAAAGGGGTGAATTTTGCACCAACAAGACTTAGCGAAAGTGCATACATTCCTGATAGAAAAAGAATGAAACCTATTACGGTGATGATATTTTTATTCATAAATTATTGATTTTGACTCCACAAAAGTAAGCAAATAATCAACACTAAAAGTCTAATTCTGTTCAATTTCATTTTGGAAAAAGAACTATATTTGCGGTCTTAACCAAATGCCCAATATGATTAAATTAATAGAATGCCCACGCGATGCCATGCAAGGAATCAAAGAATGGATTCCTACAGAAAAAAAGATAGCATATATCAATAAATTACTAGAAGTCGGTTTTGATACGATTGATTTTGGGAGTTTTGTTTCTCCTAAGGCAATTCCTCAAATGAAAGATACTGCAGCGGTTTTGAGTCAGCTAAATTTGACAGAAGACTCTTCTAAATTATTAGCAATTGTAGCGAATCAAAGAGGTGCAAATGATGCAAGTCAACATGAACAAATTAAATATTTAGGGTATCCTTTTTCCATTTCTGAAACTTTCCAATTACGAAATACAAATGCCACTATTGAAGAATCTTTGGATCGAGTGAAATCAATTCAAGAGCTATGTGTAAAACATGGGAAAGAAATGGTAGTGTACATTTCGATGGGTTTTGGAAATCCATATGGTGATGAATGGAATGTAGAAATTGTGCAAAAATGGGTAGATGAGTTAGACAAAATTGGGATTGGGATTTTTTCTCTTTCTGATACGATTGGTGTTTCTAATCCACAAACGATTCGGTATTTATTTTCTAGTTTAATACCTGCATATCCGCATATTGAATTTGGTGCTCACTTGCATACTCAACCACATAATTGGAAAGAAAAGGTAGAAGCTGGTTATGAAAGTGGTTGCAAAAGATTCGATGGAGCGCTGCGAGGATTTGGTGGCTGCCCAATGGCAAAAGATGATTTGACAGGAAATATGGCGATGGAAAACATGACACATTTTTTTAATGCAATTGGGGAAGATTTGGGTTTGAATCAAGGCGCATTTTCGGAGAGTTTGATGATGACGAATTCGGTGTTTCCGTTGCATTAAGTGTTTTTTGCCACAGACTTGGACTGACTAATATGACTATTTATGATGTTCCTACTATTCGAGAACACCTCTGGGGAGAGTCTTATTAAAGTCATATTAGTCAGTCCAAGTCTGTGGCAAAAAACTATTTCAATAAAAAGTCAAATGCTTTATTTTTGGTCAACCTTAAAACATCTTCTTGGTGACTTGGAATTCCAAAAAAGGTAATTCTTTCTCTTTCAAAAATACTTTCTAATTGCCCTTGCCCTAGATCAGAGTTGATCGTCATATCAGAAAAATCTACTTGGAAATTTTTTAATGTTTTTCCTTCGCCAATTTTAAAATCACTATTTTTTGAGTCTGCAGCTGGAGGAAGCATTCCTTCAATAACGTGATAAGTTACCGCTAACTTTGCACTATCAGGTTTGATGATGAGCATCCACGAATTATCATGTCCACCCAAAGTGTAGACTCCGACTAGCTCACTTAATTCATGTTTTGGAAAAGCATCATAGTTGCCATTTTTATTTTTTTTGATTTGGATGAGCTCTGTGTAATCGTATTTTCCAGTTTCTTTTTCCTCGTACATTTGCCCATAATTTACTGCATAAGTTCCATTGGTTTTTTGGTAGAGGTAGAAATATTCACCTGCTCCAGCCCACCAACCTCCGCAGGCTTCGAGTGCATCTGTAGGCATTTGATATTGAGCATAATTTTCTTTTTTAAAAGTTTCGCAAGCTAAGATATCAGCGAGTTTTATTTTTTCCTCATTAAACATTAGATGAACAGAATGGGCAGGAGCACCTTCTATCGTTGAAGTTTCAGGTTGACAAACTAGACTTAATTTTGGTGGCTCGCTTGAAAGATTTTTATCCTCCTCATTATTTGAAGAGGTAGAATTACAAGCACAAAGGAAGAAACAAAAGCAAAGAAGGGTTATCAAGTTTTTCATTTTCCAAATTTATTTTTTAATAAATTAAAATTTAATAGAGAGATGCAATAATTAAAATGTAATGTACCTAACATTATTAAATTTGAAAAATTTCCGTTGGAAATCAAAAATAAACCTAATTTTAGGAGTTCTAAATCTATGCTAATAAACCTAACTAACGATGAAAAAAAATTACTTTTTAATTCTTCTCTTATTAATCTTTTTATTTCAATTCACACAAGCTCAGATTTCATTTACAAATAGTAACAATTTGTTATCTAATTCTAATTTTCATAGTGGAGTTGCCATAGCAGTAACTGATATGAATAATGATGGGAAAGATGATATTGTTAGAATGAATCAAGGAAATGATTTGACGATTGAATATCAAAATCAAACTGATGAAGTTTTTTCTACATTTAATATTGGTAATATTGCCAACTTTAGTCAATGGAGTATGTGTGTGGCAGATGTGAATAATGATGGCCATAATGAAATTTTGGCTGGAGGATCTTTTGATCATGTAAAATTAACCATAGCTAGTAATGATGGTTCAAGCTATACGACTATGATTTTACCAGATACTGGGATATTTGTTCAAGGATCCAATTTTGTAGATATTAATAATGATGGCTGGTTAGATGTATTTGCTTGTGATGATGTGGCGGAGAGTAAAATTTGGGGAAATGATGGTATGGGAGATTTGATGCCACAAGATGATTGGATTGATATGTCTACAAATCCTGTTTCCGATAATTCAGGAAATTACGGAAGTGTTTGGACTGATTTTGATAATGATGGCGATATTGATCTTTACATTGCCAAATGCCGACAAGGAGTTACTGATACGACTGATGCAAGAAGAATCAATGCACTTTTTGTAAATGACGGAAATGGAAATTATACAGAAATGGCAGAAGAATATGGATTGAAAATAAAATGGCAATCCTGGACTGCTGACTTTCAAGATGTGAATAATGATGGCTGGCTAGATTGCTTTGTTACCAATCACGACTATCAAGCTCAGTTATTAATTAATGATGGAACTGGACATTATGTGGAGGCAATGAATACAGGTATTGATGTGAATGGACTATCCATTCAAGGAGTAATGAGAGATTTTGATAATGATGGATTTGTGGATGTAATTGTTTCGGGGACAGCTCATCATATTTTTAAAAATAATGGAGATTTAACTTTTACGGAAGTAACAGGAGTTTTTAATAGTAATGATATGGAATCATTTGCTTTGGGAGATTTGAATAATGATGGATTTGTCGATGTGTATGGAGGCTATGCAAATGTTTATACTGAGCCATCTAATATTGATGATGTAATATGGCTTAATGATGGAAACTCCAATAATCATCTTGCTGTTCAATTACAAGGAACAGTTAGTAATCGAAGTGCGATTGGCGCTCGTATCGAAATTTATGGAGACTGGGGTATCCAAGTACGGGAAGTTCGATCAGGAGAAAGTTATGGAATTATGAATTCAATGATCCAATATTTTGGGTTGGGTACAGCTACGGATATTGATTCGGTTGTTGTAAAGTGGCCATCAGGAATAAAGGAAACGGAGACCAATGTAACGCCTAATTCTACTCTCTCATTAATAGAAGGAAGTTGTTTAACAACTGCTCCAATTTTAGATTTATCTGGCTCGGCTATATTTTGTTCAGGTGAATCGGTGACTATTACTGCGCCAACTGGTTATGCTGCTTATGAATGGTCAAATGGAGCTACAAGTCAATCTATTAATGTATCGACACAAGGATTTTATTCAGTTACTGTTACTGATGCGAATGGTTGTCTTGGATTATCAAGTAACGTTGCAACGGTTGTTGATCCTGTTTATAGTCCTGAAATTGCTGCTGATGGAGATTTGACTTTATGTGAGGGAGAAAGTATTATTCTCTCAGAAATTGCTGCGCCAAATGCACTTTCGTATACTTGGTCAAATAACCAAACCGGAAGTTCTATCACAGTAACTGAATCGGGAAATTATTCCGTTGAGGTAGGAGGACCTTGTAATAGTAGTTTTATTTCAGAAACTGTTACTGTAGAAGTTTTACCAATAGAAATACCTATAGCAACTGGAGATACGGTAGCAATGGGTGAAGTAGCGGAATTAGAAGCAACAGGTACTAACTTAATTTGGTATGATGTTCCTGCCGGAGGAACAGAACTTGGTTACGGAAATAATTTTACGACAGGAGTGATTAATAATTCACAATCTTTTTATGTAGAGGATAGGTTTATCATAGAAGGAATAGAGGGCAATGTTGGTATGGAAAATCACAATGGGTCCAGTTATAGTAATAATCCAAACGAAAATAATGTAATAATTTTTGATGCTTTAAAGTCATTCACTTTGGATTCTGTAAAAGTTTATACTGAGTTTGCAGGTGAACGGAAAATACTTGTATTGGACTCAGATGGGAGTGAATTGAGTTCTGCTGTCATTGATGTACCAGAAGGAGAAAATGTGGTTTATGTTGGAATGCAAATTCCAGAAGGGGTTGATCTAATTATGACATCTGATTCTCCGACTAATCAAAGTAGTTTTGGATTTAGTGGACCACGACTAAAAAGAAGTACTGAAGAGGTAGATTACCCTTATGTATATCCAGATTATGTTTCTATTAATTCTTCTAATTTTGGAGACGGTAGATATTATTATTTTTTTGATTGGCAAATTAGTACGCAAGATGAAGTACCTTGTATAAGTGAAAGAATCCCTGTAGAAGTTTGGCTGGATGTAGATGTTGCAACGATTGATCTTGGAAAAACGAATGACGTAAAAATTTTCCCAAATCCAACAGGTGGGGATATTGCTATCCAATTGAACTTTGATATTCAAGGTGTTGCGCAACTTAGATTGACTGACTTGACGGGGAAAACAGTTTTGGAAAATAATACTACCGATCAAGTGACTGACTTGAATTTAGATCACTTAGCTAAAGGGATTTATTTACTGCAAGTAATTCATGGAGGGAATGTTTATTCTGGGAAAGTGGTGTTGCAATAGAATTTAATATTTAGATCTAAAAAAATAGTCCTTTTAAAACAGTTGAGTTTTAGTTTTAGAAAGACTATTTTTATTAAGTTCGTGCTAATGCTCCAGCATACTTGAGCAATTGAATTATGTATTATTTCAGTTAGAAAAAAATAACTATTAGTTCTTTCATAGTTTGAAATTGAAATTCTTGTGTGGAAAGAATCTGTAGGATTAAGCCTTCGCCTCCAAATTATTTTGATGGATACATTCTAACATTTCTTTATCATCTTTTAAATAAGAAAAAGTATCCTTAAAAGTTTGATAACTTTCCTTGCCAGTAACGGTAATTTGACGAGCTACCCCAATGGTATAAAAAGCATTTGCTATTGAATAAACCATAAATCCAAGGATTAGCGTGATGAAAAGGGAGTGATACATTTCATCACTTTCTAAAATAAAATGTCCAATACTCCATTGTAAAATATCCAACAAAATCCATTTGATTAATTGAAATCCAAATTTAATTAATAAAAAAGCAGCGACAACCAATCCAAAAACTCCTAACGTCATAGGATCAAACATTTGCCTAAATATTCGAAATACTTGGTTGATATAATCTTTACTAGATCGGGTAACAAAAAGTAAAAATCGAAACAATGGAAGGAATCTTTTTTCTTGAACACATTGATAATTAAAAACAGGATAACCTACAAGGAGTGTTCCCGGTTGAGCTTGTTGCTTTTGATATTGCATCAGGACGATAGGAATTTTTAGTGCAGAAGCTGCGAGTAATTCTGAATCTACAAATGAAGCATTTTTCGCATCAGGAATAGTTACGACAACATCCGCTTTTTGTAATTTAACCAATACTTGACTCACAACTTCATCATGGGTATAATTAGGAGAAAATGCCAACCGTTCTACTTCAAAATTTTCCGCTTTTAGTCGAGTTTCTAAATCAATAGCTTTCTCTTCATGTACATGTTTAAAAGAAATAAAAACGATAGGTTTTCTAAATCGAGTACGAAAGATTAAAAACAAAGGAACTAAAATAGCTGCAATCGAAATAAAGATCAAAACAATTAATAGGCTTGCTAAATAATCAGATGTTTCAATTCCTAAATAAGTTTTTAAAATTCCTCGTGTAGAAGTTGCTAGAAAATCAGAACCACCTCCAATAAATAAAATGATTAAAAATGCGATAAGAAACCCGAAGAGATATTTAAAGATATTTTTCATTGGTTATTGAAGAATTTAGAAAAGTAAAATACGAAAAAAGAAGGGAGCAAAGTAAAAATAATAAGTTTTTCATTCCGAAGTATTGGGGAATAATAATCTAAACATCCTCTTATTATTCATATTCATACAACATCACATATTTCATCAATCCTCTTGATCTAAATTTTCCTTGACTAAATTCGAAAGGTGGAGTTTTATCATGATCAACAATTTTAATTTCTCCAATTTCTCTTCCATTGAAATTGAAACCTAAGTGAGCAATAAGTTTGCTCTCCAATTCAAAATTTATAGTATTACTCAACGAGTCAACAGTAAAAAAGTGAGTTTTCATTTTTTTATAAGTAGAAAATTTCACTTTCCTGTTTTTGTATTTCGAGCTTTTGATATCAATTAATTGTTTCATGGAAAGGTATGCTCGATTTACCGGATTGATCTTAATGCTGACTTTGATTTTTTGGTCACTCGAATTTATCAAGTAATAATTTCCAACAATCGTGCAGCTTGAAAATGAGACGGAGATAAAAATTAAAATTAGTAGTTTTTTGGATATAGTCATTTGAATTCGATTTTATCAATCTTTCAAGATCTTCCTCACCACTCTTCCTCTTTCCGTTTCAATATCCAACAAAAACAATCCCCCATTCACAGGTAATTTCACTTGGTCAAAATTATTTTTTACCTCCTTCACCAATCTTCCAGTAAAGTCATATATTTTTATAACAATAATATCAACATTTGTTGGTTTTGAAATGTAAACCCAACCATCTGAACTTGGATTAGGGAAAATTTTTAACCAATTAGCTGCCACAATATTTTTCGTTTCTACGCTTTCCACAAAAATACTATCCAAAGTTTCTGTTGAAATTAAGACAGGGGAGAGGTCAGCATTTTCATACATCGTTCTAAATGTATCAATCTCAGGAGTACTTTCCGCAAGCATTGGGTTCATCCATTTAGGAGGAAGAGCTTGATAATATACCTTTGCCGAAACATTTATAAATCCAGTATAGCCCTCCAATGGGAAATGATAATGAACTACATCTGAACCACTTCCTTCCATTGCATTTTCATAATTAAAATCTGAATCTGTCAATGCATTTCCAATAATCATAGTTGTATCATAAGAAGGATGTCCTGTTGAAAATCCAAGAGGTGGCAATCGATTATCTTTTAAACCAACATGAGATCGTTCCAAAACTGTGGTAAAGTCTCCATTCACATCACCCAAAACCAATTCGTAAATTTGAACTTGATCTTCTGAATTAATCACATCAAAGTGTGGTTCAGTTTCTTCTGTTTGTCCATTCACTTCATAATCAGGTTGCAGGACGCCACTTTGAAATAGCGTATCTCCAAGATCAGTAGTCACAACAAATTCCACATAGGCTCTTCGAGAAGGATAACCAGAAGGAAATTTATGCCCTGCTTTATTTGTAATTTTTAAATCAAAATAAGCGGTGTCTGAATCCACGTTTGCCATTTCCAAATTAGTCGTAAGAGAGTTCTGTTGCAACATTACTAATGTTTTTGCAATCGTTTCATCGAAGTGTTCATCTTGTGCATCAATATTTAATGCTTCCTTATTTTCTTTCATCAATTGTAACATCGTCGTATTGGCTCCCACCAAATCATGCAACGCATAAGGGTATCTTCCTTGTAGAAAAATATAGTTAGCAGAGATCACAATCTCTTCTTGCAACTGTGGCATGTGGCAACTTTGACAAGTTGTAGGATCACTTCCATTATCATCGTATGCAGAATTAATCCATTCATGATAAGTAGCTTGCTCCACAAATTTTTCACCAGTCAGATTACCATCCAAGTCAACCGAGTTGGTCAAAAGTGTATGACAAGAAGCACAAATTCCAGCATCATAAATATGTTCTCCAAACTCAGGTTTGAATCCTACAAAATCTGTCATCGGAGCTGCAAATGGCATTTCGTAAGGACCATAAATAACCCTAGAAGTATCATGTGTTGCTTCACCTGAAAATTCTTGTCCTAAATTTTCCGCACTTTTTATATGACAAGCTGCACAGGAAACACCATCCATTGCTGTTGTGTCTGCCAACATTTCACCGATAGTATAATTTTCCGCACCTCGAAGGATTGCGGTAAAATGACCTTGTGGAGCATGACAAGAAGTACACTTGGTTTGTAACTCTAAACTATTAGTTGGATTGGTCAAAATTTCATGACTTACTTTTGCTTGCCAAAAAGGATCTTTGGCTGATAAGGCCATCATTGAAGTTCGCCAATCATCATGCACATTTACATCATTGCCATTAGAATCAACCATGCCATTCATTTGAGGATCATAGCCATGGCAGCCATCACAGTTTCCAGCTGTTGGAAAAATAATACTAGAATCTATCGGAGAAGTCATCATTGCATGAGTTTTATAAAAATTGTACTCAGCTTCTGAATGGAATTCAGTTACATTCTCGCGAATAGGAATCATCGAAAATAATAAAACACAACTTACTACGACAATTACAATTGAAAATTTGGTAAAGGATTTTTTCATGATACTTCTTGTTCAACTTTGTTTTTCTGAAAACAAAAATCATCTTTTTTTATGGGAAATAAAATTCGAATAGTACGAATGGTGAGCACTTTGCAAAATAAATAAATACTCTTTTTTACTTTAATTTTTTAAAATTTCAGAATTGATTTTAGAAAAAATAATCCAACAAATCTTCAAGAACTGTCGTTAATGATATGTTTAATTAAAAAATTAAGATAACAATATCAAAAATTCAAGCATCACTCATTTAGTTTTATTATTTTTGTAAAATAAGTATTGGAACGGAACTAAGTAAAAAGTTATGTACTAGAACTTATCATTGAAATCATATCCTAAAAATATTTTTTTCTCATCATGTTTCAATTAAAGAATAATAGCACAGTAGAACAATTTTCTGAAAAGATTGAACAAGCAGTTCAAGATGATCTGGCTATGTTTTTAGAATTTGGTGAAGAGTATTTTTCATTGGAAGAATTAGAAGATTTGCATGCTCAATGGGAAATAGAATATCAACAGACTGAAAAATTAAGAGGTCGATTTGTTTTATTGTGTACGAGTTCGTTTATGTTGATTCCTCTATCTGGCTTGGTTGCTATTTCAGGCTATAATGTATACCTACCTATTTTTATCATTTGTTTTCCAATCATATTTTTAGTGGGCTTAGCTGGATTTTTGGTTTTATACTTTAAATTCGGAAAAGTAACTTCTCAAGAAAATGTGGGAAGAAGATTAAAATTTGCCATCCGCAATAAACTTCAAAGAAGAGGTTTCTCCAAAGATTTTGAAATATAATTTAGTTGACTAGTTTATCAGGTAATCAGTTTAACAGTTGATTACGAAACCTGTTCGACTGATTACCTGATTACCTGATCTACATTTTTTCCGTTGGATCTTCCGCTAATGTAAATTCTCTAGAAATTGGATTTTGCGAAGTCTTTACCAAGTTGCCATCTTTGTCCAATAAAGAAAGGGTAATTTTATTTGTCCCCATTGGAAGACCTTCAATATAATATGGTTGCCAATTATCAATCATGTGAACTTCACCATTAATTTCAACTTTCACTTTATTTCCATTTTTCAAATCAGTATTCACTAAGTAAAAATCCAACATCACTTTCTCCGTCGCAGCTTTACCGGTGTAAGTTCCTTTTGGGCGACTGTACCAAACCATTGGTTCTGTAATTTTTTTAGATTCAAGCATACTACCATTTTGGTGAACAACTGATTTGATGGCTAAAAATGCATCAGGAGTTTTGATACTTTCATGATATGATCGAGAAAGAAAAGCTAAAATATTACGCTCTCCTGCTTTAATTTTCAAATCATCAAATGATGCTGTATATCGAGCAGCATAAGGATTGTCATCGACTAGTACATGAATATGTTGACCTTTGGCTGAGTTAGCACAATTTTTTTGAGGAGCATCGGGAGTTTGTTGACCTAATTTATAAGAAGCACCTCCATCAACAATAAAATCTATTTTACCCGCCTTCATCGAAACACTTTCCAATTTTGCATCAGGATAAGCAGTCGAAGCTTCGAATGGAGTTAAGGTATATTTATTAGCTACTGGAGCTGGAGTTTCTTTTGTTTCTTCTTTTTTATCAGTTGATTTGGAAGTTTTTGTTCCATCTTGGCAAGCAGTAAAAGCGAAAAGAAAACTAAAAAGGAAAATGGTTAAACGCATAATGATTTTTGTTTTATTAGAAATTGGATAATAAAAAACGCCTAAAACGTATTAAAGTCGAGTCAAATATATTAAAAGCATTTAGATTTTTTTTGTTCAAATCAAGGGGTATTTTTTTTAAAGAAAAGAACCTCAAAAAATAAATTGAAAAAAAAGTAAATTTCTTTTCAAAATGGTTTCATTTTTGCAAAACAAATTATACTTTTGCAGCGCTTTAAAAATAACAAATGAGTTATTGAAGCAAAACAAAACGGAGGAGTGGCAGAGCTGGTTTAATGCACCGGTCTTGAAAACCGACGTACCTTAACGGGTACCGGGGGTTCGAATCCCTCCTCCTCCGCTAAAGCCTCGTAGACTAAATGTTTGCGGGGCTTTTTTGATTTACTTTAGCTAATCAATCTTTGTTAAGCTAACAAAATAATAATCATGAAAAATAACCTCCTATTCCTTTTTACAATTATCCTTTTTCTAATCTCTTGTAGCGAATCTCCAAGTTCAGCTTCCAATCAAACAACTACCCCAATGGAAAAAAAAGAAACTAAAGCACCAGAACCAAAAGTAATTTCAATCATAGATTCCAACCAAACATCTTCCTATAATTATGAAGAACCATTATTGACGATGAATTTACCATTGGCACTTTTGGAAGTTTCAGGCTTAAGTTACTATCCTAAAACCAATCAACTCCTAGCGGTAAATGATGAGCGAGGGTGGATATTTTTTCTAAATGCAACAACTGGAGAAGTAGAAGAAAAGAAAACTTTTAGTGGCAATGGAGATTTCGAAGGCATAGAATCGATAGGTGATAAAATAAGTATCGTCAAAAGTAACGGTGACATTTATTTTTATGAGGAAGGAAAAAAAGAACCTCAAAGTAAAGTCAAAACGAAACTCAAACCATCCAATGATATTGAAGGATTGACTTTTGATGCAGCAAATAATCAGTTATTGTTGGCTTGCAAAGGAGATCCAAACCTGGGAAAATCAGATAAATATAAAAAAACAAAAAATATTTACAGTTTCGATTTAGCAAAAAATGAATTGGATGAAGATCCATTCTTAAGTGTGGAAGATGATGTACTAGAAGATTACGTCAAAGACTTTGCAGATAAAAATGATTTTTCCAAAAAGAAAAAGAAAAAACTAAAAGGAAGAGTAAATGATTTTTCTCCATCAGGCATTGCGATTCATCCTCAAACAAAAGATTTTTATATGCTTTCATCGCAAGGCAAACTGTTGATTATTTTTAATAAAAATAAAGAATTAAAAGAAGTGGTATTCTTGGATGAAAAAATTCATCGTCAACCTGAAGGAATTTGTTTTGCACCCAATGGAGATTTATTTATCAGCAATGAAGGAAAAGGATTGGGAGCGAAGATTATGAAATATAATTTGATGAAATAATTTTGAAAAAAAGAGAAAAAGGTTTGCTAAATATTTAAAATTTATTTTATGTTTGCAGCCGCAAAATTAGAGTTCAATTTTTGGTATTCTATTTGCAAAGTGAATATAATATATCACAAGCCGATGTAGCTCAGTTGGCCAGAGCAGCTGATTTGTAATCAGCGGGTCGGCGGTTCGAATCCGTCCATCGGCTCACAAAAAATAAAACCTTCTTAACTTAATTGTTAAGAAGGTTTTTTTTATTGAAATTGAATATCGAACAAGGATTTGAGATTTAAGAAGTTAACGATACTGCTCATAGAGAAGACAAAACTAACATCGTCAAACTTCTCAAATCCTTATTCGATATTCAAATTAAGACTCATAAAATTCCGCCACTTTCGGCTCAAAGCTTTCCGCACTCGCCATCAACCAATATGGTTTCCAATTAGAAGGAACTGTTTCTTCACTCAACAAACAATTTTCTTTTAAGTAAGGATAAATTTCATCATACCTTAAAATTTCTTTATTGGTAATTCTTCGATAAACATGATGTCTTTTAATTTGACTCATATCATCTAATCCTGCTGCTGCCAATAATTCTACAAAACTATGAACCGTTTCATTTTGATAATTGGCGACTCGTTCTTTTTTATCTGAAACGACTAGGCCTGCTACCAACTCAGGATCTTGGGTTGCGACTCCAGTTGGACAATTATTTTTATTGCACTCCAATGCTTGAATACAACCTAGCGCCAACATCATTGCTCTTGCGCTATAGCAAGTATCTGCTCCCAAAGCCATTGCTCTAAAAACATCAAAAGAAGTGATGATTTTCCCAGAAGCAATAATCTTAATATGTTTTTTCAAACCAAAACCAACTAGCGCATCATACGCAAATGCCAAACCTTCTCGATATGGAGTTCCAACACTATTTGAGAATTCTAAAGGTGCCGCACCGGTTCCTCCTTCACCTCCGTCAACAGCAATAAAATCAGGATAGATTTTAGTTTCATTCATCGCTTTACAAATCGATAAAAATTCACTTTTATGACCGATGCATAACTTAAAACCAATCGGTTTTCCACCAGACAATTCTCGCATTTGTTGTAATAATTTTAACAAACCGACTGGTGTATTAAATGCTTTATGGTAGGGTGGAGAGTTGACATCTGTACCAGGATCAATTCCTCTGATTTTTGCAATTTCAGGCGTGTTCTTTTTGGCAGGTAAAATTCCTCCATGACCTGGTTTTGCACCTTGCGAAAGTTTGAGTTCGATCATTTTGACGCTTGGTTCGGCAGCTCGCTCTTTGAATTTTTCAGGAGAAAAATTTCCATCCTTTGCTCGACTTCCAAAGTAACCAGTTCCGATTTGGTAAATTAAATCACCACCTTGTTTCAGATGATAAGGACTTATTCCCCCTTCTCCAGTATTGTGGGCAAAATGTCCAATCTTTGCTCCTCCATTCAGCGCTTCAATAGCAGCACTACTTAATGAACCAAAACTCATTGCAGACACGTTAAAAATGGCTGCGGAGTAGGGTAGTTTACAATCAGGGCTTCCAATTTCTACCCGTGGATCTTGCACTAAATCTTTTGGGTTTCGAGCTGCAATGGAATGATTCATCCATTCATAACCTTCGGCGTACAAATCCATTTGAGTGCCAAAAGGAGTGGTGGATAATTCATGTTTTGCTCGCTGATAAACGATAGATCGAAAAATTCGAGAAATTGGCGTTCCGTTAGTTTCCGATTCGATGAAGTATTGATATAATTTCGGACGCAAATCTTCCATTACATATCGTCCTCTTCCAAGAATAGGGAAATTACGCATAATGGCATGCTTGGATTGAAACATATCATAAAATCCCATAAAAATAATTGGTAATAAGATGACCAATGACCACCAAAAAGTTGGTGTAATAAAGTAGGAAATACCTGCGACTATAACGATGGAAAAGATAGCGAAAGCAGTAAATTCATTTCTCATATTTGGGTTGATTTATTTTTTCCAAAAATAGGTAAATAATTGAAAAAAGTGGAAGGCTTTTTTTTGCTTTAAATTTAGGTAACACGATACTGTTTTTTTCACTAGCAAGTGAATAGTATTTTGGACAGCTCAGGAAGATTTTAGTTAAATTTTTTCAGGATGGAATTATTATAAATAAAAGATCATTGTACAGTTTTTATGAATTTTCTTTTTATAAAAAATACATTTGCAAGCATCAAATAAAAAAAATGCTTGTTTTTAATATTGAACAAAACTGAATATAACCAATGCAATTGTTTTACATTTTTTCTAAAAAACGAATTTATTTTTTTCTTTCCTTTTTCCTAATTTCTTTGGGAAATATATCTGCTCAGGAAAATGATTTTACGGACAATAAAACTAAGTTTCAACTTAATATTAAAAAAACTTCTGAAGCTATTCTTTTGGATGGTAAGCTAGAAGAAGCTGCGTGGGGAAATGCAGAAATCGCTAAAGATTTTTGGATAAAATACCCAAAAGTAAAACCAGGAGCTGATCCAAAATCAGAAGCAAAGGTTACCTATAATGACAAATTTATTTACGTTGGAATTAAGTGTTATGGCAAAAATGATTTTATCGTTCCTTCTTTAAAACGAGATCAAGATTATTGGGATGGTGATGCGATAGGAATTGTTTTAGATCCGTTTGGGCAAAGTGCTAATGGTTTTATGTTTGGTGTATCACCACTTGGCGTGCAAATGGAAGGATTACTTTCCTCGTCAGGAAATGGTTCAGATATTGATCGGAATTGGGATAATAAATGGTTTTCTGCCACTCAAGTTTATGAAGATTATTGGACAGTCGAAATGGCCATTCCATTTAAGACTTTACGATTCGATGCAAGCAAAACGGAGTGGGGAATTAATTTTATTCGAAATAATCCGAAAGATTCAGAGTTTCACACTTGGACGCCGATTCCGCAGCAATTTGATGGAATTGATTTGAATTATTTAGGGGCGCTTTTATGGGATACTTCACCTAAAAAAGTAAAAAGAAATATTTCAATCATTCCCTATTTGACCGGTGGGATGAATCACGATATTGCTAATAATGAAAAAA
The DNA here is from genome assembly GCA_045106765.1 of Saprospiraceae bacterium. Lineage (GTDB taxonomy): Bacteria > Bacteroidota > Bacteroidia > Chitinophagales > Saprospiraceae > CAJQQY01. The sequence continues at coordinate 4,054 of JBGCFD010000047.1, read as the reverse complement.
TAAAAGGAACTATTAATACAGGTGTCGATGCAAAAATATCCTTGACTTCCTCATTAAATTTAGACTTGACGGTTAACCCTGATTTTTCTCAAATTGAGGTTGATCAACAAGTGACTAACCTGACTCGATTCAGTATTTTTTTACCAGAGAAAAGAACTTTCTTTTTAGAGAATGCTGATATTTTTTCGACTTTTGGAATTGGTCCATTGCGACCATTTTTTTCTAGAAAAGTTGGTTTGAACGCACAAGGAGAAACTGTTCCGATTTTGTTTGGAGCAAGGTTAAGTGGCAATCTTAATTCTAAAACTAGAATTGGAGTTTTAAATATGCAAACCAAAGGTAATGACTCTCAAGTAGCCCAAAATTATTCAGCGGCAGCGGTGCATCGTCGAATTGGAAAACGATCTTTGCTCAAAGGAATTTTTACTAATCGGCAATCAAATGAAGGAGGAGATTTTGACAATAATGATTATGGTCGAAATGCAAGTATTGAATTGACAACTGCTTCCAATGATGGAAAATGGCAAGCGTGGGGAGGTTACCATCATTCGTTTGCTCCAAATGTTTCTGAGAAAAATAATTTCTATGGTGGAGGTGGAGGATACTTTACGAATAAGATTCAATTTTTTACAGACACATATAAAGTCAACGAAAATTATAATGCAGAGTTAGGTTTTATTAATCGGTTGGATAATTTTTATCGAGACACAACGATTCGATCTGGTTTTATTCAAAATTTTACGCAGTTGGAATATTTTATTTTTCCAGATAATGATGAGGTGGTCAATGTACATCGATTTGGTTGGGAAAATTTTTTAGTGTATTTCCCTGATGGAACTTTGAGTGAAAGATTTGTTCGGTTGCGATATTTTATGGATATGAAAAATAGTAGTGAACTGAAATTTCGAATAGATAATACCAAAAATAATTTATTGGATGAATTGACCTTTACAGGAGCCGATACGGTCAAAGCTGGTATTTATAATAATTACCAATTTAACATTCAATATGAATCTGATGAGCGGAAATTTTTCAACTATGAAATATTTTTTAAGCACGGAGGATTTTATGATGGAACATTGACAACCTATCGATTTGAAGTGAACTATCGTCGTCAACCTTGGGGGAATATTAATATCGGTTTGGAAAAAAATGATATTCGATTTCCCAATTATGAGTTAATCGATCTGGTGGATTTGACTTCTCGTATTGAAGTTAATTTTTCGAAAAAATTATTTTGGACAACTTTTACTCAATATAATTTTCAAAATAATCAATTCAATATTAATAGCAGATTGCAATACCGTTTTAGTCCGATGTCAGATTTCTTTGTGGTGTATACTGATAATTATGATGTACAAAATATGCCAGGAGCAAGATTTTTGGAAAATGTTCGGGCGAAGAATCGAGCGTTGGTATTTAAATTGAATTATTGGTTTTCGCTGTAACAGGCACGTATTGATCTGCTAAAGTAGGCCACAACTTGTTAGTTTGGTTTTTCATTTTCGTCAAGATCAAAAAACTCATTGACATTTTTATTAAATACAACTGAAAGTTTTAAGGCCAAAACCGTCGAAGGAATATACCTGTTTTTCTCAATGGAATTAATTGTTTGACGTGATACTCCAATTCTTTTTGCTAGTTCTTCTTGTGTAATATCTAAGATGGCTCTTTCTATTTTTAGTCTGTTTTTCATTATTGGTGCATCTTTTTTAAGTATTCAAAATAGAAAACTTGAATACTCAACAATAGCCAAAGGATCATCCAATCTCCAATTCCACTAAATAAATCTTGTTGTTCTGTAAATACAAAATTTGCTAAATAGGAAAACAAAGGATTTGTAATTGCAATGAAAACAGCAAAAATAAAAGCAAAAGTAAATGAATACATTCTTAAACTTTTAATCAATTCATCTTCAATTTCTTCTTTTGAAATGGAAATAATTAATAATCCAATCAGTATCGAGTATTTAGCAATTAGTTTGAGATTAGTGTCTTTTGTAGTAAAAAATAGAGCGATAAATGCAAGACAAAATATTAACCAACCAATGTTCTTTGCTTGGTTAGGTAGTTGAAATTTTTTGAGTGCATCAATATTTTTTCTCTCACAATCTAAGAATAATTCCATATTTGTACTTTTTAGTTAACTAATGTTGAAGCAAACAAAGTTTACTTTTAATAAAGTTTATTTTACTTAATGACAAATATACTTTACATTTAAAGATGAAACAATATTTAATCAATATTTTTATTTATAAAAGTTTCTCTGTGGTTATTTAAATATGCTCTCAGTTAAATATGGAGGGGCTGCTTTCACTAACCATAAAATTTAATCTAAAGAATTCCCCGATGCTTGCATCGGGTGCAACAGCAGCAATGATATCTCATAAGTGAAAAAATCCCTCCACGACCAATTTTTTTTCACCATATAGGCACATAAAAAACATAGGTGAAATTCTATGTTTTCTATGTGTCTATGTGGTGAAATTATATATTGATATCTACGAAATTATTTTTTTATTAAACTACTCTTTTTTTTATTGGATTTTTCTCATCTCTCTGATCGCAAAACCGTTTGTGGATTTTGGGTAGCGACTCGCATTGATTGAATTGATACTAAAATTCCAACTAAAAAAACCGCACCCAATCCTGCTAATCCCACCACCCAAATTTGAGGCGTTATTTTGAATGCAAATTCTTCTAACCATTTGTTGGCTAAAATAATCGTAATTGGAGTAGCAACGATAGTCGCAATTCCCATCAGCACAATAAATTCTTTATTGAAAATAAATAAAATATTTCCTACCGAAGCACCCAATATTTTTCGAACACTAATTTCTTTTTGTCGACTAAAAATAATGTAGGATACGATTCCCATTAAACCAGTCAATGCTAAAATAATTGCGATCAAACTCAAACCTCCCATCAAAATTCCGGATTTTCTTTCGTCGGCATAAAGTTGATTGATTCGGTCTTCCAAAAAAGTAAAATTAAAAGGACGGACTGTTTCGATGTTGCTATAAGCAGATTCTATTTTTTGGATAGTTGCTTTCCAATTTTTGGTATTGGCACGTACCATCATATTGTAAGTATAAACTGGTTCTGGGCGAATACTTAAGAGAAGGGATTGATCAGGATATTTTAAACTAAAAAATTTAAAATCATCTACAATACCATCAATCACTCTTGGAACTCCAAAACCATACTGTTCATTTTCCCACTCAGGTTCAGAAATCAAAGTTTCTCCAACAAGTTGATCTGGTTCAATACCTTTTATTTTTGCTAATTTTTTAGCTGCAGTTCGGTTGATCACAAAAATTCGGTCTTTACCTTTTTCCAATAATTCGCAAGCATCACATTTTAAGTTAAGTGCTTCAATAGTTCCTAGGTCAAAATATTCAGTCGTTCCGTCCGAAAGGGTTACGTCTGTTCCTTTCATTTTGTAGGTTCCTTGGTTGTACATTTCGCTTCCCGGTAAACCGTTTCCACCTATTGCTTCCACTTCTGGCAAGTTGAGTAAATCCTTTTTCAATGTCTTATATTTTTCGACTCCATCTACTCCAAAAAAGATAATTCCTTCCTCATTATACCCCAAATCTGTATTAGAAATATATTGCATTTGCTGATAGATGAAAAATGTGATACTCAACAATCCAACCATCATGACAAACTGAAAAGTTATTAAGGAATTCCTGAAATTAAAATAACGATTGCCTAAAATTCGATTCATCTTTTGCTTAAAAAGATGTAGCATAGATTTCCTTCCGTAAGCAACGGCGGGATATGTTCCACTCAAAAATCCAGAGAGCAACAATAAACTAAGTAAAGTTAATAACGTACTTCCTCGAAATAAGATAGAGCGACTCCAACTTAAATCCATCAGTTCATAAAAGTAGGGGAGTGTACTCCACAATAGTAAAACACAAAATGGAAAACATAACAAAGCCAAGATAATTGCTTCCGCCAGTAGCTGAAACGAAATATCATAAGACTGTGCTCCAAGTACTTTCCTCACTCCCAATTCTTTTTGACGGTCGGCGTACATTGCAATAGAC
>JBGCFD010000046.1:0-123222 GCA_045106765.1 Saprospiraceae bacterium | reverse complement strand
CCCGTCATATTTTGTGCAGCACCTTGAGCAAAATATGTTTCGCCTTGGCAAATTTCAATTGGCACATTTGTAGAAAAAATAGGATTGACAATTAAGTCTGTAATGATAATCGAATCACATCCTTCTATCGTCATCAAAGTATCAGGGTAACTACCGTCTGTAAATTGCCAATCACCACTTAAAAAAAGTGAATCTCCTTGACAGATTTCCATCGAAATATTTTGCGAAAAAATCGGATTGACAATCAAGTCTGTGATAATAATCGAATCACATCCTTCAATCGTCATCAATGTATCAGGATAACTTCCATCAGAAAATTGCCAAGCACCACCCACAAAAAGAGAATCACCTTGACAAATTCCCATCGGAATATTTTGAGAAAAAACAGGATGAACTATCAAATTCGTATTTACAATCGAATCACATCCATCAGCAGTCAAATAAGTATCTGAATAATTCCCCGCCATAAATTGCCAAGCACCGCCCATAAAAAGTGAATCTCCTTGGCAAATTTCCACAGATAGATTTTGAGGAGAATTTACAGAAAAATAACCCACAATAATTTCATCTACAGCAGTACAAGAAGCTGGGCCACAAGTAACTGTCACCGTATAGGTTCCTGCAGTAGAAATAGTAATTGATTGACTCATTAATCCATTTGACCAATTGTAAGTACAACCATTATTTCCTGCCGAAACAACTAATGTCTCCGATGGACATAGCATTGTATCATTTGGTAAAACGACTTGAACCGTATCATAATTTATTGAAATACAATCAACCGTAGTACATCCATCAACTGAAGTAACTGTAACACAATAGTTAGTTTCGTCATTTCCATAAATCATTTGGTCAGTTGCTCCAGTTGACCAAATATAATTCATTCCTCCCGCTCCAGCATCGAGTAGAATACTATCTCCCGAACATAATGTTGTATTATTTCCTAAATCAACTGTCGGAATAACTCCTGGATTTATTACGATCTCATCTGTACTAGTACATCCAAATTCGCAAGTAATCGTTACCGAATAAGTACCAGCCATCGTTGGATTAATGATAGAAGTTGTTGCACCTGTTGACCAAACATATGTACAAGTCGGGGTCGTTGCATCCAAAGGAATTGATTCCCCTGGGCAAATTTCAGTATCAGAACCTAAATCAACTATAGGAGATGGATGCCAGATGACTGTTACCGAAGTTGTATCAGGACAACAATTAGCATTAGTTACTATAACAGAATAAGTTGTTGTATCAGTAGGTGAAACGGTAATAGAATTAGTAGTGGCATTTCCACCATTTGAATCCCATTGGTAAGTACAGTTATCACAAATTCCAGTAACAGCAGTAAGTGTGATTGACTCTCCTTCGCAAACTTCCTCATCTGCCAAATCAGGAATACTAAAATTACAAGAAAGTTTAAATGCCCAATTATCAAATACACCATAATTCGTCGAAGGAACATCTCCATTGTTATCAGAAATGGTATAACCGCCCACGATATAACTTCCATCAGAATTTCTTCAAAAATCTCTAGCCTCTTCATATTGGTCGCCGCCATAATTTTTTTCCCAAATCAAATTTCCACTAGCATCTACAAAATTTAACCAATAATCTCCTGCCCCAATATTTGGATCGGTTACGTCACCACTTGCTCCTGAATTAGTTAGTCCTCCAAAAATATAGCTCGTTACACAATCCGTCAATTCGACCACTTCAACACTATAAATTCGATCTAAATCAACTCCTCCATAACTTTGATCCCAAGTAATGGCTCCAGCACTATTTACTTTTATTGCCCAACAATCTTCTCCTCCAATATTAGCAGCAGTTTTATTATTTGGTAAAATACTCGGATCAGAATCTGAAAATCCACCAATAATTAAACCGCCATCAGAAGTAACTTCCATATCCCAAAGTTGATCATTTCCACTTCCTCCATAGGATACGTCCCACACGTAATTTCCATTTAAATCTACTTTGACAACCCAATAATCCCAAGAACCGAAGTTGGTAGTCATTTTATCTTTGCTCACTCCTGAAATAGAATAACCACCCAAAAAGAATCCATCGGAAGTTTCCCTGACAACTTCTAAGAAATCAAAATTATCACCACCAATCGAATTATCCCACAAAACAGCACCAGTTGTTCCATCTAATTTAGTAATCCAATAATCAGGTGCATTGTCTACCACATTCATTGTATCACCACCAATTAAAAGACCTCCATCCGAAGTTTCAATAATTGATTTAGCATTATCTCCTTGTGTACTTCCAAATCGAGAGGTCCATAAGATATTTCCAAGTCCATCTATTTTTACTACCCACGCATCATACACAAATGGGTTTCCGGCAGGAACATCACAACTTGCTGGTGAAGTCGATCTACCTACCAAAGCATAACCTCCATCGGAAGTCTCGATCATATCATATAATTCCTCATTGGCAGTACCTCCAAATAAAGTATCCCATTCTGTATTTCCATTAATATCAGTTTTAACAATCCAATAATCTGAATTATTGGTTCCACAAAAAGGGTCATTGATATTTCCAGTTGTAGCATTTTGGAAAGCCTTACCTCCCAAAATAAAACCACCGTCGGATGTTTCAAAACTAGCATATAGGTCTTCAAAAAAACCTGCTCCGTACATATTATTGAAAGTAGGATGAATGGTCAAATCTTGCCCAAAAGAAGAATGGCTAACTATTAGAGAAGCTAATAGCAAAAGAAAAGAATACAAACATTTCCTTAGCATGTTGTTCATGGGATTCACTTAAAAAAGCAAAGAATTATTAAAATAACATCGGTGGGTAGATTATGGTAAAACAAAAGATCTAGATTACCAAAGGAGTTACACAAAGTTATTAGTTTTTATAATTCTATGCAATTAAAACAAAGGGTTAAAGTGTCTGGAATTAGCTTCCTTAAATTTTGTTTGTTTTAGTAAGAGTTTGATAATCAATGTCTTATGTAGTTTGTAAAATCGTATTTGGGATTTGGTCAAAAAAATACAAGAAACAGGGTAGTTTTTATATGTGTAAAAAATACAATGTATTATTTTGAATAATGAATTTCAAATCCTTGTTCTTAAATCGATATTCTCATCACTATTCTTCTATCCAAGTATTATAAATTGCCATCAACGCATAGTACCCAGTTGATATAATTATGCTGCCTATCCACCAAATATTTCGTTCGGGATAGAGCCATAAAATAGCAACACAAGAGACAATAAAAATAACGGTATTAAATAATGTAAGCTTTTTAAATCTGCTCGCTTGACTGGGGTAAACAAACTTTATTGGAGCAAAATGTAAAGCTGCAAAGATAAGAATAAAAACTATATTCCAAGTCGAGGAAAAGTCAAAAACAAAGAATAAAAAGAAAACTACCATATTCCATAAAACTGGAAATCCTAGAAAATACATATCATCGGTCACCATTCCTGTTTTTCCATAATAAACCGCAGAAACGAGTAAAATTATCGAAGTACAAAACAAATTCCATTCGTCATTGACCAAGTGTGCTTCATGAAAAAAGTAAGCAGGAATAATGGCATAAGTCGCAAAGTCAATGACATAATCAATTGTTTTTCCATCAATCTCAGGTAAGACTTCTTTTACATTAAAAAGACGGGCAAATGTTCCATCCACCCCATCAATAATCAAACATGCTACTAACCACAACATGGCAATTCTCCATTCTTGTTCATTGATAGCTAAAATTGCCATAAACCCAGCGACCAGTCCTGATGCTGTAAATAAGTGAACACTCCAAGCCAACGTTTTTTCTAATGGAGAAAATGTATTCATATGATTATCTGTTTTGACGTAGCGATTTTATATTTTTAATGTTAGTTTTATAAAAATCAACTTGCGAAATTATTTCAATTTATATAAATATTTAATTTATCCATGGATTTTTCAAAAATTAAAAGTAGTCTAGTGCAAATTACTAAAGAAATGATTCCAGTTATTTTAGGAATTTTGATTGCTTTATGGTTTAATAATTGGCAAAAAAATAAAGAAGATAAGATCTTTGTCAGCCATGTTTTTCAATCTATTCAAAAAGAACATGCTGAAAATATTGAGGAACTTCAAAAGATAATTCCATTGCATGAAAGATTCGGAGATTCGATTGTGTACTATATAGAAGATGACAATGTTATATTAGGTCAATTAATTCAAATTGTTGGAGGTCTAAAAATTGTATTCATTGGCAACACTTCTTGGAAATCATTTATAGGAAATGATATTAGATTGTTGGATTATCAAATTGTAAAATATCTTTCGTTGATCGATGAACAAAAAAATCTATATCAAAGACAAACTCATCTGCTAAGTGATTTTATGTTAGAAAAAATTTATAGTAAAAAAGATTTGGACAAAAGTATTTTTTTGGGACTTTTAAATGATTTATTGAGTACAGAAAAAGACCTCTTAAAAGATCATTTAGAATTACAAGAATTATTTAAAGTTATTGATGGTAAATAAAAGTAAAAATGGACAAATACGAAATCAAACAAGCGCTCCTAGAAGAAGTCGAAGAATTGATTGACCAAAAGATTGCTGTCTTTCAGAAAATGATGAACGATGCTCAAGACAGCGCCAACAATGAAACGAAAAGTAGTGCAGGTGATAAATTCGAAACAGGTCGTGCCATGATGCATATCGAACGAGACAAAAATGCGCAACAACTTTCCGAAGCTAGAAAACTAGAATTATTTGTAAGTCAGATAAAAACGGACAAAATATTTGACAAAGTTGCTTTTGGTAGTGTGGTACAAACTGATTTTGGCAATTATTTTATCTCCATTGCGGCAGGTAGAATTGTAGTTGATGAAAAAAAATATTTTGCGATTTCTCCTCAAGCACCACTAGCTAGAGAAATGATGCAAAAAGAAAAAGGAGATACAATCGCCTTCAATGATAAGCCTATAAAAATTTTAGATGTGTTTTAATTAGACGATAACTTCGAGTTACCTACTAGTTTTTTCAAAGCTCATTTTACCAAGAAATATTTTTCCAAACGCTAACGATTTACTCTTCAAAGTAAATCAAGTTAGGAATGTGATAGAAGTAGGAAAAATCAAAAGACAACAAAAAACGATGTGGTAAAAAAGAAATATTTGGGCAATTGGAGGATTACAGGAAATTGGATTTAAGTCTAATTCAGATTTATTAATGGTATTATCTAGTAAAGGAAGAGGAATTTTTGATTGTTTGAAAGATAAAAAAGTCGGAAGAGATTATCTTGATTATTATATGGAACATTGGGAAAGTGAATTAGGAATTGTTGAAGGATTTGGAATACTTGAAAATGAAATAATAAAATGTGGAGGTTTTGAGGCACCTGACATCATAAGGAAAAAAACTGATGATAATTGGATCGTAGAAATTCAAAATGAAATACGTCCGAATTGGGTCAAGAAGAAATTAAAAGCAGAAGTGATGTATCTCCGAAATATAAAGACTAATAAAAAAATTGAAGTAGAAGTTTTTCATTTTGGAATTGATAGAGGATATGGTTTTTCTGATACAGGTAATTCATTTATAATCGGAACTTCAAGTGAGATAATAATTTGGAATAGAGAAAGAAAGTAAAAAAGAAACCAACATAACAATGAACTTACAAAATCGCTCAAAGTTACTCCCCACCATTTTACTATTAATATTTTTAGTCGTTTGTGGAATATATTTATATGTTATTGACGCACCAGTTTTGTGGTCAGGCTTCATTGCCATGATGTTTTTTTATGCTTTAATATTTTACTTCGGTTCCTACGTCGCAGGTAAACAAAAAGCAAAGGACGGAAATGATACCATGCTTGCAGGACGATCGATTCCACTTTTTATTGGAATATTTACGATGAGTGCAACTTGGGTCGGAGGAGGTTATATCAACGGAACAGCCGAGTCAGCCAAAACTGGTTTGGTGTGGGTACAAGCACCTTGGGGATATGCGATCAGCTTAATTATAGGTGGATTATTTTTTGCAAGAACTATGCGGAGGCATCAATTTAAAACTATGCTTGATCCTCTTTCACAACGATTTGGAAAACGCATGGCAGCACTTTTATTTGTTCCTGCATTGTCTGGAGAAATATTTTGGACAGCAGCAATTCTCACCGCTTTGGGAACGACATTTGGAACTGTTCTCGGATTAGAAACGCAACCTGCCATCATACTTTCTGCAATTATTGCTATCGCTTACACAGCCATTGGAGGCTTGTGGGCAGTAGCTTTGACCGATGTAGTGCAAATGATTTTATTATTAGGAGGATTAGCTTTAGTCGTTCCCGTAGCGATGAATACAGTTGGTGGATGGGAAGTAGCTTGGGCTGCTTATGTTGAAAAAAATGGAGCAACTGCTACCTTTTTTCCAAGTCATGAAAACTTAGGAAGTTACTATTGGATGTGGTGGGATTATGCGTTGCTTTTGATGTTTGGAGGAATTCCGTGGCAAGTATATTTTCAGCGAGTGCTCTCTTCAAAAGATGAAAATACTGCTGTTCGATTATCCATTTTTGCAGGAGTCGTTTGTATCATTGCAGCAGTCCCAGCAGTTTTAATTGGGATTATTGGAGGAGTAGCAGATTGGGAAATGATCGGAGCAGTTCCAGGTAGTGATAGTTCTATTTTGCCACATGTGATTCGGTATTTGACGAATCCTTGGGTAGCAACAATAGGTTTAGGAGCAGTTGCCGCAGCGGTGATGTCATCGGTGGATTCTTCGATTTTGTCAGCATCTTCCATGGCAAGTTGGAATGTATTTCGTCCATTAGTTCGGCCAGATATTTCGCCAACTAGTTTAGAAAAAGTGATCAAACGATGTATTTGGATCATCGGAATTGCAGCGACACTTTTAGCGATCAATGTACAAAGTGTTTATGACCTTTGGGTGCTGTGTAGTGACTTCGTTTATTGTCTTTTGTTCCCTGCTTTGGTTTGTGCTTTGTTTGATAAAAAGGCAAATTCGATCGGTGCGGTTTCAGGTTTTGTGGTAAGTTTTATTTTACGATTTGGAGGAGGCGAACCAACTTTAAATATTCCTAATATGATTCCTTATCCGATGATGGAAGGGGAGACGGTTTTATTTCCATTTAGAACTTTAGCGATGATTAGTGGATTGGTGACAATTATAGTGGTCTCGAGGTTGACGGGAAATATTTCTGTTCCAAGGGTTTTGGAAAAAATTAATTAGTGAAACTTTGCCACTGACTAGGACTGACTATTATGACTTTTTATGACTCGCTTAAGTGTAATATCAATTGTACTTAAGGCAATGAATCCAGGAGCGAGTCATAAAGAGTCATAATAGTCAGTCCTAGTCAGTGGCAATAAAATAAAAGCACATGAAAAAATTACTCATCACAGGCATCTCAGGTTTCCTCGGTTGGCATATCGCAACGCATTTACAAACCGATTTCGAACTCATCGGAATTTATAATAAAACAAAACCAGAGTTCAAAAATATACAACTCGAACAACTCGATTTGACCGATCAGTCGACTCTTTCAATTTTTCTAAAAAAACATCAACCTGATGCTATTTTACATTTAGCCGCCAACTCCAATCCCAATGACTGCGAACAAAATCCTCTATCAAAGATTATCAATGTCGATGTAACTGAGTACTTAGCTCAATATTGCGCTGACGAAAATATTCCGTTTTTATTTACTTCTACTGACTTAATTTTTGATGGAAAAAATGCGCCTTACACAGTTACCAATTTACCGAATCCAATTATGATTTATGGAAAACAAAAATTAGAAGCGGAGCAAAGAGTGTTGAAAGTTTTTCCAAAAGCCATTATTGCACGAATGCCTTTGATGTATGGTTTGCCCAAAAATGGATTAGGATTTATGAATGCTTGGTTGCGAAATTTGCAAGCTGGAAAAAATGTTTATTGCTTTACGGACGAATACCGAACGGCTACTTTTGCAGGAGATGCTGCGCAAGGAATTTTTGCTTTGTTGAAAAATAAAGTGAGTGGAGTTTTTCATTTAGGTGGACCGGAGAGGATGTCTCGTTTTGAATTTGCAACGCAGATGGCAGAGCATTTTGGGTTGGATAAAAACTTAATTATTCCGTCTTTACAGAAAGATGTGAATATGGCAGCCAAACGTCCGGCTGATGTTTCTCTAACTTCTAACAAGACATTTACATTTGGATTCTTGCCCAAAAAAGTGAAAGAAAATTTAGAGAAATTATCTTCCACTTTTTGATAAAACATTTTATTTATACTTTTAACTAAGAGCATGTTTAAAATTTTATCGTCCTGAAAATCAATGCTTTATGAACCTTGCGTCCAATTTAATTTTCATTTAGCTCGCTAAACTTCAAATGAAATTAGCGTTAGCGTTAGCAAGAACCACAAATCATTGACTTTCAGTTAGTTAAATTTTTAAATATGCTCTAAATTCATCCTTCCAAAAGGCTAAAGTTTTAATTAGATAATTAAATGCTATTTCTGATAATATCAAAAACCTTTTCCAAAACGGAATCTTTTCCATTTAAGTTATCCAAAGGAGACGATTCAATTTTAACAGAAGGAATTGTTCCTCTTCCAAAATTTACGTTCGGGTCAACTGCATTGATATATTTTAATAATGGAATGGAAAAAACTAAACCACTCGAAAGTTGCGATTCGGGAATCAAACCACTTGTGTTTCCTTGAAATCCACCACCTGTTTCTTGACCTACAAAAACACCTTTAGTATTAAATTTTAAAATAGCGGCGGCATCAGCACAAGAAGACATACACAGCCCATTGATCATAAAATAAGTATCTCCAGCGAAAGAATTTTTGGCTGGTTTTTGTTTTTTATAAAAATCAAATTCATTGGTAAATAAAGGAGATTTTTTCCAGAGCCAAATCGAATCTTGTTTTACTGGTTTAGCGTAAAAAAGTCGATTCATTCCTTTTATATCTTTGGCAATGGGTTCACTCACTTCTATTCGTTCCCAATATCGAAATGGTTTTTTAAAAAAATGCGAAACAAAAAAAGCAGCATTGGAATCTGAACCACCTGTGTTTCCTCGGAAATCGACGATAAGGTTTTTAACTTTTTCCTTTTTTATTTTTTTAAAATACCGTTTGATTTCCTTTTTGAATTTCTGATTATTGGCTTTGTGATATGATTTGGAAAAAGAGGGAACGGTTAAGATGGCGATATCTCCTTCAATTTTTAAATCTAATTTTTTGGAAATCATCTTTTGATAAGAAGGAAGTTGATTCGCTTTTATTCCTTTTATCAATAATGTAGATGTATTGTTAGCATTTTTTATTTCTACTGAAAAATCGCCTGTAATTTCAATAATATTTCGATACCAAGTAGGGAAAGAATATTCTAATAATTTGAATTTTCCAGTTTGGTTAAATCCATCCATTGGAATGTTTAACAATAACTCTTGATAAATAGATTTGATATCTCGACCATTTATTTTTGTAATTTCAGTTCCGGTTTTGATCTCTGGATTCTGTGAATAGTTTTGCCAAATGAAAGCTTTTCCATTTTTATAATAAAGTAAAAAAGGCAAGCAGTTCGGTTGTGAATTAATTAAGTTCTCGGTTTTTTCAGAAAGAGAAATACCCGTGTGTAGACATCCTATTTTCGCAAAAAGAGGTTTTAGTAATCGATAAATTTCTAATTCATTGATTGGTTTTTTTATAGAAGAAATGACTGAATCAATTTCATCGTCAAATGTAAGTTTATTGTTATAACGATAGAAGCCAGGATGTTTCAAACGGAACTCTTGGAACAGATTATGCAATTCTTGTTGTGTAGAATCGGGATTGAAATTTTTTAATTCGAAAGGATTCTTTTGAGTAATAGCAAGTTTTGAAATGAGTAAGAGTATTGTTATAAAAAGTAATTTTTTCATTAGGCTGATTTTATTTTACTCAGAATAACGCAAGGAAAGTTGGTATGGTTTGGGAACTTTTAGTTAATTTAGTTTGCCTGCAATAAATCCTGTTGTCCATGCCGATTGAAAATTATAACCGCCAGTAATTCCATCAATATCCATGACCTCACCTGCGAAATATAAATTTTTACAAACTTTACTTTCCATCGTTTTAGTATGAATACTTTCCAAACTAATACCACCACAGGTCACAAATTCTTCTTTAAAAGTTGTCTTTCCTTTTACTTGATAAATATCGTTTGTCAAAATAGTGATGAGTTTATTTAATCCTTTTTTCCCTAACTCATTCCATTTTTTATTTTCTGGAAAATCACATTTTTTTAGCAAATAATGCCAGAGTCTTTCGGGTAAAAGATAAGGTCGAAAATTGGTTAATAGTTTTTGGGAATGTTTTGTTATAATTTTTTTCAATTCTTCTCGAACGAACTCTACATTTACTTCGTTGACCCAATTTACTTGTGCTTTGCACTCATAATTCATCTCACTTAATAGTCTTGCTCCAAAGGCGGAAAGTTTTAAAATCGCTGGGCCACTCATCCCCCAATGGGTGATAAGTAATGGACCATCTGATTTTAGTTTAGTCCCTTGGATATTGACTAAAGCTTCTTCGACCACGATGCCCATTAAATCTCGAACGGATTCAGAAGGCATATTAAAAGTAAAAAGAGAAGGGACAGGTGCTGCAATTTTATGACCCAATTTTTCTAACCATTCCAATCCACTTCGTTTTGGGGAACCACCGGTAGCAACAATCACTTTGTGAACAATTTCATCTGGAAATTGATCTTTGCTAAATACTAATTTAAGTTGTCCTTTGATTGGTTCGATTGCTTTTATTCCTTGTCCTAAATGGATTTTAATTCCTAGCATTTTAGTTTGTTTTAGAAAACAATCTATCACACTTTGGGAGTCTTGAGAAACCGGAAATACACAATTATCTTCTTGTGTCATCAAGGGAACACCACGCAATTCAAACCAGTCGATTGTATCTTGTGTGCTAAAAGTATAAAATGCTTTTTTGAGTAAATTGCCACCACGTGGATATGCTTTCGAAAGGGTCTTGATGTCGGTGCAACCATTGGTAACATTGCATCTGCCACCGCCAGATATTTTTACTTTGGAAAGAAAATTTCTTGATTTTTCAAAAATAGCAACTTGTGCGTTGGGGTAATTTTCTTTGGCAGCTAAGGCTGAAAAAAAACCTGCTGCGCCTCCTCCAATGATAGCAATCTTCATAATTTTATTAAAATTTCAAAAGTGAATGGTGGCGCAAAATTAGGTTTTATTTTGATAAATAAGATAGTCCTCAAAAATAATTTTACCACATAAGCATATAGAACACATAGTGTTATATCTATGTTTTCTATGTGGTGAAATTATCCATAGTATTCATCTTATTTGCTGAAAAGTCCATGCTACAATCCGACTGATTTTTTGACCTTGGCCCATTGGAATGGTTTTGACATCTTTAGCTTTTACTTGTTTTAGTGAATCATAAATTGCATTGAGGTTGGATTTTTTAGAAACTAAAGTGGAAAACCATTTTACTGATTCGGTGAACTCCTTGCTTTCACGTATCATATTTTTTATAAATCGTTTTTCACCTCCTTTCGTCCATAATTCATTATTTTTTCCTCCGAAATTTAAAACTGTTTTTGTAGGTTTTTCAGCAGTTAGATTTTTTAATTTTCGATTAGTTCCTCTAGTTGCTTCTTCGGCAGAAACATGGAAAGGAGGATTACAAATTGTCAAATCGAAGTGTTCTTCCTTTTGAATAATTCCTTTGAAAATATCTTTTTTATTTTTTTGAAAACGGATTTCGATTTGATTTTTTAGACTAGGATTGGAATCAATAATTTTATTGGCGGCATTGACGGATTTTGGGTCAATATCACTTCCGACAAATTTCCAACCATAAGTTTTATTTCCAATAATTGGATAAACACAATTAGCACCTACTCCAATGTCAAGGCAATTAACTTGTTCACCAGTTGGGATTTTTCCATCATTTGAAGCACTCAAAAGATCTGCAATATGATGGATGTAATCTGCTCGCCCTGGAATCGGAGGACACAAATATTGTGGAGGGATTTCCCAAAAATCTATTTCATAATAATGTTTCAGCAAAGCGGTGTTCAACATTTTTACTGCTTTGGGATCAAAGAAATTAATTGACTCGTTACCATAATCATTGATGATGATAAAAGGAGAAAGAGCTTGACAACTTGCAATTAGTTTTTTGAAATCGTATCGTTTTCGATGAGGGTTTCGAAGATGTAGTTTTGATTTTGTGTTAGGTTGACTTTTCTTTTTTCCAGACATTAGATTTTTTTTACAAAATTAAAAACTATTGTTCTGTAATTTTTGAAATTCCGTCTAACAATACATTTCCATTATATGGATCAGTTATCATTTTGTCGTAAAACGCTTCAATCAAAATTCGATCATGATCCATTTTAGGAAGTATCTCGATGTCTAATTTTTTCCATTCCACATGATCGATGGGTTGACTTTCGTAAAGTAGTTCGAGTGTTTCGCATTTGTTTTTTACACCCCAAATTCTAACAATCGCAGGAGTTGTAAAAGAGACAAGTTTGGACGTTTTGGAATCATGACTTTCAAAAGTGTCAGACATGGCAGCATAGATTTCCATTTTGTAGGATTTACCTTTTTGTAAATTTTTCTTCAATTTTTGATGAATACTTTCGTAAGTAAAATTTGACCGAACAACTAAACCGATAAAATTTTCCCCAACTTTCGAAACATGATTTACTTTATAATGTCGGGTGTTTTTAGAATGTACATCGGGAGGAGTTTCATTGGGTCTACTACAAATTTCCCAACCTGAAGGAATCGAATTGGCAATAGCAGAACTCCATTCGAAAGAAGCATTTTTTAGTGAGATAGTATCTTGAGCGAATGTGATTTTTCCAAAGAATAAAAAGAGAATAAGGATGGGAAAGTGTTTCATAGATATATATTTTTGGTAGTGAAAAGTTAGCCGTGTCACGGTTTGAAACCGTGTCACGGCTGAGGGGCGTAATTATTTTTTCAAAACCTTAATCAATTGACCTCTTTGCAATTGATCAGATAATTGCATTCCATTGACAATCGCCATCTCATCAAGACGGTCAGATTTTATCCCTGCATTTCTCAAAGCAGCAGAAAGTGTCGTTGGTGAATTAATTGATTCAATGTGAATACGATCTGGTTGTACGTTAATTTTTGATTGATCTGTTAATCTTGCAAATCCTTCCATCGTATTACGGAAAAGATTTTTGTAAGAAATAAAATTAGCAGGTTCTGCCAATCCATGGAACATATAAATAGTACTAGCATCTTGAATAAAGTAAGTAACTATTCTTAAAGCTACCGCTCCTTGTTCATCAACTTGTTCAGATACAATTGCTTTTGCAGAGAATCCATTGATCGTCAAATTAGTATCTTCTTTCTTCTGCAATTTATTTTGAGTGACGAAGTTATTAGCTGCTTCGTTCAATGTTTTTTCAGGAGCCAACGTGAAAATCATCATCGCTTTTCCATCCTTTGGAGCCATTTGAACTTGCTGAGGAGAGTTTGCTAATTGCCAATTGGTAGGAACTGGAAATTTAAATTTCAATTCAGGATGATAAAAAGTATTTCCTTCTTTATAGCCTTGTCGAGGATCTTCACCATAAATTAATCCTTCTAACATTCGAAGATATTGGTTTCGATTTTCATTAAAAGTTTTGTTTGGATATTTTTTTTGTTCCTCTTTTGCCCATTGTCCTACTTTGGCATATCTGTTCAATGGATCAGGATGAGTAGACATAAAAGTTGGTATTCTTTGTCCCTCATCTCCACCTGACAATCGATTTAATGTTTTGAAAAAACCAGCCATATAAGTGGCATCATAACCAATTTTGGTAGAATATTCTACACCCATTAGATCAGATTGAGTTTCATGGTCACGTCCATTTTTTAACATTAATAATTGCATACTTTGACCCGCAGATTCAGCGTAGTTGGCGAACTCTTTTGAGAGTACAACTCCTGCAATTAATCCAACTTGAGTAAGAATAGAATTTCGTTGTTGCTTAGCAGAATGTCGTCCTGAGATGTGTCCAATTTCATGGCCAAGTACTCCAGCAAACTCTGCCTCATTATTAAAATGAGCCATAATTCCACGAGTAAAGTAAACGTATCCACCAGGTAGAGCGAAGGCGTTGACAACTGGCGAATCCAAAATTTTGAATTCATATTTCAAATGACTTCGATGTGAAATTCTAGCCATTTGTTGGCCTTTGGAGTCGATAAATTTTTGCAAAGTTTGATCTGGATACAAACCAAAACTTGCTACGATGCTTGGATCAGATTGATCACCTAAAGCTTGTTCTCTTTTTTCTGACATGACGAATGCTTCCTTTTTTCCAGTAATTGGATTTTTGGAACATGCTGAAATAATCAGGATGGCAAGGGTTAGAAAGAATGTTTTTGTCCAAATGATGTTACTCTTTTTCATTTTTGTATAATATTTTATCTGTTAGAAATAGGAGCTTTTTTATAACGTATTAGTTGAGAAATTGCTCATAGTAAAGGTGTAATTCTCAAATTTAGGAAAATATTTTCAACTACTTATTATGACTTTTTAAAACGAAAATAGAAACTAATAAATTTGTTATATAAAAGTTATTTTTTGTAGGAAAACGTTGTATTATCTATGGTTTTTGTAGTTGTTGTAAAAAATACAATAAAAGTGAGAAAAAGTTTTTGATCAAAGATTTGGCAATTAGATTTATACAATGTGGATAAAATTTAACGATAATTTAGGGGCTAAAACTTCTCATATTCGATTTTTAGTACTTTATTTACACCGACAAAAGATATTATTAACATTCAAAAAAATCATTTTATGAAAAAACTTATTTTACTCGCATTATTCGCCTATGCAACTTCAAGTACTACAATCGCTCAAATCGAATTGAAAATCAATCCTATCGGTTTATTATTTAATAGTCCTGATCTTTCAGCAGAGTATATTGTTAATGAAGACATTGGAGTTGAATTTGGTCTTGGATTAGAGTATGGAACTCAAGCACTTACTGATTATGATAGATCAGGCTTTAACGTTTTTGTAGCAGGTAAATATTACTTTAGCCCAGATGATGGAGCTGATAAATTTTATGCTGGTGCTTATTTACGACCAAGATCTAGAAAAATTACAGATAATGATGATGATGGATTTGACTTTGGTTACAAGCAGTCTGCATTTGCTGCAGGAGTTTTAATCGGTTACAAGTGGGTTGGTGCTAGAGGTATTTTATTCGAGCTTGCTCTTGGAGGAGGACGTGCCTTTGGTGATAAATTTACTTGGAATGACGGAGATAACTCTGGCGAAGCAGATGGTTTCGGAGTTGACTTTTTAGGTCGTTTAGCTGTTGGATACCGATTTGGAGGAGACAAATAAGAATAGTTAATAGCGTATAAAAAAAAGATCGTTCACTTAGTGGACGATCTTTTTTTATATTAGACTACCCTTTAAAAACCTATGCTTTATAAACACAGTTTTTAAAAAATAACAAGACTATTTAGTAATTTCCAAATAATAATTATAAAAAAAAAAATTTTATTTTTTTTTGTAAATATATTGTTATCGTCGTACTCGTTGGCTCAAGTCGAATTAAAAACTAATGTGCTCGGAGCATTTTTAGATCGTCCGTATTTTGCGGTGGAGTATAGTTTTACTGAAGACCTCTCGATGGAATTAGGGGCAGGAGTTGTTTTTGGAAAAACTATTAATGGTCGACCTCATTCGGGAACAAACTTGTTATTAGCTGGGAAATATTATTTCAATACTCGTTGGGGAATGGATCGTTATTTTATTGGATTTTATTTAAGACCGCAAATACTTGTTCTAAAAAATTATGAAGAAGACAATTTTGATAATGCTAATCGGAGATCAGGAATAGCAACAGGAATTGTTTTTGGTCGAAAGTGGGCAGGAGAAAGGGTAAGCTTTGGAGTCAATATTGGCTTTGGAAAAATATTTGGAGATAAGGTTTATTTGTATCCCAATCCAACGAATATAATAATTATTGATATCGAGGTGGATGTGATTTTCAATATTAACGTTGGGTATCGATTTATAGAAGATTAAATTAAATAGTTATTCTCCGATCTCTTGCAATTACTTTCCATTCTTTTTTTGCAGAACCATCTTCATCAACGATAATTGCTTTTTCATACAAGGCACAAGTTGGACAAATATGAATTGGCACTCCATAAAGTACTTCACCAATTTTGAAAGTTGAATTATCTCCTACCTCTAAAATTAAATGTTCTTCACTTTGAGAAACTTGCTTGGCATCAGGTAAATTTAAAAAATGTACTCGTGGAAATGGATTTTCAGCAGCGATACTTTTGTGTCCCAAATCGACACAAAGCAAATGATCGCTTGGCTTGGAAATGATTCGACTAATGACTAATGCTGCCCAATTGAATTTTTGTTCGGGCAACATTTTTTGATAACCGTAGTCCCAAAATAAACAAGTTCCAGGACTGCAATCCACATGATCTCTCAAAGCATGAATATTGAAAGAAGGAGAACCTCCTGCAACAATTAATGGTTTTGGTTCCCCTAATGCTTCCATTTTAGTCATTAAGTTTTCTACCAATTGAAAACATTTATCACTTCTCTTTTTTCTTTTTTCAAAATCATCATCTCGAATATGCCCATCATAAACATGAAACCCAACTGGAGAAATTCCTGTTAGTTTTTTGCAAAAAAGAAATAAATCAAGTGCTCGTTGATCAGCAAAAATACCGGTTCGATGTTGTCCAACATCTAAATCTAACCACACCTCAATCCTTTGGTTTTTAGAAGAGAAAATAGTTGATATATTTTTAGCCGAAGAAAGATTATCAATTAAGCAGGCAAAATTAGTGTTCGGAAATTGCTCGATAACTGCTGCTAGACGGTTAACTTTTGGGCCAACAGGTTGATAAGCTAACAATACATTTACGGCACCGACTTGTCCTAACATTTCAGCTTCAGCAATGGTTGCACATTTGAATTTTTTAATTCCATTATACATTTGCATTTTTACAACTTCAGCCATTTTATGAGTTTTAATATGAGGTCGCAATCGATTGACATCGCCCACAATTTCTTTCATGCGGTCGATATTTTTTTGAATTAAATGTGGGTAAACGACTAGGGCGGGGGAGTCGATTTCGTGAATGTTTTGGATTTGGTATTTCATTGATTAACTGTTTTAACTACTGATTGCTTACGGTCTCGCAAATTTCATTTTCCCAATTTGCTTGATTTTAAAGTAAGTATTTAATCCTGATACCCCTGTCGTATTTGCTTTTTCTAACAATATACTTCCGTCTTCGTCGATCAGGTTTTCGGAGATAATTACTTTTTTAATTTTTCCAACTATTAATATATTTTGATTGCACTTGATTAAATGTTCCTCTTCGAAACTTAACCCAATTTTGATTAAACTTTCTTGGACAAATGGAGCTGGAAAATCACCCACAATTTGTTCCGTCAATTCACAAGCCTCAAATTCAGAAACTCCTTTTTTATATTTTGCAGAAGTCTGGTGTGCTTTTTTGAAAAAAGAATTATTGACTTGATTGATCGTGAAAAATCCAGACCGTTTGATGTTATCATAAGTCTGTCGAGGAACAGTTAGCGGTCTTTGGATAAAACCCATATAAGGTGGATTGGCTCCAATATGAGTGACTGAATTAAAGATGGCGAGATTGGAGATGCCATTTTCGTCGGTCGTTCCGATAAGATTAGCGTTCCTGATTCCACATAGTTTTGTAATAAAATTGACTTTATAAAATCTTTCAAAAGCCTCTAAATCTGCTAGGTCAAAAGTTTTTTCCATTTAAATTTTTTTTGATCGCAAAATAAAAAAAAACTACTTGATGAATACATCAAGTAGTTTTTAAAATTAATTTTCTTTCAAAATCTTTCTATTAATTATACTTTATTTGGTTCTTTCTATATTCAATATAATCTTCCAACAAAACAAAATCTTCAGACATTTGATACTCTTCTGGTGAATCAGGATAAGATTTAATATCAATATAATTGATTTGAGTGGCTGCAATTTTTTCTCCTAAGCACGCTTCTAAAAGTGCATTTAAACCGATTTGAAAAAGTTCTTCTCTTTCTTCTTCATATTCTGGCATATAAATTCGAATCGCACTTACATCTGGAAATTCTACTAATTCAATTGGAATGAATTTCAATTTTTTGGGGTCAAAAATAATACCTCCTACATTGACTTTTATTCCAAAACCATCAGCTGGTTTGAACGCAACTACTTCCCAATTTTGGAAAATGGGAGCATCATTAACCAACTCTTCTACTTTTCCAAAATTAGCAATGATTCCGTTAGCTGAGATTGTTAAGGATCGGATTGGAGTGTCGAGTTTACCTCCTATTTGAAAGGCAAGTTGTGGATGAAATTCTCTTAGCTTGGTTTGTAATTCCATGTATAAATCTTTATCATAGACTTCTTCGATGGCATAAAATTTAGTTCTATTATCATCGAACCACGACCAAAAAGCTTCAGCAGTTATCATATTCAGTTTTTTTAATAGTATGTAAAACTGATATATGAGATTCATAAATCATTCCAAAGATTATGATTTATTATTATGGGTGGATGGTTGTAGATTATTTTAATTGTCAAAAATCTATAATCATCAATTCATTTAATAAGCCCCAAAGTATCTTCGAATGAACCATTCCAAAATTAACAGACCGAGTAATGTGAAAAATATCCATTTCAAATTAATCACAGATCGAGTTTTTGAAGTAGTGTAGACAACCGGTTTGATTGGATTCTCTGTCAAGGTTGTTCCGATGGAAGCGATGTTATTTGGATAGATGAGCGAGCCACCATATTTTTCACTTAATAATTTTAAAACACCGTGGTCAGCAGTCGTTTCGAAGCTTTCGAGTTGAATTGGCTGGACACTAAATTTCCCATTATAAACTAATTGCTCGCCTGCATTATTTACTGTTCCTCGGAATTTATAATTTCCAACGGGAAAAACTTTATCACGCAAAATATAAGATTTACCAGATTTGCTAAACGTGAAATTAAAATCTTTTCCTTCACTATTAGTAATCGTCAAAGTTGCATCAGGATCATTGATGAGCTCGTAGCTTTGGTTATATAATTCAGCATCAAAATTGATTCCTTCGTTTTCGTTAAAAATATTTTTATCCAAGCTAACTCGGAATTTTCGTTTGTCTTCTTTGAGGGTCAAATACTGAATACTTTTTCCCAAAACCTCTTCGAAAATATCGTGATTTTCATGTTGTAAAAAATCAAACAAACGCCATTTCCAAATTCCTTCAGCTGCCAAAACTCCTGTCTTTATATTGTTTTGTTCGCCAAAAAGTAGCAACGGTTTTTTAGTATCAATTTTTCCAATTCGTTGATAAAGCAGCACATGTGTATTTGCATTATCTTTAAAGTCTCCAAACGGAGCAAGCAATGGAGCAAAGGTAGATAGTTCATTTTTGACCTCATCACTTATCGTAAACAATCCAAAGACCGATGAGATAGTGGCTTGCACATCATCCGTATTTCGACCATCACCTGAGACATCGAGGATAGGTTGAACTTGACTAAATTTACTCAAATTAGTTTGACTTCCAACAATATACATACGTGGAATTGATTTGCTATTCATAGTTGCTAACAAAGCGGAAGCATCATTCGTTTTGCTTGGTAATTGGTGCATGATAACAAAATCATAACTCGCCACATTTACCTTCAGGTCATAGATGTATGAGGTGGTAATTTCGTAATTTTTGTTTTTAGAAATAGATTGTTTGATCGCAGTCAAATCTGGATGTGGAGAATTGGCCACCATCAGAATTTTTTGTCGAGCATCTAAAACATCAATAAAAATATCTTTCGAATTATTGACAGTCGTAACTTCACCTGCCACAGAGTTGACGCTGATTCGATATCGTTGCACACCGCTGGAGTTGGCATCTAAAATGATTTCTTGTGTATTGAAAAAATCATTTTTATTAATCGAAATTGGAATCTGTTTGATTCGAGAACTAGCTCCATCTACGATCTTTGAAATGGTCAAATTTGTATTATTACCCACACAATTTTTAGCTGAGATATCAATTTGGACACTAAATTTATCGCCGAGGTAAGCGATTTTATTATGAAAAACTCGTTTGAGAATTAAGTCTTTTTTGGCAGTCGTATCACCTAAGGCAATCGAATAAATTGGAGCAGTTAATTTCGTTCCGGCATAAATAGGATTACTTCCTTGATTATAAATTCCATCAGTTGCCAAGACGACAGCTCCCAAGTTTTGATTACTGTACAGGTCGTACATGTTTTTTAAAAAATCAGAAATATTACTCACTTTATCCTTGAATTGAAAATCAACTCCTTCCCGAACTGTTTCACCAAAAGCATATTCTTTGACGTCGTAATTTTCACTCAATTTAGTACTCAAATCTTTGAATGATTGCTGATAAGTTTGCGCTTGTGTTTCATCCATGTCAGCCAAAATCGATTCAGATTGGTCTTGCGCCAAAACGATAACTGGTTTTTTGGTTTCCGTAATTAACGACTTCAAAAGAGGAGATAAGAGTAACATACTAATCAAAGTAACACTCAAAAATCGAATGATTCCTAAAATCCATTTGAGTCGGTCCGAAGTTTCTTTGAACGTTTTATCTCGAAAATATAAAAGAGTGGCTACACTTAATCCTAAAATTACGCAAAATAAAATGTACCAAGTGGGATATTGAAAAGTTAAATCTTCCAAGTTATTTTATAGTTAATGGTGATCTTAATTAATAGCTTAACGTTTTGATTATCAGTTCATTATATTTGCAAAAATAATAATTTTACGGTACTGATTACCTTTTACTTTTTTAATTGTCTTTATTAAAAAATCGGTCAAAGATACATTACGAAAATAAAGATGCAAAGTTTAATTATTTTTAACTCATTATTATATTATCCCCATGGTTTTACTTTTTTTCCTTGATGAAAAAAAGTAACAAAAAAATCAAGGCTGTATTCTTTTTTTTACGAAAAATTGAATTCAAAAAGGCTAAACAGTTTAAACTCGCTTTGCTCAAACAGTAAACTATTTTTAACGTCTTTTTGAATCCAATTTTCCTAAAAAGAATAAGGCCAAGAAGTAAATGGCAACGTTTATTTTTCATCACGGAAAAAAAGTAGGGTGCTAAGAATTATAGCAGAGCGTATGACAGATTAGTTAAATGGTATTTTTTTAGATTTAGATAATATGAGGAATCGAATGATGAAAATTATAGTATTGATAATGACATTATCTCAAGCGATATGTTGTTTGGCTCAAAAAGAAAATCAAAACTTTATTGAAATTAAAGCAGTCGTTTTTGAGGAGAATAGCGATAAGATTTTAGCCTATGCAAATGTTTTTAATCCACAAAAATTAATAGGAACGGCAACTAATTTAGATGGCTATTTTGAGTTGCCAAATAATCAAATTGGCGATACAATAATTGTTTCCTATTTGGGATATGAAGATGGGATTATTGTCGTCTCCAATGAAGTTGTTGTGGCGATCAAACTTACACCAAGCGCTGGAGTGATAGAAGAAGTAGTGGTGACGGCTGAGAGTGATTATTTATATGAAATGATTGCTAAACTTAGACGGAATAAAAAAACGAAGTCGAAAAAATCTAAGACTTATTTTTACTTGGAAACTTTACTTTTTGATGAGCCGATTGAAGTTATTGAGTCATATTATAATGGGAAATATTCCAATCATGGCTTGAATGAATTGGAGATAAAGAAAGGAAGAATAGGATTGAAGACGGTAAAAAATAGATATTTTAGTTCAACAGAATCTTCCCGAATTTTTTCCCTTCACGATTTTTTTTCAAAAAATAAATTATTTCCAGACAATCCTCTCGTCTTCAAAAAGAGGGAACTCAAGAAAAAGTATGACTTGGAGTTAAGCCATACTTATTTGGATAAAGAACAAAAAATTTATGTCATTGATTTTTTTCCAAAAAAAGAAAATAAAGATTTGTTTGGTGGACGAATATGGATGGATCGTGATCGAAATAAAATTTTAAAAGTAAAATTGAAAATCCAAAATTCGAAAATTCATCCTTTTGTTCCGATTGGTTATAATACGATTCAATATGTGGATATGGAAATGACTAAATCATTTGAGGAAATCAATCATTCACCATTTATTAGTTCTATTGATTATAATTACAATGTTGTTTATCAAGACTCTTTGGGAAATGAACTGAAAGCAACTACCCGAGCATATTTAAATGCCTATGATTATAATGCTACATTTGACCTGCCTAATTTTGAATTTACGAGGCACTTGCATGAAGATTATAGAAATATAACTGCGGCAGGTTACGATTCCGTTTTTTGGAATCGATCGACTGAATTTAGGTTTTACGATAGAATGGAGGAGGTTGAAAATTTTATCCAAGAAAATTATATTGATAATAATCTTCTTTTTCCAAAAAGAAAATTAAAGAATAAGCAGCAAATGGAGTTTCCATATATTATGTGGAATGAGAATCGATTTGAAATGACTCAAGTTTCGATTGATCTGATTGAAAAATCAAAACGGACAAGAGCATTTGAAAGTGATCGGTATAATTTTAATGTGAAATTATACTGTGATATTAACTATGTTCAAGATTCTACGATTTACCGATTGGCGACAATTTTAGATCCCGTTGGTAGTTATTATCATTTTCAAATTACCGATCTTGACCGAGCATTTATGAATATGTATTTAGATTTAATGGAAATTCAAAAACGAAAATTTGAATCTGATCTATCAAAAATGCAACTTCCTTCGATAGAATTGGTTAATAAATTGTACAAAAAACATATAAACGAATTTAACATCAATAGAAAGTTATTTGTTTCTGAAACTAATAAAGGAAGGAATTGGGATAAAATGGAATGGTGGAATAAATATATTTTAAAGGCATTAAATATTGATAATTTGAAAACACTCAATTTGTCAAGTTCAAAATAAATTATAATAGGGAGCGACTTAATGTCGTTTTATTAAAAAGTTATGATCATCTAGTCAACCGAAAATTAAATTTCATGAAAAAATTACTTACTCTAGCCATCTTCTTTTTTATCGCAATTCAAATGCATGCTGCATACATGATCTTGCCGATGGATGAAAAACAAAAAAATCACCTCAAAGCATACGGCATCACTTATTGGGTAATCGATAATGGAGCCGAAGCATTTTGGTTATTAAATTATCGAGGCGGAAGTTTTGCATTTCGACACAATGTTATTTTTGAAAAAGAATGTAAAACCCGAAATGTATCTTTCGAAGTAATTCCAGATGCAGCTTTTGCCAAAATCCAGAGAGAAATTTCTAATCCAGAAGTTAATCAAGATGTGATCAAATTAGAAGTTGCTCCAAAAATTGCGGTTTACACTCCTGAGTTTAATGCGAGAGGTGAGCGATTGCAACCTTGGGATGATGCGGTGACTTTGGTTTTGGCTTATGCAGAAATCCCTTATGAAACAGTTTATGATCCACAGGTTTTGGATAATAAATTAGCGGAATTCGATTGGCTGCATTTGCACCACGAAGATTTTACAGGTCAATTTGGAAAATTTTATAGGATGTATCATAGCTATCCTTGGTACAAAGAAAATGTAAGACAGATGGAAGAGATGGCAAAAAGTCTAGGTCACTCAAAAGTGTCGCAAATGAAATTAGCGGTAGCGAAGCAAGTGAAAGAATTTGTCGGAGGTGGTGGATTTATGTTTGCAATGTGTTCGGCCACCGATACTTATGATATTGCATTGGCCGCAGAAGGGATTGATATTTGTGATTATATGTATGATGGAGATGGGCCAGATCCGAATGCGCAAAGCAAGTTAGATTATTCCAAAACGTTTGCCTTCAAAGATTTTAAATTGGTCAAAGATCCTTTTGAATATGAGTATTCTCAAATTGATAATTACAAAGGTCGAGCGGTTACTCCAAAACAAGACTATTTTAACTTGTTTGATTTTTCTGCGAAATGGGATCCAGTTCCAACTATGTTGACTCAAAATCATACTCGAACAGTCAAAGGTTTTATGGGACAAACGACTGCTTACCGAAAACAATATATCAAATCTGATGTACTTATTTTAGGAGAAAATAAACCTGCGGCGGAAGTGCGATATATTCATGGAACTTATGGAAAAGGAACTTGGAGTTTTTATGGTGGACATGATCCAGAAGATTATCGTCACTATGTGGAAGATCCAGAAACAGATTTGAACTTACATCCAAATTCTCCTGGATATCGATTGATATTGAATAATGTACTTTTCCCAGCAGCAAAAAAGAAAAAGAAAAAGACTTAGAAATAAATTTTCGTATTAAAAATGTAAAAGCCTTGTTATCATAATGATAGCAAGGCTTTTACATTTTTAATAGGAAAAAATAGTTTTAGTCCCCTGCGATATTTTTTACTGTGCAATTAACTTCCCATTAGAAATCAACTGTCCATTTTCTTCGATAGTAAAAAAATACATTCCTGCCTGCAAGTCTTTTTTCTGAAATGTAAATGTATTGTTAGAGAATTTTTGTTCTCGAAGCAATCGCCCCATTGCATCGAATAATTTGAAATTTCCATTCTTGATTTCTAATCCCTCTATTTCAAAATTCACGAATTGAGTAAAAGGATTTGGGTGAGTATTTACTTGACCTAATGATTTTTCGGAGGGAGATTCAATACTAACGATAACAAAGTTTTCTCCAATCGTATGCAACGTTTGATTGGTGAGAATTGGCGCATTGAAATCAAAATAGATCGCCGCAGAATTTAGAATTTGAGTTCCCAAATCCAAATTATGTTTTTGCGAAACTTTGAACCTTACAAAACCATTCGAAGTAGGTTCATTCACAAAACTATCTGGCAACATGATATTACTAAAAGTAAAACTCAATCTTCCTCCAGTCGAAATATCAAATTGATAAGGATGACTCGACGCTCCAGGACGAACAGTTGTGATATCCAAAAACTCACTCAACGTATCTACCACTACAATATTGAAAGCTGTATCAGTTCCTGTATTTTGAAATCGAATTTGATATTCAATGTCTTGTCCTCGATTGATATAATTTTCAGATCCATAACCTAGAGGAAACCCCATCTTGTCATTTGGATCGTAAGCACCCACATTTTCACGGCAATCAATATCTATAAATGTATCGCCATCATCCTCAGAGAAAATATTTAGGAAACCTAAAGTCAAAGTCGGATTGACTGTACAACCTTCCACTGTTACACTTGGCATACTCATTCCAGGATGATTTG
Organism: Saprospiraceae bacterium; assembly: GCA_045106765.1. Taxonomy (GTDB): domain Bacteria; phylum Bacteroidota; class Bacteroidia; order Chitinophagales; family Saprospiraceae; genus CAJQQY01. The sequence goes on along the minus strand of JBGCFD010000046.1, from coordinate 97,931 downwards.
GTTCTTGCTCAGCTTCTAATCTGAAAGTTGAACCATTTGTTGGAATTAGAATAATTTCATTTTCCATCGGATCTAATGTGAAGTTTCCTTCAAATAAAATCACATCATCTTCGACTACGATATATTGCAAATTAGTTTGAGTCGTCGCCGTTCCAACATTCTGAATGAAAAATGAAATCGTATCTCCTGAGCAATTCGCATCAACCTCGACACTCGCTCCTGACCAACTTCCACTTGGTAAACAAATCGAGTCGGGATAAATATGTGCTTCCACACAATGCGTCGTCCCAAGCGGAATCGCATCACAGTCTGTAGTGTCTCCTAACAATACATTTACATTAAAGAAATTACAATCGCCCCAAGGAATATTTCCTAAATCAAAAGTGTAAATATTTCCTATTTGCGAAGCGATCGGAATACTCGAATCAATGATCGTCATGGCTGTATCGAATTCAATTTCGACATATGCATCGGCTGCGTCGATTGTTCCATAGTTGCAATATTGAATAGTGTAAGTATTTTCAAAACACCTTCTGAGTACTGGTGTTCCGATGGAAATATCTAAGAGAGGACAATCAATAATTGCTTGAACGCCAATGTTTTCGACAATGGTGTCAAAGACATTTGCAAAGGTTATATCAAAATTATTGTTACAGATTTCCCAATATGGAGTAGTTTCATAGGTCGTAATTTGGTAGGTTCCAGTATCCAATCTAAATTCATAATAGCCCGTGGAATCTGTCAATTTAAAATATTCATCATTGCCTTGGGCGGCTTTCACTAACCATTGATTCAAACCTATTTCAACAGGTTGAAGTTGGCAATCCTCATTTTCATCGAAATATAAATGACCATTTATTTTATTGGGTAAACTAAAACCAAGACTATCAGTTTTGACTAAATAAATATCACGAGTATCGTCTACGTTCTGCGTATAACCTGATAGATAAAAACCACCATCGTCTGCTAATAATAGTTCTGTTAAATGATCATGTTTACTTCTTCCGTAACTTTGTGTCCACATTTCATTTCCGTCTGCATCCGTTTTTAGTAAATAGTAATCTCTATAGGATAACGTATTGAATATTGGTGTAGAACCAGCAATAACAAATCCTCCATCGGAGGTTTTTTGTAACCCTGATAAGACTTGGTCACCTAGGTTGAGATATTCTTTATACCAAATTTGATTTCCATTCGCATCTGTTTTTAATAAACTAGCAATGAATGGTCCAAAAGCGTCTATTGATGAAGTACCAGCAAGAACTAAATCTCCATTATCAAGCTCCACCACATTAAATCCATACTCGACTGGACCATTATTATATTCTTTTTCCCAAATAATATTTCCATTTGCATCTAATCTTTTTAAAATTACATTTAGGCCTACACCTGAATTAATAGTACTATTGTAACCCGAAATAATAATATCCTCGTTGGCTGTTATAGTCATATCCCATATATAGAGATATTCACCTACTGGGAAAAATTCTTTTTCCCAAACAATATTTCCACTTGCATTTATTTTAACTATTACAGTATTATTTGTGGTAAAATTGGCGCCAATTAAAATAAAACCATTATCACTTGTTTCCTTCATCTGTCTAACTAATTCCAAAGAACTGGAGTCCAAATTAGCATTCCAAATAAGATCCCCATTGGGACTTATTTTTTTAAGACTAAAATTATCTTGATTAAAAGGAGCGTAGTAATAAGTAAATAAAAAATTGCTATCTGAGGTGCTTAGGACGTTCAAGCTATTGGCAAGACTTATAAAAACGGATAGTGTATCATAAAACTCCCAGATGAGATTTCCTTCGATGTCTGTTCTATACAAAAGTGGATACTCAGTTTCTGATGCCAAATTACTTTGCTTTCCAGCCATAATAATTCCTCCATCTAGCGTTTTGGATGCAGAGCCACAGATTTCATTAAATCCTCCATCATAAGTTTTTTCCCACCCTTGAGAAAAAGAAATAAAAGGAAGTAAAAAAACAAGGCAAAGTGTGAGTAAATTTAATCTGTTCATATGGATATTTTTTTCAAGCTAACAATTTTGATTTTTACTATAATTCAAAAGTCAAAAATTATTTCTCTTTTTTCAAAAACAAAAAACATAATAAATCAATATTTATTTGTTAAAAATAGTTGATTATCAATTAGTTATAGTTAAATTTATCAATCATAACTAAAAAAATATAATGCAAAAAAGCAATTTAATTATCATTCTAAAGCGACTTTCCAAACGAGATTGGCGAGAATTTCGAAAATTTGTCAGATCACCCTATTTTAATCAGCGAGAAGATGTGATTAAATTATTTGATTATTTAGATGAGGCGATTCATCTTTTGCCACCGATTGCGATGAATCGAGAGAAAGTTTTTAGCCAAGTTTACTCAGATGTTTTTGATGAAAAAAAACTGAGACATACGACTTCTGTTTTACTAAAAGTTTTAAAAAAATATTTGCTTCAAGCAGAATTCGAAAATGATAAAATTAGAACTCAACAATACCTTTGCAAATCATTTCGAAAAAAAGGGATGGAAGTTTTTTTTGAAAAAGAACTCATTCAAAATCGAGTTGTTTTAGAAAAAGAAATTTATAGAGATGGAAAATTTTATTTCAAAAATTACGAGTTAGGAATGGAAGAAGCAGGTTTTACAGCTGCACATTTACGAAAAGAAAATAAGAATTTTCAATCGACAGCAGATCATTTGACGATTTCATTTGTAGCAAACATGTTGCAATTAGGTTGTGAAATTCAATCTCACCAAACAATGTCTAAGGAAACTTATGATTTGAAATTATTACCACAAATTTTAAATTTGATTGCAGCTGGAAGTTATAAAGATATACCAGTCGTCAATTTGTATTTTCATTGTTATAATGCAATCGAAAATTTAAAAAACAATACAATTACAAAATCAGAAAATCATTTTCAGGAACTAAAAAAACTGATTTATAAACATTGGAAAATTATCCCTCCAAATGAAAATCGTGATATTTATTTGTATGCCATCAACTATTGCATCAAGCGATTGAACTCAGGCGAACGTCATTTTATCAGAGAAGCTTTTGAGTTATTTCGATCTGGTTTAGAAAATGAAACACTTTTGGAAGAAGGTATCCTATCTTCTTTTACCTACAAAAATATCACTCGACTTGGAGTAGCTTTGTCTGAACATAAATGGGTGGAACAATTTTTAGAAGATTATAAAAAATACCTTCATCCTCGCGAAAGAGAAAATACCTGGCGATATAATTTAGCCTTTTTTTATTTTCAACAAGAGAAATATAAAGAAGCGATGCAATTACTTTTGCGTGTCGAATTTAAAGATGCACTCAATAATCTAGATGCCAGAAGGATGTTGCTCAAAAGTTATTTTGAGCTTGGCGAGTACAATGCTTTGGATTCGTTGTTGGATAGTTTTTCGAGATATATTCATCGACAAAAAGAAATGGGGTATCATCGAGAAAATTATTTAAACCTTATTCGTTTTGTCAAAAAAATAATTCACACCAAGACCATGGACAAAAAACTGTGGAAGCAAATTAAAGAAGAAATTGAAATAACTACAAGATTAGCAGAACGAGAATGGCTATTGGAAAAAATACAAATAAGAGAAAAGTAATTTTCGGATATACAAAAGTTTAATTTTTCCCACTATTTCTTATATCATAAATTATTAACACAAAATATAAAAAGTATAAAAAATATGAAAAAACTAATTTACACTATCATTTTACTATTCCTTCATTTATCACTTTTTTCTCAAACTGAAAAAGAAGAAAAAAGATTGATTAAAGGTCTTTCCATTAATGTGAAAAAAATTGACTTTCGGTCAAATCAAAAAAACTATGAGGAATTAGAATCTAGTTTTGGAATTGATTTACAAGGAAGTTATTTTTATGAAATTAATAATCGATTAATATTAAAGACTGGAGTTGAACTCAGTTATTTAACTTCTCATTTGAAGAATGACTCTTATATTTTTCAATGTGATGTAACAGCAATACTTAATGGAGTTGAGGTAGAACAATCTTATGTCAAATCAACGATGAATTGGTTTTATATAAATATACCAATAGAGTTGCAGTATAATTTAGTAGATAAGGAAAAAAGAATTTACCTTAAGGGAGGTCTTGATAATTTAATTCATATTTATGGAAATAGTAAAGCCTTCCTTTATGAATGTGGAGAAAATCCTAGTGAATTTTATAGTGGTCTTACGTTTGATGCTAAACGATTTTTTGGACAAGTCAATTTAGGAGTGGGAATGGAATTTAATATTGGGACAAGTAATAAATTGTTTATTGAGCCTAATGTGGAATATGCTTTTAGTAATGTAATTGACGTACCAACAACGATAGGCGGAGAAACTAAAAGTAGAATCTTGAATTTTGGAATTCAATCGGGAATTAGATTCTAAAAAACATTTTAGTCAAAAATTAATGGGTGCATAACAATTTGTTATGCACCCATTAATTTTGCGCTAAATTAATTCCTCCACTTTTTCCAATACCCATTTATATCTTTCCAAATCCAACTTCCTATCAAATTTTTATAGAAAAAAAAGATGTAAGAATTGAAATAAATCAAGTTTTGATTAGAAATGCAAATGGCATAAAAGTAAAAGAAATTGGATCATTTGATTTCGCAGAAAGAAAAAGAGAAATTGATATAAGTGATTTATCATCAGGCATTTATGTACTTGAAATAAATACGGATATTGGAAAAGTATTTAAGAAAATGATAGTTATTAGATAGGAACTATCAGCTTCGGAAATTTTAGCTTACCAGTACCATGAATTTTTTCATGGTACTTTTTTTTTGAAAAATATTAAAAGGATATATTTTGACGTTTAATTCAATATTTCATTTTCCTAAAAAAGAAAAAGTATGTTGAAAAATCTTATGTTCTCTTTTATCTTCCTAACAACTTCTTATTGCACGAATAGTTCAGTAGTTGCAGTTCATAACAATACAATTACAAAAGTTGAAAAAGAAAAAATTGACGAAAATAATAATTCCCAAGAATTACTAAAACTCGTCAATCAACTTCGGAAAAAAGGATGTCGATGTGGTAGGAAAAGAATGAAATCCGCTCCAAAATTAAAATTAAACAATCTATTAAGTCAAGCCGCTCTCGCTCATGCTAAGGATATGGCAGCTAAAAAATTCTTCGACCATCGAGGTTCAAATGGCAGCAAAATCAGTCAACGGATTTCTAAAACAGGTTACGATTGGCAAGCAGTAGGGGAAAATATTTTTTGGGGGCAAGTAGGAATTCAGGAAGTTTTTCAAGGATGGAAAGATAGTCCGAGTCATTGCAAAAATATGATGAGTCAAGATTTTAGAGAAATGGGATTTGCTAAAGTTGGAAATTATTGGGTGCAAGATTTAGGAAAGCGTTTTTAAAATAAAACGGAATTTGTCAAAGAATCAAAATAAAAAAGACCATAAATCAGTTTGATCTAAATCAGAAAACGCATATAGTAATTATATAATATTAAAATCAAACTACCCATTATGAAATACACTATCTTTCTATTCCTATTTGTTTTTCCATCATTTATTTTTAGTCAAACAGAAGCAGAGCAAATTAAAAATTTTATTAGTACCGATGATTTAGGCGCATTCTTAGAATTCTTAGAAGACGGAAATGATCTTGACGATTGTTATGAAATTAGGGATTCTAAATATTCTCTTTTGACATTAAGTATTAAATTTAATTGTAAAAAGATTTTTAAAAAGTGTTTAGAGTTAGAGGCTGAATTGAATCAAAGTTGTACAGAAAAAACGCCACTTATTTATGCGATAAAATATCAACGAGAGTATTTTTTTAAAAAGCTAGTGATTGCAGGTGCAGACAAATCAATCGAAACGCCTGAAGGAAAAACTGCTATGCAATATGCCGTCAAGTATAAACGAAAAGAATTTATTTCGCTTTTGAAATAAAAAAATAAAAAATTCATTACCGTATACTTTTTAAAAGTTGGCACGAATTCACACTAACTTCACGAAGACTCCAAGAAAGCTACTACTCGAAGTTAATTTAACAAGTTGAGATATCTGAATTTCCACCAACTAGCTTTTCGTGAAGATTCGAAATAATTTGACTGGTCAGATTGTAGTGTTAGTTCCAAATAATATCGTCAAAAATTAGAGTAATTCGTGAGTATTCGTGGCAATAAATAAAAAGGTATGGTAGAGAAAAAAAATTAAAATATGCTCTTAATCCGTAGTATGGTGAAAACCATTCTACGGATTTTTTTTTTTAGATTCAAAATGTATGCTTAAATTCAGAAAGACTTTTTTTGATTTAAAAGTTCTTATATTTATTTTTCATTAAATTAATCAATGCCTGAATTATGTTTAAGGACAAATTAGAATTTTCAGATTTTTATCTATTTTTAGTACTAATCATAGTCTTGCCTATTGTATATAATTTGATTAAAAAACTAATTGATCAAAAAGTCAAAGGGAAAAAAGATGTAAGCATATTTCGTTCTGGAGGATTATTTGTCATTGTACTTATTGGTATAATCGTAGTCTCTCTAAGTGTACCGTGGGATACAGATTTTCGGAAAGAAATTATGAGTTTAATTGGGATTGTCCTGTCGGCAATTCTAGCATTGAGTTCTGCCACATTTATCGGAAATGCCCTAGCAGGAGTCATGTTGCGAGCGATCAATAATTTTAAGCCAGGTGATTTTATTCAGGTCAATGAGTTTTTTGGAAGGATTACAGAGAGAGGACTTTTCCATACCGAAATACAAACGGAGTCTCGAGATTTGACCACTTTACCCAATTTATATCTGACGACTAATCCAGTTAAAGTGATTCGAATGTCGGGGACATTTATCACAGGAGTTTGCTCATTAGGCTATGATGTTAATCGTCAAAAAATAGAAAAGGCATTGCTTGATGCTGCTACACGAGCAAAATTAACGGATGCATTTGTACGCGTAAAAGAGTTGGGAGATTATTCGGTTGTGTACTCCGTTACCGGTTTGGTGAAAAATATTAAAACTGTTTTGAGTGCGCAATCTCGATTAAATGCGATGATGTTGGATGCTTTGCACGACGCTAAAATTGAAATAGTTTCTCCTACGTTTATGAATCAACGACCAATCGGGGAAACTGTTTTTATACCTGAAAAAGTGAGAAAAGGAGATGAGATTGTTGTGACAGGTACTCCTGAGAGTAAAATATTTGACAAAGCTGAGGAAGCGGAATCTATCGAAAAAAGAAAAGAAAAATTAGTAGATGTAGAGTCAAAAATAAATCTATTAAATGAAGAATTAAAAACGGCAACCGAGGATGCGAGGAAAGAAGAATTAAAAAAACGGATTGAGAATTGGATAGTGATAAAAGCTAAACTGGTGTCCAATATTGAAAATAAAGTAGATGATATGACTTCGAAAAAATAACAAAAAACAACCGCTAAAAAATGAATCTATTTGTAAAAGTAGGTTCATTTTTTATTGCTCTTTTTCGTAATTTTGTTTCATCACTTACCAAAAAAGTATATAATGAAAAAAGCTAAGATTCTAATTCTCCTCCTTCTCAATTGTATCTTTCTTCAAGCTCAAAATGGAATTTCAGGTTATCTCAATCTTGAAGTTATTGGAAATTGGAAATCAGAAATTTCTCTTTACGAAGTAGATATGAATGGTAATCAGCAAAAAGTGGAGAGTGATTTTTTGGCAAAAGTATCAATTGATAAAACCGGTTACTTTGAGTTTAGTGCGGATCTTTTTGGCAATGAAAATAAATTTTATAAAGTAGAATTTGATCCTCAGGATGAAAATAATTTTATCAAATTTCCTTCCTTTCATATTTTTATTTTAAGCAAAACGGATTCATTATATTTTCAAAAAAGTAACCTGCCTTTTGGTAGCTATACAAATACTAATTTGGCAGATTTGGAATGGCAAAAGTTTAACCAATTTGAATCTAAACTCAATCTAAATGATGCTACTATTTTTCGAAAAAAATACAAACCATATGTCAAGGATTCACTACAAATTTTGATGGTGAAATTAATTGGTATCCAACAATTGAAGGACAAGCAATTATTAGAAAAAGACATTCAAGAAAATCCAAATTACTATCTCAATTTGCTGGAGGACTTTCAATCGAGCGATTTAAATCCGACCGATTATGCTCATTTAGAAAGTGAAATAGCGATGGTCGAATTGACAGAAGTAAATGAAAAATATCAAATGAGTTTGTGGTGGAATGGTATTTCTGTTTGCTTAATTTTAGGGTTGTTTTTTAGTGTTTTTCAAATGAGGAAAAAAGTAAAAAATCAACTTCCAATTTTATCGCCAAATTTGAGTGGACGAGAGGAATTAATTAAAAGTTTAATCTTAGAAGGGAAGAGTAATAAAGAGATTGCTAGCGAATTATTTATTAGCTTGAGTACGGTGAAAACTCATATTACGAGCCTTTATAAAAAATTAGGAGTATCGGGGAGGAAAGAAATTTTGATTGAGAAATAACCGAAACCATTAGGTTTGTCTAGGTACTAGTCCCTTTTTTAGACCTGATAAAAATGACTTACTGATAAATTTTATCTTTTTTTGTGAATCACATTTTGAGAAATAAAAATAGATTCATGAAAAAAACATGTTTAATTATTTTGTTGTTGCAAGCAGTTTTTAGTTTTAGTCAAGATCAATTTGTTTTGTCTGGAAACATTGTCGATCACGAGGAAAAGCCAATGCTTTTTGGAAATGTTATTTTAAAAGGTTTTTCCAAAAAAGAACCTGTGAAAATTACTTATATCGAAGAGGGGAAATTTGAATTTGATCCTTTGCCTCCTCAAAAATATCTCCTCGAAATTAGTTGTTTGGGTTTTGAAAAAATTGAACAAGAAGTCAATTTAACTGAAAATATAAAGCTAAATTTTTCTTTAAAAGAAAGTTCCAATCTCATCGAAGAAGTCCAAGTCGTTGCCGAACGAGATGCCATTGTCAACAAGAATGGTAACCTGAAAATCAATATTGCCAACACTAATTTTGCTAGCCAACCTACAACGACTTCCTTGCTTTCGTTATTTCCAAAAATCCTTGTTAGTCCAAATGGAGAAAGTGTAAGCGTGATTGGAAAAGGAAACCCATTGATCTATTTGGATAATCAGAGAATTACGATGGACCAACTCAATTCTATCAATGTCAATAGTATTCAAGACATCGAATTAATTAATAATCCTTCTGCAAAATATGAGGCCGATGGACGAGCGGTAATCTTGATTCGAAGGAAAAAAGGAGTGGGGGATGGTGTGCAAATTTCATTGTCAGAAGTGGCCTCTTGGAATCGAGAATTCAATAATTTTCTAGGTATGAATGCTTCCCTAAAAAAAAATAAATTGGAGCTACGAACTAATTTTTCTTATAATCAATTACAACCTTGGGAAGGATTTGATTCGGCTTATGAAATAGATGAGCTTAATTTAAGTGCTGACAATAGTGGTATTTCTTTGGTGGAGCGACCTCAATTTATTGCAGGTGGTGGATTTTATTACCAACTGAATGATGGTGATTATTTATCTGGTAATGTTAATCTTCGAACCCACACTTCCGATGGATCAATTGCTTCGATTTCGAATACTTTTGAAAATGATACGCTGGAAAATAAATTTGAAACACTTGTCAATGAATCAGAAGAGCGTAGTTTTTTTACTTCCAATTTAAATTATAACAAACAATTTACAAAAAGTAAATCCAATCTTTTTATCGGAATTCAATACTCGAATTATATTCGAAATTTGGATAGCGAAATCACGAATAGCATTGATGGTAGTGGTTTTGAAATATTTGAAAACCGAGATCAGGATTTTATGATTGATGCTTATGCTGCACGAGTTGATTTTGAGAAAAAAGTTTTGGGTGAGCAGAAATTTGAAATGGGATTTAATTACGCAGGAGCAAAAGCAGAAGCATTTTCTGAATTTGAAATTTTGATGCCAACGGATTTTTTTTCTGCTTTTTATGATTACTCAGAGGAGAACCTTGCGGCTTATATTCAGCTTTCTGGAAAAGTGAAAAAATTAGATTATTCATTGGGCATTCGTACTGAAAAGAATGATGTGGAAGGTGGTTTCAGGTCATTAAATGATTTGACCGTAGATTTTGATCAGACGATTTTTTTTCCAAAAATCATGGTAAATATACCGATAGATTCCAGTTGGAATTTGACGCTTAATTATGCAAAAACTGTTGCTAGACCTAACTATTTAAACTCAAGTTCGATCTCCACTTACATCACACCATTTTTGGAATATTCTCGAAATGTCAATTTGCGCCCAAGCATCAATGAAGAGATTTCTGCTAATTTTCAATACAAAAAAAGTTCATTTGAGTTAAGTTATAATCGTCGAAAGAATCCAACTTTTGTAAGTATAATTGTGGATGAAGATACAGACAGGTTGGTTAGTTCACCGATCAATTTGGAACAAGAAAGTTCTTATAATCTTTCGATTCTAAATCCATTTGGTTATAAAAAATGGAGTGCGACTAATTTTATTCGTTTTTCAATTTCAGAGATGAGAGACCCAACTGCTGTGGTGCAAGGAGTGACTCCTTCGATTTATTTTTATACTCGGCAACAAATTCAATTGCCAAAAAGGTTTTCGATTGGAGCTACATTTTATGGAATGACAAAACGGAAAACAGGAGTGACTGATGCAAAAGGATTTTCCAATTTAGATTTATTTATTTCGAAGACATTTAAAAATAAATTTTCGGTGACACTTAATTTTAATGATGTGTATCGAGGATTTGAATTTACTTCGCTTTCGGAATTTAATGATATCGTTACGAATGAAACTCGATTTTCTGATCGAAAAGCGTTGATGATTTCGATGCGATATTCTTTTGGAAAAGAGTTCAAATCAAAGTATCAAAATCGAGATGTGGATGATAACTTGAATCGGATGAATTAAAAATTAAGAGCATGTTTAAATTCAAACATGCTCTTAATTCTCTTGTAAAAAAAACTATAAGGTGATAGACCTTATTCGAAATAGAACCTTGTAGTGGACCGTAAAACGTCTAATCTTCTAGTTAGATTTTACTTTTTTCCTTGGGTTCATCTTTTTTGCACGTACTAAGACAGCACTATAGAATTCAACTAATTGATCAAGATTCTCTTTTGTTGGATTATCTAAAGTTTTTTCTAAAAGAGGAAAAAGAGAAAAATCAAAATTGTGTTCCTCCAGAATAGATTTATTTTCTTTTATGATTTGTTCTAACGACTTACCTTGAAAATCAATTTTTAATTGATCATTGAGTGAAGCAACTGTTGTTTGGTTGCTATTTACATTAGGCACAGCAGAGTTGGTTTCATAAAAAACAGGATCAAAATTTTTGTTGGTTTCCGCTATCGCAATTTGCATTTGATTGATAACTTGTTGCATTTGTTCTACGATACCCACTAAATCATTTGTATTTAACCCGACTGCGGTATTAATATAACTGAATAATTCATCACCATCATAATCGGACCATGCAATTCCAATGATTCGAGCGTAGTCTCCAGTTTTCATAGATTTTGGATTAACAGCGATCGCCATTCCTTCACCATTACCAGAAGGTAAAATATAATCTCCTCGATTTACTTTTCCCATTACTTTGACAGGAACTTGTCCCATGAATGCGATTCGTTCGTAGAGATATTCTTTATCAGCATCTGGCATAGCTCCGCTGATCATTGGGTTAGCCGAGACAACCATGAATCTATCTGCGTCAATTAATTTTTTGGAAATTCTTCCTCCCTTCATTCCTACGACATCTCCCATTGTTATTAATTCTTCATGATCTATTTTTTCTAAAAATTCTGCATAGTCAGCTCCTCCAGATTCAAAAGCAACTCCAAGATTAGTTTCATTGTAAGTAATATATCCTCCAAGTTGAATCCCGTCAACGGTCATATCCATAAAACTCCAAACTGCATCGTCGCAATCTCCAGTTATACAGGCCCCTGCGGCTGCACCAGCATTTATTCCAAAACGAACAATTGACATGACGAAGTCTAGGGTAAGGTTATATGCTCCAAATGCATATTCATTTACAAAGTAATCATTGGCAGCCACATTAGGTGCTGGTGTATCTTCATCTACAATAGCATCAATGATGTCACCAATTCCTGGAACTTGCCCAATAGTAGCTTGGACAACATTTGATGCGATTCCTGTAAGTCCATTGTTACCTTCTATTCTTCCTTTGACCTCACCAGTACCTCCCCAGAATGAAATGTAATTGTTAGAGCGACTTGGGTTGTCAGGATTGAGTTGAATAGCAATACCTTGCTGAGCACCTTGCACTCTTAACGGATAAGCTTGATATTGAGATTGAGAAGAATTAGGCATTTCTGCATCGATGATAACTTGATTATTATGATTAGTTATGCCGTCAACGTCTAATGTACCCGAAAGTGTGGTTGGACTATTTGAAGTAACGGTTAAACTGTTGTTTAATGTACTTGCTCCATCTACATTTAAAGAACCAGATAGGTTAGTTGCTGCACTTTGAGTTACATTTACATTATTATTAAAGCTACTGATGCCGTCTACATTTAATAGGTTCAGATTAGTATTCTGATGAACTGTAAGATTTTGAAATTCTCCGTCCGTAAAAAAAGCGGTGCCTTCTACGTATAAGTCTCCAGTTAATGTAGTGGTTTTTCCATTGTTGACATTTAATGTGTTATTAAGATTGGTTGCCCCATCCACATCGAGTGTAGAGGTTGCTACGATTTCACGATGCTTAACATAAGGAATATAGGTTAAGGACTGTTCACTAAATGGAATAAATCCATTTCCATCTTCTAGATCGATTTCTACTAGAAGTATTTTTTTATCGCTCCAGTAAATTTGGTTGAATTGGTTAGCTATACCTCCACTTACTTCACCTTGTCCTATCATCAAATTGATCATTCCAAAAGGGTCCGTTTCGGTTTTGTGGATTTCTTGATATTCGTCAATGCCGTTATTATTGATGATCGTAAATCTCACTTCCAAGCTTGCATTTGGAAGGTTGTTAGCAGGAATATCTACACCTGGGATTTCTTGCGGATTATTATCAATAATTACAGCTTGATAGGATATACCGTCAGTATGTGCATTAATAGAAAGACTGAAAAATATAAAAAGAAGAAAGAAAAATATTTTATTATTCATGATGTATTATTTTTTAAATAGTCAATTCTAATTTCTATTGGTTTTAAAAAGGACAATAAACGTTGGTGATATTAATCAAAAATCCGATGCTAAATTGATGTGCCAGTAATTTTAAATGTTCATTATCATTGCCTGAACCTTGTGAATTAAGCAGAGAATATCCCAACTGATATTGGAAGCAAATAGCAGACTTTCTGGATAATTCATAACTTGCAAGTGTGCCTGCCCAAAGCATAAGATTCAAGGAATTATATTCCTCCGAATGACGGATGTCGTAGGTTTGGTTATTGATTACTTGGTTACCTCTGATAAGATACTCAGCGCCAATATTTCCAGAAAAGGATAAAGAAAAGTCTTGGATCTCAAAGAATTTGATGTCGAGTCCTGTATTTAAACCGACATAAGTTAAATCCCATTCAAAGAAATTGTTTAAGCGAGGATCACTTCCTATCGCACCATAGTTGTTCCAGCTTGCACCATAGGTAAAGAATAAGCTACCATGATTCATTAGATATCGATTACCAATGCCAAAATGGAATTTTCCAACTGATTGTAAATTGTCTAAAGAAACTCCCTCAGAGTTTTCGTAGTTAAAATTAGATAGGGTCGAACCAGTTTTAAGATATAGTTGTTGAGCATTCGTTAACTGAATTCCTGCCATAATTAGGAATAGAATAAGTAAGTTTGTTTTCATTTTTGTTTAATTATTTTTAATGCAAATGTCTGAGATCGCATATGCCCTCTAAGTATATATGTACCTATCGGAAGGTTATGAAATTGGAATGTTAGATTTTCAGTAGGAGCAAATTTTTCTTGGTGAATCTGCTGTCCGATGATATTGTGAAGGGTAATAATGATTTCATCAATTAAGACTTCTTCAAATTCTAAATTGATGGTTTCATCGAAAGGATTAGGGTAAAGGAGAACATCTATTGTAGTATCAAATCCACTATTAATTAATGCAGCTTTTATAGGTTGCAAAAAGCCTTGTCTGAGTTGATGGTTGTTTGCATTAAAAGTATTTATTACACTAGCTTGACCAATAGATTGTTGGAAAAAATAACTTTTGTTATTAGCATAGATGAATTCAGATTTTCCATTTATACCCAGCGTTTGTTTGAGCATAGTTTGCCCAAGGCTTGTGTTCCAGCTGAGGAAAACAAAAAATAATGTAATGTAAACCTTCATAATAGTATATTTTGTTAGAATTATTAAGTTCAAGTCCATATATACTGAAGCTTAAAAAGGTTACCCCTTAATTGCGAAAAAATGAGAAAAGAATTTTTTTTGGGAGTGAAAAATTGCAAAAACTAACATTTTGGATAGTTTGAATGAGAATTTTATTCACCAAAATATCTCACTATAAATTCTATTTATGACTAACCGAGTATCAGTAAATAATTTAATTCTCATTCCTTACCTTTGGCAAATGGCAATAATTAAAAAGGACAAAAAAGACATCATTGAGTATTACGACCAAACAGAATTTGATTATAAAATTGCTTGGTATGATCAAGAAAATCCAGCGTTACATTTTGGTTTTTATGATGAAGAATCTAGCTCGCACTATGCTGCACTTTCTCACACCAATAAAATTTTGGCAGTAAAAGCTAAGGTGAAAAATGGCGATCGAATTTTAGATGCAGGCTGTGGTTTGGGAGGAAGTTCTTTTTGGTTAGCGACACATTTTGAAGTAGATGTGGTGGGAATTTCTCTTCCCGAACGACAGATAGCAGATTGCAGAAAAAGAGCGAGTTCGATGAATTTTAAAGGGACAACAGATTTTGTGCAGGCAGATTATTGCGATACCCCTTTTGCTGCTGAATCATTCGATGTGATTTGGGCTTGTGAGAGTGTTTGTCATGCTGAAAATAAAATAGATTTTTACAATGAAGCATACCGTTTACTCAAGCCTGGCGGTAGAATTGTACTCGCCGAATACCTCCGAACAAAAAGACCTTTATCCGAACAAAATGAAATTTTATTGAAAAAAAAATGGCTCAACAACTGGGCAATCGAAGATATTGATACAGAGGAAGAACATCTCCATCATATGAAATCAGTAGGATTTAAAAGTATTGAAATCGAAAATTTTAATGAGCAAGTTGGAGTCTCGCTGCGAAATTTACATGAAAAATGTAAGCGCTCTTACCCGATTGAATGGGTGTTAAAACTTTTCAAAATACGATCAGCAGTCCAGCATGGAAATCTTGTCGGGTCGATGAGACAATATGATGCTTTTCAAAAAGGAATTTGGTGGTATAGTGTGATTGTGGCGGAGAAGTAAATTATTTTGAACCACTTTTTTTCTCTACCAGACACTACTTAGGATGAGTATTTTTTATTTAAAAGATTATGTTTATGTAGATAGCTTACTATTTTAAACATGTTCTAAGTTGTTATAAATACTGAAGATTTGACCCATAAATAAGTTTAAGCTATTTTGATTTTTTCAAAATAAAAGCATCCTTCTTACATACTCTTCCAAGTCATTTGCATTTTGTTCCATATTCCAAACGACTACACTTGCTGACCTAAAATTATTAGTGATATAATATTGAGTCATCGTAAAAGTGTCTTGATCTGGAGTGGTAATTAAATTTTTTACTTTAAAATACTTTGGATCAATTTTGCTTTCCACATCTTTTTCGATGATGGTAGTATTCATGCCTTTAGCAGAATAACTTCGATTGATGTACTCAATATTACTGATAAGATCGTGATAGTTTTCTCCTTCAATTTCCACTCGATGTTTCAATGCTTCTAATTGAACTATCGCGATTAGTTCACCATCTTTTTCATTTAAAATATAAGTTCTTGAGTCAGACTCTTTAATTGTAATCGTATTTCTTAAAGGAGGAACGCCTTCCAATATTCTTTCTCCGACTACACTTTTAAATTCGGTAGGCAAGGGAAGAACGACTCCATCGACACGATGATTTTTTTCTTTGGAGTCAGCTGTTGATGAATTGGAGCAACTAAATATTATTGTAAAAAATAAAAAGAGTAGGGTAGCTTTCATATTGAAATAAATATTTTTAAAACAACTTCAATAGAGTTTATTCTAAATAGAATTGTATGAGCGATCGTAAAACGTCAAACGAATAAAGTCTAATAACTAAAATTAAGTTTTTGAAAAAGTGAATCTATATTTTATTCTTTAAAATCTAAAACTTTTAATCGTACTTTCAACTCTTCCAAAGTCAATTTTTCAAATTCCAAATCAAAAGATTTTTTCTTGACAACAATTTCCTTCATCGCCAATATTGGTTGCCCGTTTTCATATTTGATCGCAACAATCCAAGCTTCTTCGTTTTTTGGAATTCCATCAAAATAAAAATGGTCGTCGGCTAATTTTGCAGGAAGAACATAAGATTGTTTTTTAAAAACTAGTTTACAATCAACTTCACGAGAAGGCAAAAGATTGACCGTTAGTTTGGTTTTATTTATATCTTTTACACCGTGAAAAATATCAATATTTTTCCAACCCAAACTAGAAATATTAAAAACATAAAATTTATAATCTTCAAATGAAATAGTTTCGTTTCGATACGCCACTTCCAGGTTTTCAAAATTAACTTTCGGCAAAGTATCTAACAATTGCTCCATAGTGGTAACATTAAACTCATCCAAAAGAGGTTGATTGATCGCCATTAATAAATCTTCTACATTTTCGACTTCGTATTCTTTAAATAATTTATCCAACTCGTTGCATCTAGAAATAAGATTTGTATTGACCAATCCATTTCGAATTAAACTATCTGAGCGTTCTATCAAGTCAGTCAATTCAAGTAATTCTTTTTCATTTTTGTTCGGCTCACTTACTCCTTCTAAGACATCTTGTCGGACCATATCTCTGAGCGAGGCACATAGTTTCCTTAAGTTTTTATGATCACGTTTTCTAGCATATCGTTCTTGTCTTCGCAGCATTCTTTGACATTGTCTAAAATGCTTATTGCCTGATCTAACTTCTCTGCTAAACATTCCATGAAAAGGTTTAAGAATTCTTTTTGGAAATCGACAAAAAATAATTTTGCATCGGTGACATTTTTTTACCCCACCACAGAGGATTATCCTTCGAAGACACCTCCCAGTTAGATCAGGTTGAATGGAAATGTAATCATGTTTGTTATTGCATTTTTGCCATAATGCATTGTATTTCAAGCAGTTATCTAATTCGAAGACATCAAAGTTTCGTAAAACACTATTGTTATTAACCGTCCAATTTATCACATCAGAATGAGGATTTCTTGTTCCATCAAATATTTTTGCATCCAATTTTGGGTCATCAATTGGAACAAAAATATCAATATCTTTTTTTAGAGATAAGGTGTCATTTTCTAAAATGGCATTGGTATAAATCATTCCTTGCGTTTCTAAAATTTGACCGTCAGAAGTCGTAGTCAAATTTTCTAAAATCATATCAGAAAATAAAAAAACTTCCTTGACTTGAAATCGAACGCAATTCTTATTTCGACTCTGAATAGAATTTAATGCAAATGAGTTGGCTTGGATATTTATAATTGTTCCTTGAGCACATTGTATGGTAGTATCTTTTTTTGGATTGATGCAAAACTCTTGAATTGGAATACTTGTTTTCTTAAAAAGATCTGAAACTGGAGTAGTCAAAATCGGTTTGTCCACTTCAATAATTGCTTCGACTATTTCAATTTTTTTTATGGGAAAAAAAACTTCAATGACTACTCTTCGATCTTCTCGAAGATTTTTTGGCGAAATAGATTGAGATTCTCCTTGCCATGAAATTTGAATTTGGTTAGGTGGAATTCCTTTGGAGAGGAAAAATGATTGAACTTTGGTCGCTCGTTTTCTAGAAAGATTTTGATTGTAATATATGTTGGCAGTTGTGTCAGTATGTCCAACAATATTTATTTTTTCAATTTTTTTAGAAGAGAGTTTTTTGAAAAATGATTCGAGTTGGGAAAGATGTCTAGCTGTAATCTTGCTTTTATCTGAATCATAATTTAGCGTCAAAAATTCTTGTTGTGCAAATAAGTTTGATGAGAAAATAATTAGAAAAAGAAAATTAGTTATTATTTTCATAAGTATTCTTTTACGACATGGAACCACAAAATCCTATTCCAATAATCAACCAAATTCCTGCAATAATGATTAAGGTTTTACCACGTTTAGGATGCTTTTTTAATTGAGCAATTCCAAAGATGAGCATCACAATTGGAATTATCCATAACATCGCAATAATGAATATAAGTATCTCTAATCCTTGTCCATTAAATTCAAGTAAAATCATTTTGATAATTTTTTTACAATTAATAAAGCATTGACCCACAAATTCCACCGCCTACCACCAGCCAAACTCCTGCAATAATAATTAATGTTTTAGCATTTTTAGGACGACTTTTTAATCGAGTTAATCCAACAACTAAAATAATAATTGGAATACTCCAAAATATAGCTAAAAGGTAAAGTATAAAATCAAGATCACCACCACTCATTAATAGAAAATTCATCGATTTAAATTTTTAAGGATTAAGCAATTTCATTTCTAAGTTTTTCTAACGTTTCTTTTTTATCATCTCGATAAAATAAATTCATCGTTTCGAATGGGATAATTTGATTGTCTTTGTCTACAATATGAACGCATGATTTTTTGATCGATCGAACATCAAAATTATACGCATCAATAAATTGCATAATAATCACTCGAAACAAATTATCATAACTCAAGTTCGGCGCATCAATTTGTGGTAAGCAGCATAAAATCTGATGAAGATGTTCATTCGATTTTTCTACCGAATTTCCTGTGCTAAATAATTCCAACATCTTGCCATGCAAATGTTCATCTTGTTCATAGACGATGGTATTTTTGCTGCTGTCCAAAAGGTCTGCTGGATTCACATATCGAGTCAACGGAAATACTTCGCCGCCCAGTTTTAAAATGTAGCCCATAGCCAAAGAATCAGGATTACAAGGCACAGGAATAATGTCATCGGAGTTTAGAATCGGAGTTTGTTCCAAAATTTTTCTACGTACCTCGGTCAAAGTGATTCGATCAGTTTGACTATTAAAATTCTCTAAACGTCCTGCAATTTGAGTCGGTTGCAAAGTTACGCCTCGCACACATTTTTGCTTAAGAGCGAACTCAATTATTTTTCCAATTTCATCATCATTCAAACCTTTTTGCAAAGTGACGACTAGAGTAGTGGACAAATTTAATTCATTCAAATTCGCTAAAGCTTGCTCTCGTATCTTGAGTAAGTTTGCCCCTCGCATTTTTTCTAACACTTCTTTTTTAAAAGAATCGAACTGCAAATAAACTTCAAAATTAGGCATGTAAGTCGCTAGCCTTTTGGTAAATTCGAAATCCATCGCAATCTTAATTCCATTTGTATTGAGCATCAAATGTTTGATAGGCAATGTTTTGGCATAATCTAAAATTTCAAAAAACTGAGGGTGAATCGTTGGTTCGCCACCGCTAATCTGTACAACATCAGGTTCTTTTTCATTGGCGACTACGGTATCCAACATCTTTTTTATTTCTTCCAAAGTCCGATGTCTTCCATAAGTTGGTGACGAACCTGCGTAGCAAGTTGGGCAAGATAAATTGCATCGATCAGTCACTTCGACCACAGTCAAACAAGAATGTTGTTCATGATCAGGACACAAACCACAATCGTATGGACAACCGAAATGAGTCTTCGTATTGAACTTATGTGGAAGCTCGGAAGGCTTGTTGTAGTTTCTAATATTTTTATAATATTCGATATCATCGGCAATCAAAACTTTGGAAGTTCCATGATCGTGGCATCGTTTGAGCATGTACACATTTTCATTTTCAAAAATGATTTTTGCATCTATTCGCCTCAAACATTCAGGGCAAAGACTCAAAGTGAAATCATAGTAGGTGTAATTTCTAGTGGGCATAGATTTAATATTTTTTCTTAAAAGAGTTGAAATATACAAAATGATTTTTTGATCACATGGGCACATAGAACACATAGTCGTGGTTGAACTTCCCTCCAAAACCTATGTTCTCTATGTGCCTATGTGATCAAAAAATAGCTGGTGATATTCATTCAAATTATCTAGGAACGATATATTTAAAAATTGTTTTCCAATAATAAACGTAGCAAATAATACAAAGCCATTGAATGCTACTCAGTCCTAAGGTAAAAAAAATATTAGGCTTTATAAATTCAATCAGGAATCGAAAACCAAAATAGGCGAGCATAAAAAATTGAAAAACATGACCTTTCTTCAACTGTTTCTTTTCTCCTAATTTTTTTAGAAAAAAGAAAAGAGCGATCAAAAAGAAAAGTTCGTAAAGTGAAGTGGGATGACGGTTGATTCCGTCCCCTAAATCCATTCCCATAAAAAAAGTAGTTTCACTTCCATAAGTGAATTCCTTGATGCCCGAAAGGAAGCAGCCAATTCGTCCAATAAAAATTCCCAAGATTATCGGCAAAGTAAAAAGATCACCAGAAGATTCTTTTTCGCCAATGATCCATTTTATAAATTCAACGCCAAGCAATCCACCGAACAAACCACCCATAATCGTTTTGACATTGAGTAAATAAATAAATCGTTCCATCGTCATTTCTAAAATGGGCTGCTCTAAATATCCAACTAAACGAGAACCGATTAATGCGCCGAAAATTGCTCCTGCGATGATGGATAATCTATTATTGGAGGATATGGCATCGGTACTTTTCTTTCTTAAAAAAACGTAGTAGCGGTAGCCGATAAAGAAGGCGAGGTATTCGAGAATAAGGTGGGGGTTGGTTTTGTAACCGAAGATGATGGGTTCGAAGGGGATGTGGAAAGAGGTGAGGGTGATCATTTTTCATAGCATTAATTGGTCAAGTAATAAATATCTATACATAATATTTTCACTCTTTTTTAAAACTAAGTCTAATTAACCAACTTCCAGCGGCAAATAAAAGAAACATAAAGATTGCATGCATTTTAGCAGTTCCTTTAAAAGGAAAATACCCATTAGTTAAGCTAGATTTGTAACAACCATATTCTATTTTTCCTTTTTCTAATGATCCTGATCTAAAAGAGACTATTGCTCCTTTTATAGTTTTTTGATTTAGATATGAAGCTCCAATTGTAGATGCATTATTGGCAAAATGTAAATAGTTTCCAACTCCTTTTATCTCAATGGGATAGTAGGGTTTAGGGTAGCTACTATAAATGACATATGTTCTTGTAAATCCTATATAGTAAGCTGCACAAAAAAATAAAATTCCAGCTATTGTGAGTAAAATATTTTTCATGAATTTATATTAAAAAGTGTTGGGCGAGATAAAAATTATACCTCTGTCTCTTCCAAATAATAATGCGCCAATGCAAATCGAATTTTTTCATAACTCATCTTTTCCTCAAAATAATTAAACACATCCAACATCTTATAAGGAGTATCCATCAGGTGTAACATTCCTAAAATCATATCGACTTCTTCTTCCGAAACAAAAGTCGAAATGTCTAATTCTTCCCCTTGTTCATAAGCTTTCGCCAAATGAGCAGTAACTGTCGTATCTTTTAATTCACGTTGCGCTGCAATTTCCTCGATGGTTTTTCCACCTTTATAAAGTGAATAAGAAATGATGTGCGTACTCCCTTGCACCTTCTCGCCAGCCGCTTCTTTTTTTAATAAAAAATCAATTACACCTTGTTTGAATTGCTCTCCATAAAGATGCATTTTTCGTTCACCAACTCCGCTGATTTCATTCATCATCGCATCGGTCGTTGGACGTTTAGCAGCCATCTCTTCCAAAGTTTTATCACTAAAAACAATGTACGGTGGGACACCTCGCACTCTCGCCAATTGCAAACGAAGCGCTCGCAATGCTTCGAATAATTCGTCTCGAACTCTTTCTCTTTTTGGTTTGGCGGCCACTTTCTTTTTGGCGGCAGCTTTGCGAGTTTCAGCAACAGCAGGCTTGACGAGGTCTATTTTTTTTCCATCAAATAAAATGGCTTTTGCAGCAGCAGTCAATTTGAGTGAGCTACCTTCGTCGTAGGCAATTTCCATTAATCCTGCATTCAATAATTGCATGATATAATTTTGCCAATCAAATAAATTGATCTCTCGACCAGCGCCGTAAGTTTTTATTTTGTTATATCCTTTTTCAAAAATTTCTCGCTGGTTAGAACCTCTTAATATACCAATCAAAATATTAATCCCTACTCGTTCTTGCGTTCGGGCAATGGCAGAAAGTGCTTTTTGTGCAATCAAAGTTCCATCGACCCGTTGAGGTGGATTTTTGCAAATATCACAATTACCACAATTTTCAGTTGCCATCGTTTCGCTAAAATAACCGAGTAGAATTTTTCGACGACATTGCATCGCTTCAGCGAAGTGGCGCATGCGTTCGAGTTTGGTCATTTTGAGTTCTGTCTGTTCACTTGCATTGGCAGGGTCAGTCAAAATATCTCGAAGGATTTTTACATCACCATAACTCCAAAATAACATCGTATCTGCTTTCGCACCATCTCGACCTGCTCGACCAATCTCTTGATAATAGCTTTCGATGTTTTTAGGCAAATTATAATGAATCACCCAGCGTACATTTGACTTGTCAATTCCCATTCCGAAGGCAACGGTCGCACAAACAATAGGCACTCGATCATTGATAAAATCCTCTTGAACTTCACTTCGCATATTCGGCGAAAGTCCTGCGTGATAATGAGTGGCTTTGATTCCGTTGGCTCGTAACTTATCAGCAACATTTTCTGTGTTTTTTCGACTCAAACAATAAACGATACCTGATTGATTCGGTCTTTGTTTGACAAAATTGACAATCTGCTGCAATCGTTTTTGTCCTGGTCTAACTTCGATACTTAGGTTAGGTCGGTCAAAGGAAGAGACAAATATTTCAGGATTCCGCAATCCCATCTGATTGACAATATCCTTTCGAGTCAGCTTATCAGCCGTAGCCGTCAAAGCCATAATTGGAACTTTGGGAAATGAGTTTTTGAGGAACTTCATTTTGGTATATTCAGGCCGGAAATCATGTCCCCAAGAAGAAATACAATGCGCTTCATCTATGGCAAATAAACTAATATTCATTTGTTGCATCAAATCATAAAAACTACGAGTCAACAATCGTTCTGGCGAAACATAAAGTAGTTTAAGTTGTTGATTATCAATGTCTTGAATAACCTGTTGCTCGGCTGCCTTAGACAAAGAACTATTGTAGAAAGCTGCTGGAATCCCATTGCCACGAAGTGCTTCTACTTGATCCTTCATCAACGAAATCAAAGGCGAAACAACAATACAAATACCATCTAAAGTGATCGCTGGAATCTGAAAACAAATTGACTTTCCACCACCTGTAGGCATTAGAACTAAGGTATCTTTTCCATTATAAGTGTTCTGTACAATTTCAGCTTGGCCCGGTCGAAAGTTATCGTAACCAAAGAATTTTTTTAGGGCAATTCTAGCGTCAGGTAAGGTCATAATGTAGTGATTGGATTTCCTCAAATGAAGAAATAAGTATGTTTAAAATATTTTCTGAAAAATAAAAATCCAATGCTGTTTTTGAAAAAAAGCAAGATACATAATCCTATTTCTTTTTCATAAAAAATAAGTTTTCCACATTTTTTAAAAGAACCTTTTCGGATGTTTGGTGTTAATAAAAACTGTGGTACATTTGTAACCATGTGTAAGGTTGAGTAAGAGGGGTATTTTTTGAAAAAACAACATTTTTATTAAGCGCTGAGTATCAATGAGTTGCGGTAAATAGCACGTAGTGGTCTGCTTTAACTGACCTAAAAAAGAAGAACAGCGACTTAAAAAGTAAATAGAAAATAAATATGATTTAATACTAAAATTTTTTTTTGAGAAAAAAATCGCTTCACTTTTTTTAGGTCAGCTAAAGCAGACCACCACGTATTAAAATAAATACAGAATTTTATTAATGAAGGATTATTATTCAATTTCAGAAGTCGCTGAATTATTAGGTAAAAGCAAAGAAACTTTGCGGCGATGGGATAGGAGTGGAAAATTAGTTGCTGTTCGAGAACCGATCAGCAACTATCGAATGTATAAAAAGGAGCAATTAAAAATGTTCCCAGAATTGAGTAGTCTATTCGATGAAGATGGTAAAGGCAATTTTGTAAAACCTAGAAAAGAGTATAAAGTTTTAGAACTTTTTGCAGGCGCAGGAGGATTAGCTTTAGGCTTAGAAAAAGCAGGATTGAAGTGCGAAGCCTTAAATGAAATTGATCATTGGGCTGCAGAGACATTGCGAAATAATCGCCCAAATTGGAATGTGATAGAAGGAGATGTCAGAGATATTTCTTTTAAAAAGTACAAAGGAAAAGTGGATGTTGTCACCGGTGGATTTCCTTGCCAAGCGTTTAGTTATGCTGGTAAATCTTTGGGTTTTAAAGATGCAAGAGGAACGTTGTTTTATGAATTTGCCAGAGCAGTTTCAGAAGTTCAACCTAAGATTTGTATTGGCGAAAATGTAAAGGGACTGGTTAATCACGACAGCGGACGAACGCTGAAAGGAATGAAATCTGTTTTGGATGAGTTGGGTTATCGAGTGATGGAACATCATGTTCTCAAAGCCATACATTATAATGTACCGCAAAAAAGAGAGCGATTAATTCTTGTCGGTATTCGAAAAGATATTGATATTGATTTCGAATATCCGAAGCCTTATCCTAAAATTTATAATCTAAAAGATGCATTAAAAAAAGGCGAACTTTTCCCCAAAAAAGTTCCTAAATCTCCTGGTGCAAAATATCCTGAACACAAAAAAGTAGTGTTAGATTTAGTTCCTCCAGGTGGATATTGGCGAGACTTGCCTATTGACATTCAAAAAGAATATATGCAAAAAAGTTTTTACCTCGGTGGAGGAAAAACTGGAATGGCTCGAAGAATTAGTTGGGATGAACCTAGCTTGACTTTGACTTGTAGTCCCGCTCAAAAACAAACGGAACGATGCCATCCTGATGAAACTCGCCCGTTTACGGTGCGAGAATATGCTCGAATTCAAACTTTTCCTGATGATTGGAAATTTGCAGGTTCGGTGACGCAACAGTATAAACAAATTGGAAATGCGGTGCCGGTGAATTTAGGAAAGGAAGTGGGATATGCGATTGTCAAATTTTTGAATGAGGTAAAATGAGAAATGATTATAATCATTTGAATTTCACCTCAATCTCTCTCGCTAATTTTTGAATTGTGATTCTCAGCGCCGCACCGCCATCTACTTCCAATGCAACTTCTCCAAACGCATCAATCAAATCATAATAAAAATCTTCTTTGCCAGTCAAATGATGCCAAAAATCTTTTCCAATAAAAACTGGAAATCGTTGGTCGATACTTTTATAGTGTGACGACAAATCTTGTTTTTCACCATAAATAATTCCAACCATCAAATCTTGAAAACCAACGTTAAGATTATTCGTCCGAGCTAAATTAATGATGCCATCGAAGTGTCCAAAGATCGTTTGCACATCATCATGATTGATGGTGTTTGGACCAGATTTGATTTGACAATATTTTTTTCGACCGTCGATAGCGTCGATAAATTCGATATCGATTCCATGAGTCGTTGAACCAAATCCTTCGAATAATTCACTAATCAATTTTTGGATTTTCATTCCGAAAGTTGTCGTGATCGAAGAACCTAAAACTCTTGGCAAAATCAATGCTTCCGCCATGCTTTCAGGATTTCCATTGCCTCGCAAGAAGTTCGCTAAATATTTAAAAAGAAAGGGATTGACATTATAATTGTGAAGTGAACCTGCTTTTTTTAAACCGTTACTGACGTGAGAAGTCACGATTTCTTTAAGAAAAAAATCTTTGGCTTTGTTCAATAATTCTAATCGTTTCTGTTCGTCCATTGCTGTTTTATTAAATACTCATTTTTGATTTCAAAAATATTTCCTCCTAATTCCAAATTTTAAATCGTTTTTGACACCAACTGCAAGCAAAATCTAAAAGCTCCAATACTCTATCATCTTTATTTTCATCGTCTCTAAATTCAATCCTAATTTCTTCAAGAATTTGAATTGCTTCTTCCTGAGTACCACCTTCCTTTTTTAATTCAATTAATAATTTTCTTAAATCGAGAAGATCTTTATTCTCATTGATGCCTTTAATTATTTGAGTTTTCATTACTTTTTATGATTATGGGAGAAGATTAATCATTCACCGTTCACCATTACTCTACTCTTCTTTTTTCAAAAAATAAAATACCTGATCATCACTTTCCCTTGTCTTAAAATTAATACTATTTAAACTCATCGAATCAGATTGAACAAATCCTGTATAAAAAGTAGGACTATGATTATAGTAAACTTTTGTCGTGAAAAACAAAGAATCATTTTTGACTTTATAATAACCATGAATATTTCCTTGCGTCGTCCGATTGAGTTCCATTAATTTTTCAGGCGTACTGTAGGCCACATGAGAAATGACTAAACCATCTTCATAAAATCGAAAAGTTTTGTAGGTATCTCCAAATTGATCGGTATCAATTATTTTAAAATATATTCCATCAGTTCGTAATTCTGTCAAATTAGGATCTAAGAAAAAATTATTTTGATAATACCAAAAACTTGTAGTTCGAGGCTCTTCTCCTTGAATTGTCTTTGAAGTATATTGTTTTTTTTGGCAGCTAAAAAAGAAACATAACATTGTAATTACAAAAAGGAATAAGTGGTTGTTTTTCATGAGTATTCGGTAATCGGTTGTTTTAGAAAAAATGAATATCGAATAACGATTTCAGAACAAGGATTGGAGAAGTTTGACAATACTTCTCAAAGTAAAATGTGGATACTAATCGTCAAACTTCTTAAATCGTTATTCCTTGTTCAAGATTCGATATTCTAAAAATGCCCCCCGCATGCATCCATCCCAATCGGCGATCCATCAGGCATACCTTTTGGTATAGAATTTTTCCATTCATTAGGATCATCCATAAATTGTTCGATCATTGAAAGTGCATGCATTACATGTGCTTTTTCCATTTCTTTGCCAGACGTTTTTTTATTTAAATAATCTTTGAGTTCCTTGATTTTATATAAACTAACTGCTCTAACTTGTTCACTTGCATCTTGATTCATCGCCAATTTCATCAAGTGTTGCAAAACTAATTTTTCAGTAACTCGCCCAATTTCTGCGAAATAAGCATCTGTGTCATCTGTAAACCAAGTTGCTTGAAACAAAGCATTAATGGTCGTTTGTAATCCAGGATTCCTTCGATCTCTTGCATGTTGCTCCACCAATCGAGTAGCTCGCTGGGGATGTAAATACATTGTTATTAAATGATTTGCAGAACTCTCCGCAGCAGCCATTGGATCAAAAGTCAACCCCGTCCGGGATTTAAAACTTTCCCTCGTTCGCCATGAATTAAATGTTTTTGGAGGAATGAGTTGCAAAATGTTTTTTGGAATGGCTAGCTCTTTTGAACTCAAGGTTTTCATCAAACTAGAGATCGCTTTCATCTGAGTTTGGTAGTCAACAATTCTTGCAGCTATTGGTGTATCACCTTTTGAACTATATTCATAATCAACTCCACCTACTACTTTTACCGCCGCTTCAACTTGATATCGGTGCGCCAAAAATAATGGCACTAGTACTTCTTCCAAATTGGAAAGAGGTGTATTCATCGGAATATTATTCAGACCAAAATTTTTCAAAGCAGTCGCCCGAACACCCATCAAACGATTTAATTCCGAAACTGGATCACTTCCATTATCCCAAAGATGTGCATAAGGATGAGCACTTCCTGCAGGTCGAGCATCAGCGTCAGAAATATATCGTAAACCTAAATTTTGATTTTCTTTTAAAATTTCTAACAATGCTTTTGCATGATCTGTTCCTTTCGGAAAATCTTGATAACCATACAAAATAGTTCGCTTATCCCAAGCTCCAATTCCAACATCATAAGCATCATCAAAATTTAAACTACCATCTGTATTCGCTGTAATATATGGATGCGGATAATCCATCACCGAAGCTCGATCATTGGTACTTGCTGCAAAGTTATGTGCCAAACCAATCGTATGTCCTATCTCGTGAGCAGCTAATTGTCGTAATCTTGCTAAGGCCATTTCCAACATCTTTGGCGAAACAGGTTTTCCTTCTTCGTAGGCTTTGATCAAACCTTGTGCAATTAAAAAATCTTGTCGCACTCTCAATGAACCCAAAGAAACATGACCTTTAATCATTTCTCCAGTTCGAGGATCAGTCACAGAACTTCCGTACGACCATCCTCTCGTAGAACGATGTACCCATTGAATTACATTATATCTGACATCCATCGGGTCAACATCATCAGGCAAAACTTTTACTTGAAAAGCATCTTTGTAACCTGCTGCTTCGAAAGCTTGATTCCACCAACTGGCTCCTTTGATTAATGCTGAACGAATTGGTTCAGGTGCTCCTCGATCCACATAATAGACAATTGGTTCTACTGCTTCACTCATCGTAGCAGTAGGATCTTTTTTCTCCAACCGATGCCTTTGGATAAATTTTTTCACCAAAGGTTGGTCAATCGGTGTTGCATAATCTTGATAAGAAATGGCATTAAAACCACTTCTAGGATCAAACACTCTTGGCTCATAATTCGCATCAGGTAATTCTATAAATGAATGATGCATCCGAAGGGTAAGAGCCTCAGCTGTTGGAGTTACACTTCTTAAATATCCACCTTTTGCTTTTCCAACAAAAGTGATCGTTGCCTCGAACTCTGTATTTTTTGGAAAATTCTTACACATCTGAGGATAGATGGCAGAACGTGTTTTATCAATTTTATAAGAGCCTTGATTTCTGCTTTCTAATCTAGCTGCAACTCGGTGAGCATCTCGTAATAAAAAACTAGTTGCATCAATTATAACTGAATTTTCTTTTTCATCTTTTACTTTAAAACCCCAAATTACTGATTGCGCAAATGCTTGCTCCACCGATTCACTTTCCGCAGGATTATCGCTTACTGCTCGGTAATCATAATTAGGCTGCATCATCAAAACTTTATTTCCGACTCGAACAAATTTTACAATTCGTGTTGCACCCAGTTGTCCTCTGTCCAATCCGATATCATTGGAACCCATTCCTGCAGGAAGAGAATTCACATAAAGAAATTCAGTATCAAATTTGTCAATTTCCAAAAGGATAGTGCCTGTTTTTTCATCCCATGTGAAATTAAAAAAGCCATTTTTTTGATCCACCATGTTCTGTTTGAGAATGGTGTTTTTTGGAGTATTTGTAGTTGTAGGAATGGAAGATTTTGCATTACAACTCGCTAAGATAAATAGAGATAGGAGGAGGATAGTTCTAATCATAATTCTTAATTTCGGTCTATTATTTTAAAGGATTTTCGGTAGTCTATTTTGATTGTAAAAGTCGATACTTGTTGCTATGAACTTAAGGTTGAAGATACTATTTTATTACAAAAGGAAAAATTGAAATTTGATTGATTTTTCTATCTGATTAAAGACCTTTTCTTCCAAAAAAGAAAACATATTACTTTTTTATAAGACATTGAAAATCAATATTTTAGGTATTGAGGAATTGATGTTTTTATTAGAAATTTGTAAGTGTAATTTTTTTTCCTCTGGATTTCATTTTTCCCCTCCAATTATTTAAATTTAATTCCTCTTACATCTTTTTTAATTTTAAAAAACACTTACTATGAAAAACACACTTTTAGCAATTTGCGTTATTTTGAGTTCTCTATCCATGAAAGCGGCGGAGAATGATTGGTTCGTTCAAATTGCTGTTTACAACAAGACTGTTTCCGCAGCACAATTTCAAAATATTAATGGTGAAATCTTTTATAGCAAAGACAAATATGATTTCCATAGATATTTTGTGGGAAAATATGACGAAGCTAGTGCAGAGACAGAAAGTAAAAAATTGGAAGCTTTGGGGTATAACACAACCGTGATGCATGAAAGCTTTTTTAATGCAACTTGTACTTGTTATAAAACTCCTCCTCCTCGAAAATTGGTTTCTAGTTTGCAATCTATCTTTTTTGATTTTGATAAATATAATTTGAGAGCTGAATCAAGAAAGCAGTTAAGTTTGATGGTGAATAACTTAAAAGAAAATCCATCTTTGATTGCTAGTTTGAGAGCACATACTGATGCTAAAGGAAATGATTCTTATAATGATCGTTTGTCAAAAAATCGAGCAAAGTCTGCAAAAAAATATTTGATCAGTAGAGGTATTCCTGCCAGTCGAATCAAAATCGAAACTTATGGAGAACACCAACCAATTGCAAAAAATCAATTGGAAAATGGAGCAGATACTGAAGAGGGAAGACAATTTAATCGAAGAGTAGTTTTGGAAATTTTAGATAAAAATGGAAATTCGATGAGTTTAGTGGAACCGATTTATGTGCCTAGTGAACTTGATGTAAACTAATATTTTTTTACTTAAAAAAAATGACACCCATTTAAAACTTATGTTTTAAATGGGTGTTTTATTTTAGATTAGAAATTCTATTTTGATTGGGTTAATTTTTAGTTTTACGTCGTTAAACTTTTTTCATGAAAATAAAAAAATTGAAATACACTTCCTTCAATTATAAAATGGCTATCATCATTCTAATGGTGATTTTAGGTTTTGGAATCTTCGAATGGTTGAGCGCCAATTTGAAGATTGCAGCCATGTTGACTGCACCACTTTTGCCATTAGTTTTATTTTTTAAAAATACCTATGAAGTGAAAAAAGATCACTTAGCTGTTTCTACTTTTGGAAAAACACATCAAAAAATTTGGTTAAAAAATATCGCTAAAATCGAAGACGGAAAAACATTTTATGGGAAAAAAATGGCCAAAGTATTTTATGACCAATTCAATTATATCAGTATTCCTTTGGGTGAAAAAACAGATGCATTTATGACTGAACTTAAAGATGCATTACCGAATTAATGTCAAATCTCTTGATCAATCAGTCAACTAACTCACCTAATCCTCACAATCATCAGATCATCAAAATAAACTTTTTCAGCAGTAGGATTGAAAAAGAAGAAAGTAGCTTTAGTTCCTTTATAATCTTTTGGAATAGTAAATTCTTGTGCTTGTTTTGTCCATCCATTTTCATCTTTGTCTAGAATCAAATCAGGATTTGATAGATAGAAATCGCCTTCCATTGCCATAACTGCTTTGACGGCATTGGTCGGAGAAAACTTCCAACAGATCACTAAAATTTTTTCGCAGGGTTGTAAATTTTCCATGGTAAATGTAAATCCATAGGGATGTTCTGAATCTAATAAAATAGAATATTTGCCTGAGTGGGCTTTGTCAGAAACTCTAGTTTCGACATTCATTAATTGGATCTCATTTTTATTAGTGAGGAAGCGTTGATCATTTTCGGAAAGCAATTCTGCATTGCAAGTGATCGTATCTGTATGGGAGAAATTTTCTTTTTCTAATAAATAAATAGCATCTCGCTTTGGTGGAAAATAACGAGTATAGGGAAAACTTTTGAGGGTTGTAAAAAGGCATTGCTCCGAATGTGAAATAATATAATGCTCCCGAAGACTTTCCCAATCTTCCAAACCTTGGTAGCCAGGTGGACGATTAAAAAAAATTCCAAACCACTTTTTGTATTCCAATCCACCATTGATTTCAGCAGGTTCTAATTGAAGTACTTGATGTGAATAATTGGCTGCTTCCCATCGTGCTCGATTCCAAGAAAGATAATCATGAGTTGCTCCGATAGAAAATAAAATAATTGTTGCAAGTGCGATATGTCCAACTATTTTTAGGAGTCGAGGAATAGAAAAATTTGCATTTTGAGGAAAGAGCATTAAGATCAAAAATGGAATTGCCACTAAACTATATCGATCAAAATAAAAATTATTTAACATCAAAAAAGCGAAATAGCCAAAGGCAGTTGCCAAACCAAAAAAGGTATTCCAATTGACTGATACTGATGTTTTGTTTTTTATAAAAAATAAAAGTTGAGTGGTGCGAATTAAAATCCATTGAAGTAAAACGATACCACTAATGAAACCAATTAAAGTGAAATTTTTCCAATCATTTTTATGCATTTGACTGATGGGAAATTCTCCTTCAAAGGGCAAAACAAGTGGGCCAATTCCCAAGTTTAAAAAAGTATTTCCTAAGTAAGAATCTGCGAGAGAGTGATAAAATGGATAGCTCAATAACAATGCAATTACAACTGAAATTATTTTCCCAGTCGTCGGAATTTTTTTCCAAAAATTACTTACTAAAACAATCAAAATTGGCAATAAAAAAAGTCCCCATAAAATAAAAAAGCCAACTGATTTAGTAGTAATTGCATCAGCTAAATTTCCATTAGAGATATTATCAAGGAGTTGGCTAGTTTTTCCAAAGTTTTTAGAAAGTCCATAATTCTCATTTCGCCAAATAGTGAATAAAATTAAACTCCCTAAAGTTAAAAAAGTAGGCGTAATTCCTTGAATTAGAGTCTTTAACGAAAGTTTATTTTTGGTAACATAAGTGATAGAAAAAGCAATGGGAACTAAAACTCCAGGTTGTCGAATCATCGTAGCTATGATCGAAAATAGTGCTGCTAAAAAAATGTTTTTTTGACCTTTGCCATTGATCGCTTTGAGAGAAAAATAAGCTGCTGTCATCAAAAAACACATGAATGGAACTTCAGTCATGTAACTAAATGAATTAGCAAAATAAAAAGGATTAAATGCAAATAAAATCGTTGCCCAAAATGCATGATTTTTCTTCATTCCTCCTTCTTGAAAAAAACGGAAAGTAACCAATAATCCGATCCATCCTAAAACTAAAGTGGAGAAGCGAAGTACCGTAAATGAGAAGCCAAATATTTTACAAAAGAATGCTCCCCACATCGTGTGTGCAATTAAAGTCATCGCTCCCCAATCATCAAAATAGATTTTATTTTCCAAGGCAAGTGCTTGGGCATTTCGTGCATATGACCAATCATCATTGAGTGGAAAATCGCCAATTGGGTTGACTAAAATAATGCAAATTAGCCAGATGATGGAAAGAAGGAATGAATGATTTTTGAGCAGATTATACATTTAAATTTATTGGTTGAAAATAATTTTTACTTCATGCGTATGATAGTCAAATCGTCGAACCAAACCATCTCACTTGCAGGATTAAAAAGGAAAAAAGTCAAAGTTGATTTATCAAGATTTTCAGGAATTTTAAATTCTTGAATTCCTCTTCCCCAGTTCGGTTTGTCCAAGGCAGTCATATAATTGAGATTCTCTATATAGTAATATTGATCGTGAACCATTACAGCTCCAGCTGGATGACGAGCAGGAAATCTGTGAAAAGTAACTGAAATTTTTTCGCAAGGTTCAATATCTTTTAGGTCAAATGTAAGTGCATAGGATTGCCCACTATTAATTGCTACAGAGTATTTTCCAGAGTGAGATCTTTCTGAAGTTCTCGTGTCTACATTTCCAAGAAGGACGTTATTTTGATTGGTTTGGAAAAATTTACCATCCTTCGAAAGGCTATCCATATTACAAATAATCGTATCGAAAGGAGTAATCGTTTCTTTTTTTAATAAGAAAATCGAGTCAGTTCTAGGTGGTAAGTATCGTTGATAAGGAAAAGTATTTTTGGTTTCATATTTACATTCTTCCGAAAAAGAGATTAAAAATTGTTCAGGTGTAGTATTCCAAGTTTCGATATCTTCCCAGCCACTAGGACGAATATATTTATTGTCGTAAGTAAATTTATATTCAAATCCTCCATTGATTAATCCAGGCTTGATTTCGTAATTATTATGTGCAAAATGACTGGCTTTCCATCTGGCTCTATTCCAAGATAAGTAATCATGAGTCGCTCCAATTGAAAAAAATACAGTAATAAAAAAAGCAATTGAAGCTAAGACTTTGAATGGTTTTGGAAGATGGACTGGTTGATGATAAGGTGCAATTAGTAGAATCAAGAAAGGAACAGCCAATAAATTATATCGATCAATATAATGATTGTTCAACATCAAAAAGCAGAAATAAGCAAAGCAAATAATTAATGCAAAAGGAGTACTCCAATTGACTTGTTCCGATTTTTTATTTTTGATAAAAATAAAAACTTGAGCGGTGCGAATCAAAATCCATTTGAACAATAAGGTACCTGCAAAGAGTGATATTAAAAAAAGATTTTCCCAATCATTTGTACCAATTTTTGGAGGAGAAATTTCTGAATTTGTAGGAAGTGCCATGAATCCAACTCCTAAGTTATGAAAGGTGTTTCCCAAAAAGTCTCGATGGCTAGAGAAGTAAGGATAGCAAATAATTAATGTCAGAATTACTGAAAAAAGCATCCCAGCTTTAGGTATTTTTTTCCAAAAATAAGGGACAAGTAGAATTAAAATAGGGAGTAAAAAAAGCCCCCAATAGACGAAAAAATATTGAGCTTTGTATTGTAAAGCAAACTCTAATCTTCCATTGAAGATGCTTTCGTAAAGAGTATTGGTACTTCCAAAGTTTTGAGATAAACCATATTGCGAATTTCTCCAGTTCGTAAAGATTGTTAATGCGCCAAAAGTTAAAAATAGTGGTGTAACTGATTGACCAATAGTCTTTAATGAAGCTTTCTTTTTTATTATAAATATAAAAAAGAAAGCTAGTGGAACTAATACTGCATGTTGCCTGATGAGTACGGCAAGAATGGAAAATATAGATGCAAATATAATGTTATAATCACTTTTGTCATTAATACTTTTGAGGGCGAAATAGGCAGAAGAGATAAAGAAAAAAAGGAATGGAACTTCTGTCATGTAAGTGAATGAGTTCATAAAAAAATAAGGATTAAAACATAGTAAAAGTGTTGCCCACCCAGCCTGTTTTTTACTCATGCCTCCTTCTTGAAAAAATAAATTGGTCACCAACAAACCAGCCCATCCTAAAA
Organism: Saprospiraceae bacterium; assembly: GCA_045106765.1. Lineage (GTDB taxonomy): Bacteria > Bacteroidota > Bacteroidia > Chitinophagales > Saprospiraceae > CAJQQY01. The sequence continues at coordinate 62,907 of JBGCFD010000046.1, read as the reverse complement.
TTAAAGTGGAGAAGCGAAGTACCGTAAATGAGAAGCCAAACATTTTACAAAAGAATGCTCCCCACATCGTGTGTACGATTAAAGTCATAGCACCCCAATCATCAAAAAATATTTCATTTTCCAAGGCGAGTGCTTTTGCATTTCGACCATATGACCAATCATCATTGAGCGGAAAATCGCCTAATGGGTTGACTAAAATGATGCAGATTAGCCAAATGATGGAAAGGAGAAATGGAAAGGTTAAGTATTTTTTCAAGATGTGTTTTCGTTGCTTGTTTTAAATTTTTTTTCGTTTTAAAATTGGAACTGCAAGATGCTAAAATTATTGTAGATGGCGAAAAAATGAAAATCAATTCTCTATTTTCAATCTAGTGATTTCTAGGTCATCAAACCAAGTATTATTTTTTGTTGGGTTAAAAATATAAAATACCAAATTGGAATCTCGAAAGTTTTTTGGGACGACAAATTCGGTCGTTATTTGACTCCAACCATTTTCTTTGGTCTGCAAAATTTTGTTTTTTCCTAACTGATAAAAATCTTTTGGATTGGATGCTGCTCCAACAATTGCTGCGGTTGATTTGGTTGGGAATCTCCATACTTGGAACCAAATTCTCTCGCAGGGGCTGACGTTGCCTAATTTTATGGTAAAACCAAATGGTGTTTTTTCATTGGTTAGAATACTGTAATTGCCTGTATGTTTTTGTTCAGAGGATCGAGTTTCAATATTTCCAAAAACATAATTTTCTAAGTTGCTTTGAAAATTGGTAGAATCAAAAGTTAGTGTTTCTGCATCGCATCGAATAATTTCAGAAGAGGCAATTTTTGATTTTTTTAAAATAAAAATAGTATCCTTTTGAGGTGGAAGGATTTTGGAATTAGGAAATGTTTTGATTGTTTCGTATCCACAAAGCGGTCCGCTAGAAAGGGTGAATTGTCCCTCTTTATTTTGCCACCAATTTTGATTGCCCCAATTTGTTGGAAGTGGAACACCTCGTCGATTCCAACCATTAAATTCAAAACCACCATTAATATTTTTAATCGGAATGTTCAATTTGTTGATAGCAAATTCAGTTGCTTTCCAACGAGTTCGATTCCAGGATAGATTGTCTTTGGTTGCTGTGATGGAAAAAAAAGCAATCATAGAAAATATTGCTGCGGCAGGAATTGTTGTCCATTTTTTTAATATAAAGATATTAGCGGTATGATTTTTTGGAAAAATTATTAAAACCAAAAAGGGGAGCGGCATCAGATAATATCGATCAAAAAAATAATCATTTGTCATCAAAAAGAAAAAGTAAATCCCAGCGGTGGTGAGAGAAAATGCAGTTGCCCAATTTACTTTTTCTGTTTCTCTTTTTATCAAAAAAAATAAGGTTTGGATAAATCGAAACCAAAGCCATAACAATATATTTACGCCGCCAATGAAACCGATTAATTTTAAATTGTTCCACTCCGATACTGAAAAATAGGGAGAATAGGATTCAGGGTATTCTGCCAGAATATGTGGTCCTATTCCTAAATTAAAAATGATGTTTCCATGCAAAGGATAATTCCATTTTTCCAAAAAGGGAAAGATGCATAACAGCGTAATTACAAACACGAGAAGCCGAGTTTTCCAGTCTTCTTTTTTCCAAAAATAAGAAAATGAAATAAACAGAAACGGCAATAAAAATATCCCCCAATAAATAAAAATTCCATGAGCTTGCTCGCTTAAATTTTGCGTAATTTTTCCATTGAAAATATTTTCAATCAAATGATCTGTAGTTCCAAAACTATTAGACAATCCGTAGTTGTTTTTTCGCCATGTGGTGAATAGAATTAAAATCGTAGTTGTTGAAAAAAGAGGTATAACTGATTGAAATACAGATTTTAACGAAGTTTTATTTTTTAAAATATAAATAAAAAAGAAAGAAAGCGGGAGTAGAATTCCAGGTTGTCGAATCAAAGTAGCAATGACGGAAAATACTGTTGCCCAATAGAGGTTATAATTCGGTTTTTTATGAATGAATTTTAAAAAAAATAATGCGGACAAAATAACAAAACACATAAATGGAATGTCTGTCATATAACTAAAGGAAAGTACTAAATAAAGTGGATTTAAAGCAATTAGAAGGGTCGCCCAAAATGCTTTTTTTTTCTCTAAACCTCCTTCTCTAAAAAAGAAAAAAGTTGCCAACAAACCTATCCAACTTATGATCAAAGTTGATACTCGGAGTGCGGTAAAAGAGAATCCAAATATTTTACAAAATAAAGTTCCCCAGATAGTGTGCGCAATCAAAGTCATTGCTCCCCAATCATCAAAAGTAATTTGATGATCAAGTGCCAAGGCTTTGACATTATGAGTGTAAGACCAATCATCGTTCAATGGAAATTCACCAATCGGATTGATGAAGAAAATAAGAATCAGCCAAATGATGGAAAGTAAGAAAGGGAATTTTTTTTTCAAAACGAACTTTTAAAAAACGTTGGACGTCAAATGTTTGACGTCCAACGTTTTTATTATTTTACAACGGTAAGGTCACCTGATAATCTTTTAGGAATATTTTCTCCTCGCTGATTTACCTCAAACTCAAGGAGGTAAACATAGACTCCTTCAGGAATATCTTTGTTGTTAAATCTGCCGTCCCATCCTTCATCTGGATTGGTCGACGTATAAACTAGAGCGCCCCAACGATTAAAAATTTTCATAGAATAATTAAGTAATGAACAATTGGAGTAAGGCAAAAAATAATCATTGTAACCATTAAAGTCTGGCGAAAATGCATTTGGAACATAAACTTCACAAAGGGTACAATTGGTAAATTCAAGATTGACTTCATCTATCAATACATTACAATTGTCAGAAATCGTTACGCCATAAATACCATTTTCGGTTACTTGTAAAGTAGAACCTGTTGTGCCATCACTCCAAATATATTCCTCTACATTTGGATCGAATACATCAATGACATAAAAACCATCCTCTTCACAAAGTAAACTGTCAGGTCCTAAATTCAAGTTTAATTCTGTCTCATCATAATCTATTTGGACAGCCGCAAAACCTGTTTCTCCACAGGCACCAAGAATTTGAACTTCATAAAAACCTGTTTCCGAAACTTGATAAATTGGATCTGTCGATCCATCTTGCCATAGATATTGAACACCTCCAATCCACGTTCCATCAAGCGCATAAATTTCTCCAGGACAAAGTAGTGTATCTGATCCCAGGTTCACATCCACGGTTTGTAATGGAACAAAATTGACCAAAATATTATCCGTTACTGAATTACAAATATTGGTGATCGTAACTGTATAAGTTCCAGGATCGGTGATTGAAATAATCGGCCCACCTGTTCCATCAGACCAAGAATATGATTCTGCATTGGGAAGTGAAACGTCAATGTTGACGGATTCTCCATTACATAAAATAGTATCGTTTCCAATATTAATATTGGGCAAAGGACTATTCAATACTGAAAAATAAAAGGTGTCAATCACTAATGGATTTTCACATAAATCTAAAAGATCTGTTGTTCCATTGGTCACCAGAGCGATGGAATAATTTCCAATTTCTGTAATTGGTGGATTAATATTAATTGTGAAAATATTATCGTAAGCACCACCTTGGTTACAAGCATTAGCTGATACAGTAGCAGTATACGGACCGCCTGGGCCTGAGATTTGAAAATTGTTTCCACTAATGGTAGCGCATTGAATATATTCCGAAAAGGTAACTTCCATTTCATCACCTCCACAATCGCCAGGGAGCGTGATATCTGAAACTTCAGGATCAATCATATCGATAATTCCAATATTTCCAGAGACCCCAAAATCAATCGTGTATCCATTGGTTGAACCTGACCAATTGGAAATTACCAATACATAAGTATTGCCTTGCTGAACTGGGACAAGGGCATTATCGGCACTATTTCCTGCAAACTGACTAGGGTTAATACTATTACAACCTGCCCCTTGATTATTATAAGTAGATCCTCCGTTTGCTCCTGTATTTCCATTGCAAGTGCCTCCTCCAGCAGCATTACAACTTACTTGCATCGAAATATCATTAAAAATATCTTCACAGCTACCATTGGTAATATCAAACATGGCCCAGTCGTAATCATCAATCGAATTATTAGGTGTCAAGGTAAATCCAAAGTCACCAGATTGATTAACAGTAAATGTGTACCAGATAGAATTTAACTCATTATCCATACAGCAAATTCCACCTTGAGAAGTTCCATTTATTTCGTTAGGATAATTTCCGGAGCCAGAAGGAGAGGTGGTTTCGGTATAAGCTTGAGCACAAATAGGGATAGCTCCGAGACAATCTTGAGCGGTGGGTGTTTGTGCAAAAACAGAATTTCCAAGGCATAATAAAAATAATAGGAAAAGAATATTAATCGATTTTTTTGAAGTACATTTTAGGTTAGTCATAGTTTAAATTTATAAATATGCTGTATTGTGTTATGGTATTAGGATTTTTTTTGAAAAAATCGTTTTTAAAGATATTTAAAAAACAGGAGAGGAAGGAAATTTTAGAAAGGAATTATGGTATTAGTATTTTTTTTATCAAAAATTAAAAATGGAATCAACTTTTAGAACATTCGTATGTTGATTTTTCTAAAAGCGAATATTTACTATTTTTACGGAAGAAAGAATAACCTACTTAAAAAATGAGTTTTTACCTAACTATATAATTAAACAAAAACAATATGTTCAATTCAAAAATAGCAGGAATCGGAAGTTATGTTCCTGAAAAAATAACGACGAATGATGATCTTTCTAAAGTGATGGAAACTAGTGATGAATGGATTCAAGAACGAACAGGAATTAAAGAAAGACGTTATGGAAAAAAACATGAAGAAACGACTGCAACGATGGGAACTAAGGCTGCTCGAATTGCAATTGAGCGAGCTGGAATTCAACCTGAAGAAGTAGATTTTATCATTTTTGCGACACTAAGTCCTGATTATTATTTTCCTGGTTGCGGTGTCTTATTGCAACGAGAACTAGGAATTACGGGAACTGAAGTTGGAGCATTGGATATTCGAAATCAATGTAGTGGATTTATTTATGGATTGAGTATCGCTGACCAATTTGTCAAAACTGGAATGTATAAAAATGTTCTTTTGGTAGGTGCTGAAATGCACTCGATGGGATTGGATTATAGCACGCAAGGAAGAAATGTTACGGTTATTTTTGGAGATGGTGCAGGAGCAGTTGTGGTGCAACCAACTGAAAAAGAAGGGCAAGGCATTTTAACTACAAAATTGCATTCGAATGGAACATATGCAGAGAAATTAGCTTTTATCAACCCCGGTTCTCATGGAGGATATCATTTGGATAAAATGGGAATTGAACATGATTATGGTTACGATAAAGACTTGGAGTACGGAGGAATTTTCGTAACAGACAAAATGCAAAAAGATGGTCATCTCTATCCAAATATGGAAGGGCAATTTGTATTTAAACTAGCTGTTAGAAAATTTCCAGAAGTGATTCAGGAGGCATTGACGACTGCTGGTTTGGAAGTCTCAGATATTGATATGTTAGTGCCTCATCAGGCGAATTTAAGGATTAGTCAATTTGTACAAAAAGTACTTAAGTTAAATGACGATCAAGTTTGGAATAATATTCAAAAATATGGAAATACTACCGCAGCCTCTGTGCCGATTGCATTGTGTGAAGCATGGGAAGCAGGTGCTGTCAAGGAAGGTGATTTGGTTTGTTTAGCAGCATTTGGAAGTGGATTTACGTGGGGCTCTGCGTTGATTCGTTGGTAGTTTTTTTGATAAAACAACTTCATTTTAAAAAAATGTAATTGTATTAACTTTAGCGTTATGCAATTGCATTTTTTTTTGGTAAATGAATTTAATCTAAAGAATTCTCATATGCTTGCATCTTGCAACGAGTGCAACAGCAGCAATGATATCTTATAAGTGAAAAAATCCCACCACCACCGATTTTTTTCACCACATAGGCACATAGAAAGCATAGAATTTTGCCTATGTTTTCTATGTGCCTATGTGGTGAAATTCTATTTTGATATCTATGAAACTGTTTTTTTGATTCTCCGTCAGCTTGCTGTAGAGTAGTTCAATAAATAAGCTAGCTATTGGAATTATTTATGAGAGGAAAATTTCTATAAACGAATATAATGAAATCAATTTATCAAATAGTAGATGATTCTCTTCAAAAGATGAGGGAGCAATTTTTTCCCATGACAGGTATAATTGAAGAAGTACCAAAAGAGATGATAGATTTATCACTTGAAACAGAGGAGGATTATATTGGATGGAAAGCAATCCCAAGTCAAATAACAGATAAAGAATTATTAGAATTCGAAGAAGAGTTGAATTGTAAACTACCTAATTCGTATAAGCATTTTTTGCAATATAAATATTTTATGGAATTGCATTTACAAGACGTAGCAATTAGACTTCATCATTTTTTTCCTAAATCGAAATTAGAAAAATTGGAAAAAATGAATTTGGATTCCAGTTTTTCAAAAGAAATTCTTCGAAAGGGATATTTTTATTTCGCAGATTTTTATGATTTTGGTTTATTAACATTTGATACAAATCAACCGAAAGAAGAGAATGAATTTGAGATAGTTTTTTTTATGTATGATGATCTAAAAAACAAATATCTTTATTCAAAATCATTTACGGAGTTGATGAATTCAGATGAAAATCAAAGTAACAATTTCATTGAAAGATTAAACCAATTAGATAAAAACTAATTTAGGATAGTTAAATATTTTCCATTATTGAATATTGGTCATTAAAATAAAACTTCTCATTTTTTCCAAAAAGAAAACAAGAATCGTTATTTTTGTAATAACCTACCTAATCATTACAGTTTCGTTTTGTAAAACCCTCACATTCAATACATTACATTTGATTTAAAAAATTTTATGATGAAAAAGAACCTCCTAGTTTTTCTTTTATTAGTACTATCTACGAGTATTTTTGCTCAACTTTCAATAACTGCAACTGTAGCACAAGACACTATCTGCCAAGGAGAAACTGTTGCTTTAGCAGCGGAGGGAGATATATTTGATACTTACACTTGGACTCCAAATACTTGGATTACTAGCCCAAGTACAGCAAACCCAACGGTGACTCCACCGATGACCACAACCTATACAGTTGTGGGAAGTATTTTAGGAAATTCAGTTATTACCAATGGTGATTTTTCTGCTGGAAATTCTGGTTTTACTACAGAATATCTTTATGGTCCAAATACGAGTGGAGGTACATGGGGAGACTTGTCGGATGAAGGAACTTATGCGGTTGTTACTAATCCCAATTTAGCACATTCGAATTTTGCAAATTGCGATGATCACACTACTGGTTTTGGAAATATGTTAGTGGTCAATGGTTCAGCAACGTTGAATCAAGAAATCTGGTGTCAAACGATAGCGATTCAAGAAAATACGACTTACCAATTTTCGACTTGGATTACTTCAGTTGAAGTAGGGAATCCTGCCGAATTACAATTTTCAATTAACGGAACTTTGTTAGGTTCGATTTTTACGGCTCCATCAGGAACATGTGTTTGGGAGCAGTTTTTTCAAACGTGGGAATCAGATAATAATACAAGTGTAGAGATTTGTATAGTCAATCAAAATGTATCTGTTGGTGGCAATGATTTTGCATTGGACGATATCTCTTTTTCTCCAATTTTGATAGAGGAGAGTTCAGTTACGGTTTATGTTTCAGATATTTCTGGAGTGATTGCTGCACAAACGTCAACAGGTTGTGATGGAAGTCTAGGATCAGCTTCAGTTGCGGTGAATGGTGGATTTGAACCCTACTCTTACCTTTGGGATAATGGAGAAACGACGGAGGAAGCAATGAATCTGGAAGAAGGAAATCATGCCTTGACGGTTACAGATGCAGTTGGTTGTGCAACGATTGTAAATGTAAGTATTGATGCTCCACAAAATCCAGTTATTGATGAAGTGATGATTGATCACACGACTTGCGGATTTGAAAATGGAATGCTCGAAGTCTTTCCTGGTGCTGGACAAGCACCATTTCAATACAGTTTAGATGGGGTTAATTTTCAAGTTGAAAATGTATTTATAGATGTGGCTGCAGGGAGTTTTTTCGTAGTCATTGAAGACGCGAATCAATGTTCAGGAGCTTTTCAAGTTATGGTAAATAGTTCAGAGGCAATTGCCGCAGAGATAACGACACCACATGGAATTGATCTTTGTGGGGATTTGCCTGTACTTCTAAATGCAGGAGATTTTGAAAGTTATGAATGGTCAAATGGAGAAACGAGTGCTGTTATTACAATTGAAGATGGAGATGAATATTCAGTTATTGTATCTGATGAAAATGATTGTACTGCTGAGACTAGTATTGTAATTGATGCTTGTGGAGACTGGCAAATGCCAAATGTTTTTACTCCAGATGGAGATGGACTGAATGATACTTTCGGACCAGTCATCGAAGGGAATAGTGTGGAAATTGTCGACTTTAAAATTTTTAATCGTTGGGGAAATTTAGTGCATGATGAAAAAACACCTTGGAATGGAGAGGTTGATGGGAATCCACATCCAACTGATGTGTTGATTTATATGATAAGAATAGAAACGACAGATGGGGTAGAGGAATTAAAAGGTGATGTTTCGTTGATTCGCTAGCACGTAGCGGTCTGCTTTAGCTGACCTAAAAAAAAGAGCGAAGCGAAAAAAACGATCATAAAAAATGTGATTGATTAAATATCGCCGTGCTCTTTTTCTAGGTCAGCTAAAGCAGACCGCTACGTGTTTGTTGGTAACCGATAAAGCCGATCATAAGATTGAAAATCCTCATTCCATTCTTTCCCAATAAATTCCAAAACTGATTTATCCAACATCTTGATTGAAGCAATATTTCTCACATCGACGTTAGCATGAATTGCTTTTAATTGCATTTTTTCAAAACCATAATTAATCAAATCCTTCAAAATTTCAGTCGCATATCCATTCCCCCAATGTTTCTCTAAAAGTCGATAACCAATTTCTCCTTCCTTTTTTTTATCAACAATTATGGCAACTGTACCAATTAGAGCTTGATCAGATTTTCGTTCCATTGCCCAAATCCAAAAACCGTTGTTTACTTCTTGATAATGATTAATTACTTTTTTTAAGTCAGCTTTGTTTTCTTCGAGTGTTTGTGCTTTGCCTGATGCATATTGCATGACTTTGAGGTTGCTTTGCATTTCATGAAAAGGTTCGAAATCTTCGAAAGTGAGTGGTCGAACTAATAGCCGGGAAGTTTGGAAAAGCATTTTTTTGAATTTGGATTGTTGGTAATATTGAATATTCTTTTACAATATTTTTTTGGAAAAAGTTTCTTAAAATTATAAAAGGGCAGATAGCACTTTAAAAGCTATCTGCCCTGATCTTTCAAATTTAAAATTCAGTTTTTTAAAGAGGAATATTTTTTCCCTCCTGAATATAAGCCTGTAATTTCCCACTATTATTAGCAATCAAAATCATTGTTTTTCCATTTGCCAATTTGATTTCAACCGCATCTCTTGCCTGATCACTCGCCCACAAACCATGTTTTTTATTTGGAGAAAAACTAAAACCACCATTTCCATCACCTAATAAAAGCGTTCCATTGCTCGCATCATAAACCCCTGATTCTGTTTCTGCGCCATCATTATTTCCAACCATCAAAGCATCCATATTTCCATCGCCATTAAAATCTGAAGTTAAAATTTCATGAATTGGAGCAATTTGAGATTCCCGTAAAAGTGTTGTTATAGAAAATTTTTCACCTTCATTTTTTAATAAAACAGAGGACATCATTCGAGCTTCCAACACTTGAGCATTCGCTAATTTTTCTTTTGGGAAAATAGAGGTGATGTCAGATTTAGCATATTGATTATATCGATTGAAATTTCGTTTGATGCCTGGCAATTGCAATATCAAATGATCTCTACCAGCATAAGGATATTGTTTTCCTTGATAACCAAAAGTCATAACTGCATCTAAACTTCCGTTGCCATCAAAATCATTTGCATAAATTTTAACTGGCTGATTATCAGAAGCTTTGATTCGAGAATTTTCTCCTAAATTACCAGCGATAATATCCATGTCACCATCTTTATCAAAGTCTTCTAATGCGAAACAATTCCACCAACCAGTAGTATTTTGCAAGCCAAATTTCGAAGTAACATTATTGAATTTTTTTCCATCAAAACTAAAAATTGAAATCGGCATCCATTCCCCTAAAACAATCATTTCCTCTTTTCCATCTTGATCTAAATCTGCCATTTTTAAATCAGTTACCATTCCTATTTTTTCAAAATCAGGTGCGACAGATTTAGTTACATTAGAAAAGGTGCCTTGGTCGTTTCTCAAAATTAAACTTTGAGGAGGAGTCGGATATTTACCTGGAACAGTTCGTCCTCCAACAAAAATATCAAGGTCACCATCTGCATCATAATCGAAAGTGGCAACACAGGCAGAACTTGAATTAGATTTTGGAAGTGTACCTTTTGAGAAATTTCCTGCACCATCATTTAGATATAATCGATCTTGGTAATTAGTAGAATTTGCACTACTTGCATTGCCACCACTCACGACATACAAATCCAAATCACCATCACCTTCTGCATCAAAGAAAACACTTTCCATATCCTCATGAATTTTGTCTGCTTCCCACGTTGTGTTTGATTGGTTTTGAAAATTTCCATTTTTATTTTGCACAAAAAGTGCTCCCGAACTATTCGAAGCACCACCAATAAAAAAGTCTTCCAAACCATCTCCATTCACATCACCTTTAGAAATATGAGGTCCTAAGTTGGATAATTTATGAGGAAGCAATCGTTCTCGATTGAAGTCGTCAAAGACATTTTCTTTGTGCGTAAAAGTAATGTTATGAGTACTACTTTTTTCTGCAAAAATTGGAGTAGGTTTCGTTTTAGAAATAGGTTTTTGATTTGCTTCAACATGTTTTAAAGTAAGCCGTTGATTAGCAGGAATGTTTTCAATGACATGGGTTTTTCCATCCATCCAAGTGACTTCAATTTTGTCAATAGTTGAATGATTTCCTAATCCAAAATGTAGCAGAGGTTCACTTCCAGAAAAGAAGCCCCGGTTGGTAGTTTTTTCCAAAAATTGAATTTCTTTTCCTGTATGGATTTTGACTTTAGTTCCAATCGCTTGAGTGTTTTTATTACTACCTAAAAGGTTGATTTGCAGGTAGTTAGAGTTAGTTGTAAGGTTTTTGTAAATGAAAGCTGGATCATCAATATTGTTAACGATCAAGTCCAAATCACCATCTGCATCTAGATCTGCATAAGCTGTTCCATTAGAAAAAGAAGCTTGCGTAATTCCCCAATCTTGCGTCGCGTTGGTAAAAGTTAAATCCCGATTGTTTTTGTAAGCATAATTGATCAATTTTTTATTAGGAATCATATTGAGATAAGTGTTGACATCTGGAAATCTACGGTTAGTAATTCCCCCCGATTTCACAATAGAGTCACGGGTGTAATTCATATAATCCAAGTCTGTTACATCTCTTTTATAACCATTGCCGATATAAATATCTTTCCATCCATCATTATCAAAATCAGCAAATAATGCTCCCCAACTCCAGTCGGTATTCGACACACCGGAAAGCTGCCCTGTTTCACTAAAAGTGTTATTTCCATTGTTGACTTGCAAAACATTTCTACCAGCCTGATGACCATATTCATATTGCACCAATGCATTATATCGATCTTTTCGCATCACATTCATCAACTGTTTATATCGAATCGGATCTTCAGCAATCATATCCATTACCATAATATCCAAGAGTCCATCATTATTAAAATCAGCGATATCACAGCCCATCGAATTTTGGCTAGAATGACGAATGAAGGAGTCATATTTATCAGTAAAAGTTCCATTTCGATTATTGATATAAACATAATCAGGTTCGATATAATCGTTAGCCACATAAATATCCATATAGCCATCTTGATTCAAATCTGCCACAGTTGCACTCAATCCAAAAGATGAATTTTCAATGCCAGCAGCTTTGGTTACATTGGTGAATTTTCCATTATTATTTTTGTAAAGTCGGTCTGACTCGAATGTTGTTTTTGGTTCTTTTCTTCGCGTAGTGGAACCATCAGGATTGGATTGCAAATCCATTTTGACTGCATCTTTAAAATTCAACCTGTGATTTAATAGATATAAATCCAAATCACCATCATTATCATAATCGAAAAAATTAGCGTGATTTGTATTACTATTATCATTTAATCCAAACTGCTTTGCACTTTCCGTAAAAGTCAAATTTTTATTATTGATAAAAAGTAAATTATCTTTTTTCCCATCATCAGATTTACTCGTTCGACAGACGAAAATATCTAGCCAACCATCATTATTAACATCTGCCATCGTCACTCCAGTTTTAAAACCATCTGTAGCAGCAACACCTGCTGGGGTAGTAATATCTTCAAATTTCATATCACCTTTATTCAGATATAATTTGTTAGAAACGATAGTTCCTGAAAAATAAATATCAGGTAATCCATCATTATTTAGATCCCCAACGGCCACTCCACCACCATTATATAAATATTCAAAAGTGAGAATATTATGATTATAATCTTCCTTGATAGCATTGGAAAAAGTAACGCCACTTGCTTGTGGAGCAATTAATTCAAATCTCTTTTTCAATTGTTGAGTTGGTGTATTTTTTACAGTCGATGAAGGTGTAGTTGCAGGTTTTGTATCACCTCCACAGGACATTAGAAAAGAAAAGGAGATTATAAAACAAAACTGTATTATCGCTAGGAGTTTAAAATTTTTCATAAAAGAAAGATTCGATTGTTCATTAAATAAAGATGAACAATATTTGTAAATAGTTGATAGTGAAGATCTTAAGATAAGATGTGTTTTAAATATCTAAAGATATTAATTCTTCCAATTTTCTTGAAAGATAAAGGAATTGATTTTAAAACAAATAAGAAACTTTTTTACGAAAAAAGAAGATATTGGTTGGAAGATGATACATTGATTATTTACATAAAAAAACCTCTACTGAAAAGATTACATTCAGTAGAGGTTTTTTTCTTTTAAAAAAAGTGATTAATATTTATCGCTTTTATTTTTTGGTAACTTCGAAACTTTTGGATTTCTCCTATTTTTTGAAGGTGTTTCGAGTTTCGATTTTGCTGTAGGCTTTCTCTTTCCTAATCGTTCCTCCATAGAATCTATTATAAAGGAGATATGTGGTTGACTGAAAAAAGGATCATCCTTTCTGGTTTTATCTAATAATTTATATAACTCTAAATTTTCATCAGATGCTTTTCCATACATTGCCATTTCAGTATCGCTAATTCGAGTTTTGAAATGGTGCTCCAAAAGCGTTTTTATTTTTTCAATATCCTTAGGTGTAAATTCTACTTTGGGAGTCGTAATTTCACTTTTGGAAATTGTCCGAACTTGAGCAAAAGAATGATTGCTAAAGGTCATCCCCAAAATGATAAAACTAGAAAAAACGAATTTTTGTAATAAATTCATGCTGTATTGTTAAAGTCTAATTTTGATAGAATAGTTTAAAACAACTTTTGAAGAATCAATAAATATGCCGTAGTTTATTTTTCAAAAAAAACATTAGCAATAAGTGTAAACAAAAGCAAGCTTATGAGGTTACCCTTTTGGAAGTTTGAGTTAACTTCCAATTTTTAATTAGATAATAAGTCAAACAAAAAAGAAATGGATAAGAATAGCATTCATCAGTTTACAGTAAAAGATGCTTCGGGTAAAGAAGTGTCATTAGGTGATTATAAAGGTAAGGCATTGCTGATTGTCAATACGGCTTCTCAATGTGGGTTTACCCCACAATTAGATGATATGGAAAAACTGTATGAAGAATTTAAGAAAGACGGTTTTGAGGTTTTGGCATTTCCATCCAATGATTTTGCAGGACAGGAACCTTTAGATGGAGAGGCGATTCAGCAATTTTGCATGACAAAGTATAATGCACAATATCCGATTTTTGAAAAAACGGTGGTCAAAGGAAAAGATGCGAGTCCATTATATAAATTTCTTTCTGATAAAAAATTAAATGGAAAAGTATCATCTAAACCCAAATGGAATTTTCATAAATACTTAGTAGATAAAGAAGGGAAGGTAGTGGATTATTATTATTCGATCACCAATCCTACTTCTAATAAAATAAAAAGATCAATAAAGAAAATATTAGAAGATTAATTTTATGAGGAAAAAAGAGCTACTAATGAAGATATAATTAGTAGCTTTTTTTTATTCCACCAATTAATCTTTTTTCGTAGAAAAAAAGAAAAGTGTAGATTTGTTCAAAATATAAAACTTTCATTATGAAATTAGATATTCTAGCAATTGGTGTCCATCCTGATGATGTAGAATTAGGTTGTGCAGGAACTTTACTCAAGCATATTGAAATGGGTAAAAAAGTTGGAATCTTAGATTTGACTAGAGGAGAATTAGGCACACGTGGTTCTGGTCCATTGAGAGTCAAAGAGGCGGAAGCTGCTAGAAAAATGATGGGTGCTTCAGTTCGTGAGAATGTTAAAATGAAAGATGGTTTTTTTCAACATACAGAAGTAAACCTAAAAAAAATAGCTCAGGTTATTCGAAAATATCAACCTGATATAGTTTTGGCCAATGCTTTATCTGATCGACACCCTGATCATGCACGTGCTGCAAAATTGACTTCAGATGCTTGCTTTATTGCAGGACTTGCCAAAGTTAAAACTTATGATAAAAAGAAATTACAAGAGCGATGGAGACCAAAGGCAGTTTATCATTATATCCAAGATCATACACTTCATCCTGATTTTGTGGTAGATATATCACCATATATGGACAAAAAGTTGGATTTAGTACTTTGTTTTAAATCCCAATTTTTTAATCCGAAATCCAAGGAATTAGATTCTCCTATATCTAATAAAGGTTTTTTAGATTCAGTAAAAGCCAAAAGTAGTGTCTACGGAAGAATAATTGGTGTAGATTTTGCAGAAGGATTTAATGTTGCACGACCAATGGGCATTGCCAATTTATTTGACATTTATTAAAAATAATCCCTCCTAAGAACTTAATAGTTTAGTCAAGAAAATAAAGATTGGCATATTTTTAGCAATCCTAGAAACATTCCCCATTATGTTTTCTTCCCATATTAGTTTTCCCCCATAATATTTATTGAAAATTTTTCCCCCGATTTAAGATATCTCATTTGGTTATGCCAAATGACCTTTATTAATCAATTATTAACCATGAAAAATTTTTCAAAAATGACTAGATTAAAATCAATTATGGAACGTCGGACTATGCAGGTCCTTGACATTCGAGATATGAAAAACCTCAAAGGAGGTAATAGTAATGGCGGAGGCCTTCCTCCACCACCAACAGAAGATGACTAATGTCTAAAAAAATGCCACCTTATTTTAAGGTGGCATTTTTTTTTGCATTTTTTATGAAATTGGATTTAGTACTTTGCTTTAAATTGCAACTTTTTAATCCAACATCCAGAGAATTAAACTTTAAGGAACTTAACTATATTTTTTTAGATTCAGTAAAAACCAGAATAGTTGGAGTAGATTTTGTAGAAAGAAATAATGTTGCATGACCAATGAGTATGGCTAATTTATTTGACATTTATTAAAAATAATTCCTCCTAAAAACCTAAGGTTTAACCAAAAAACAAAATTTGGCATATTTTTAGCAACTTTAAAAACATCTCCCACTCTATTTTTCTCCCCATATTAATTTTCCCTCAAAAATAATTTATTGAAAATTTTTCCCCCGATTTAAGATAATTCATTTGGATATTCCAAATGATCTTTATTAATCTATTGTTAACCATGAAAAATTTTTCAAGATGACTAGCTTAAAATCAATCATGGAACGTCGGACTATGCAGGTCCTCGATGTTCGAGACATGAAAAACCTCAAAGGAGGTAAAAAAGGTAACGGAGGAGATGATTCCGATACTGGTAGTAACCAAGGCGGAGGCGGAGGTTATCCTCCGAACCAAGGAACTGATGGATAATTTAAAAACTTCATCAAAAACTAAATGCCATCTTACTTGTAAGATGGCATTTTCTTTGTAATACAGTTTAATAATTTTATATACCGAATTAAAATAACATATGATACTGTCCCGAAAATACCAGATAATTTTTCTTTTAAGTATGTTGATGAGTTTTTCTCTATCTGCTTCAAATTTGGATAGTTTAGAAAATACTTTGAAGATCAAAATTGAAAGTGAAAATATTAAAGAACAATTAGATGCTTATTTTGAATTAGGGAAAGCAAATTTAAAGCATAAAGAAACTACAAAAGCATATAAATATTTAATTCTTGCAGATTCAATTGCCGACAGGAATGATGAAATAAAATTCAAAAGTAAGATTCAGTATCAAATGGGAAAATGTTTAATTGCATCTCATAAATATGAAGAAGCAATTACGTTGTTGACTAAATTAATTAAGAATATTAATTCGGATGGCGGTAAACAACTTGGAGATGCCAGTTATCAATTAGCTAAAGCATATCAAGTTATTGGGAATAATGAGTTGGCTTTTGAATATCACTTCAAAGCATTACAAATAAGAGAAGAACTTCAAGATCAAGCTGGAATAACTTACTCATATTACAAAATTGGAGGAATCCATTTCTTTCAAGGAAATTACCATAAAGCCATTGAGTATTATGAGAAATGTTTACAATTATCAGTTGAAATTAACAATAAGGTAATGGAATTGTCTAGTTATGGTGCCATTGGTGCAGCGTATTCTAGAATGGCCCAAATAGATTTATCTCTAAAATATAATTTGAAAGCTTATGAACTTTCTATTGCATCTAATCGAAAATCTGGATTAGCCTATGTTACTTTTAATCTTGGAGATAATTATCAATCAAGAGGAGATTTAAATAAAGCCTTGGATTATTTTAATCAATCCCATAAGATCAATATTGAGAATGATGATAGATGGGGACAAATTGGAAGTTCAAAAGCTATTGGTGAAATTTATATCAATAAGGGGGAAGAAAAAAAAGGAATGAGGTATTTAAATGAAAGTCTTGATATAGCTCAAAGTTTAGGTGCGAGACCAATCTTAGTGGATGTTTATAAATCAATGGCTAGAAGTTTAGAAAATATTGGAGATTATGAAGAAGCTAATAAATATTATCGGAATTTCACCGATTTAAAAGATTCTCTTCGAAACGAAGCCACGCTTCAAAAAATGTCTGATACTAAAATGCAGTATGAGATTACAAAAAAGGAAAAAGATATTTTAAAAAGAGACGCAGAATTGCAAAGTACTTATCGTAATTTTTTGATTGTAGGTTTACTTGCTTTGATGGTTATTCTATGGCAGGTACATTCTAAGTATAAAACTCAAACGGAACATAATAAAATACAGACAGATAAGAATTATCAAATCCAACAACAAAATATGGAGCTTGAAAAGGCTCACCTCAAACAAGTTGAAACCAATCAATTACTTAAAGAACAAAATGAGCAGAGTCTCATTCAAAATAAAAAGTTGGAGCGCAAGAATGACGAACTTCAACGCTTTGCTTATATTGCTTCTCATGATTTAAAAGAACCACTTCGAAATATTGGATCATTTGCCACCTTACTCAAACGAAGATTTAAAGGGAAATTAGGATCAGAAGCAGATGACTATATTGATTTTATCACTACTAATGTGAGTAGGATGTATGACTTGTTACATGAAGTTTTGATGTATTCTAAACTGGAAAATGAGGAGATTTATGAAGAACCTGTTTCTTTAAATGAAGTCGTCGATACGGTAATCGAAACCTTGAAAGGGAAAATAATGGAACATAATGTTGATGTCAAGGTGGCTAATCTACCAGAGGTAAAAGGGCATAAATCTCACTTAAATCAACTCTTCCAAAATTTAATTAGTAATAGTATCAAATACACGAATAGGGAAAATCCACAGGTAGAAATTGGATTAAAAGAAAAATTCCAAGGAAATGATTTAGTGTACTTTGTAAAAGATAATGGAATTGGAATCGATATGGAATTCAAAGATAGAGTCTTTGAGATTTTCAAAAGATTACATGGTAAAGATGAGTATGAAGGAACAGGGGTAGGGCTTGCTATTTGTAAAAAAATTGTTAATCAAAATAATGGAGAGATTTGGGTTGAATCAGAAGTGGGCCAAGGAGCTACGTTCTATTTTACGCTTAATATCGAAACAGATATGACTTCTATGAAAATGGAAGCACCACTTAATGTTCAAGGATTAGGTTTGGAAATGAATTAATTTCTTTTACTGAAATTGTTTCCATTTTCCTTCTTTTTGATCGACAGCTTGAACTTCTCCCAAACGAAATCTAACTGGAATGTTAGATTTGAGTTCAATTTTTTCTTCTATCCTACAAAAAAATGCTAACTCATTGGAAGTATTTTTTTGAGTAAAAATATTGGACGAATTAGCTGAAACATTCTCAGCCAAAAAGTACTTTTTTAAATCTACAGGTATTTGTGATTGATTTTTTTTTGTAAAAAAAACGTTCACCGACTCTTTGCCTTTTTCCCAATCTACTTGATTTTCTTTTGCAAATTGAGTGCCTTCCACTTGCAATCCAACTTGTCCTAACATTACATTTGCACAGCTCAAAAATAGGAATAGGTGAAATATCTTTTTCATAATTTTCTTTTTTTTAAACTACTACTTGAATTACGATTCACTTACTTTTTCTTTAAACACAGTTCTTCGGGTGCCATCGTACATTTCAAATTTAACGTATTTACAATTCAAAGGCCCATTCATTAGTTGTATTTTTTTGGAAGGACGGAGACCAATGTTTTTTAAAGCTTGCATATTTGATGAGATCACCCAAACTTCCCAACCTTTAAATTGCTGTTTGAATTGATCACCCATCATTTTGTATAATTCGTTAATGTTTTTGATAGCTAATCGTTCATTGTACGGAGGATTTAAAATCATAACTCCTTTCTCCGAAGTAGCTTCTAATTTTTCGAAGGTAGTTCGTTTTACTTCGATAGTATCATCCAATTCTGCTTTCATAATATTAACTCGCGCTACACTTATTGCTTTGAAGTCTCGATCACGTCCTGAAATATTATATTCAAAAGGAATGATTTTAGCCTTAGCTTCTGCTCTTACTTCTTGCCAAAGATCATTGTCAAAGTCTTTCCAAGTTTGAAAACCAAAACTTGTTCGATTCCATTGGGAAGGCATGTTTCGAGCGATCAATCCTGCTTCGATTGGCAAAGTTCCAGAGCCGCACATACCATCCATAAAGTCAGATTTTTTATCCCAACCTGACAACAAAATCATTCCAGCTGCTAAAACTTCATTCATTGGTGCGCCCATTCGTTCTACTCGATAACCTCGCTTAAACAATGGATCTCCTGAGGCATCTAAAGAAACAATCACTTCGTCAATTTGAATATGAATGCTAATTCGAATGGTAGGGGAGATTACATTTACATTAGGACGACGTCCTGTATTATCTCTAAATTGGTCAACGATAGCATCTTTTGCTTTGAGAGAAATATATTTTGAATGTGTAAAATATTCTCCAAAAGTGGTAGCATCAACAGCGAGTGTATCGTTATTTGACATATATTGAGACCAATCTATATCTTTGATTTTATCATAAAATTCATTTTCATTTCGAGCGGTAAAAGAATAGATTGGCTTTAATATTCTAATCGAAGTTCTCAATTCTAAATTAGTTCGATAAAGTGTTTTTAAATCACCCTCAAAGCTAACTGCTCGCTTGAGCAATTGAATATTTTGACCGCCAAGGTCTTCAATTTCTTTGGCTAAAACCTCTTCTAATCCTGTAACTGTTTTTGAAAGTAATTTCATTATTTCTTTTTTCGTACCATAGATTGGCTTTCAGTCAGCCTATGGTTTTAAATTATTTTAATTTAATCTATTGCACATTTCCCCGCTTGAAATATAAGATAAGTAGTGATGATTCCTTTGATGGTAAAAAACAAAATTCCCATCCATCCAATTCGTTTGAGCCAGTCACGAGTGGATTCGTTTTTTTGTTTTTTACTCATTTGTAAATGTATTGTTACTTTGCTTAATTCATTTTATTTAGAGATGTAGAATTTGGAAAATCCTCCTACGTTTGAATTACTCCTACATTAAACTTTTCCACAGGCGCATTATTCGCCGCTTCAATTCCCATCGAAATGACTTTTCTTGTTTCCAACGGATTGATAATCGCATCCACCCATAATCTTGCTGCTGCATAATATGGAGAAGTTTGTTCGTCGTAGCGGTTTTTTATTTTTTCAAACAAAGCTTTTTCATCTTCTGGAGAGGGTGCTTCACCCTTTGCTTTTTTCGAAGCAACCTGAATTTGAGTCAAAACTTTAGCGGCTTGCGAACCACCCATTACCGCAATTTTTGCCGTAGGCCAAGCAACGATTAATCGAGGGTCGTAAGCTTTTCCACACATGGCATAATTTCCAGCTCCATAGGAATTCCCCATCACGATACTAAATTTTGGAACGGTACTATTGGAAACAGCACTCACGAGTTTTGCGCCATCCTTAATAATTCCACCTTGCTCACTTCTAGTTCCAACCATAAAACCAGTTACGTCATGTAGAAAAACCAAAGGGATTTTTTTCTGATTACAATTCATAATAAATCGAGCAGCCTTGTCCGCAGAGTCAGAGTAAATTACTCCACCAAATTGCATTTCTCCCTTTTCAGTTTTGATGACTTTTCGATTATTAACGACAATACCTACAGCCCAACCGTCGATGCGAGCATAACAACAAGTGATGGTTTTTCCATATCCACTTTTGTATTCTGTATATTTCGATTCGTCTACAATTCGTTTGATGATGTCTTTTGTCTCGTATGGTTTAGCAGGATCTTCTGGGAAAATACTTAAAATCTCCTCAGGTGACTCTTCAGGTAATTTTGCTTCTATTCGATCAAAACCAGCATTTTCAAACTTCCCAAATTTATCTACCAAATCTCGGATGGTCTCCAAGCAAGTTTTGTCATCAGGCATTTTATAATCGGTCACTCCTGAGATGTCACTTTGGGTTTTAGCACCACCTAGAGTCTCTTTGTCTACGACTTCTCCAATGGCAGCTTTGACTAAATATGGTCCTGCCAAAAAGATAGAACCTGTTCCTTCCACAATCAATGCTTCGTCAGACATGATTGGCAAATAAGCTCCTCCAGCAACACAACTTCCCATGATTGCACTAATCTGAGGAATTCCCATGGCAGACATTTTTGCATTGTTGCGGAACATCCGACCGAAGTGTTCTTTATCTGGAAATATCTCATCTTGCATCGGTAAAAATACGCCAGCTGAATCGACGAGATAAATAGTTGGTAAGCGATTTTCGATAGCAATTTCTTGTGCTCGTAAATTCTTTTTTCCAGTAATTGGAAACCAAGCACCTGCCTTTACTGTGGCATCATTTGCCACAATCATACATTGTCGCCCTTTGACATAACCAATTCCAGTTACCACTCCGCCTGCTGGACAACCGCCATATTCCTTGTACATATCGTAACCAGCAAAAGCACCTATTTCTAGGAAATTACTGTCTTTATCAATCAAATGTTCGATTCTTTCTCGAGCAGTTAATTTTCCTTTTTCATGTTGTTTGGCTATCTTTTTTTCTCCTCCTCCTTGATAGATCTTTCCCAATCGTTTGTTCAACTTGGAAATTAATAATTTATAAGCATCTTCATTTTGTCTTTTTTCCAACTCTTTTTTGGATGTCATATCTTCTATTTTTTTTCAATAAAAATTCTTTCAGATAATACAGTTGTAATCAGTAATTGTTTACAAAGTTGAACCTGTTTTAAAAAACGAATTTACGAAAAAGCAAAGAAATAGTTAAGGCAAAACTGGCTCGTTTTTCGTAACACTAAGCAGGTAATTATAATTTAACATGAAAGTACTCCAAAAACCAAAAAGTCTTTTACTATTCTTGATCTTATTAGGAAGTTTACCTAGTTTTTCCAATCAATCTAAGGTTGATAGTTGCGTTACAGCTTTACAATCTTATCCTCATTCTCAATTTGAGAAACCTTATGCCAATTTGCTATTCAAGACAGGAGAAGCTTATTTTAAAGTAGAAAAATATGAAACCTCAACAGATTATTTTTTTCAATCTTTAACAGTTGCAAAATCTGCAGGCTGTGATAGCTTAAATTTCCATAGTTTATTAAATCTGGGACATTCCTACTTTTGGCAATCTGAATATGATAGTTCATTAGTTTATTACCACAAGGCCATGGATTTTGGCGGAGTCTCCTATTCGTTAACCATGAAGGATACATCATCACTTTTTAATGGTTTTGGTAATACTTATTACTATATGGGACAGGTTAATAAAGCTTATCACTATCGAATGAAATTATTGGAGTTGAATAAAGGGAGAGGAGATATTCAAGGACAAGCGAATAGTTTTTATGCTTTGGCGGAATTGGATAAAGAGCAAAAACAATATGAGAAAGCTAAGGAAAAAATTTCTCTAGCACTTGAGTTATATCAATCATTAGATAGACAGGAAGATGTTGGATATTGTTATGATATGTTGAGCACTATTTCTTTTGAACTAAAGGATTATAATCAATCTCTTGATTATCAAAATTTGGCTTGCAGTTCAAAATTTGGACTCAAATCTCAATATCATAAAGGATACTGCGCACATGGTTATGGATTAATTTATTTGAAATTAAATAAACTTGAATTAGCATTAGATTATTTAAATACTGCTTTGGCAATTCGAAAAGCATCCAATCAAAAAGAAGAAACGATACAAACGCAGATTGCTTTGGCAGAGTTAAAAATGTTGATGGGTAAATGTGTTCAAGCAAAAAAAATATTAAATCAATGTTTGGAAAATCCTATTTTAAATAAAGTGACTCCAGTTCGCCAAAATGTTTATAAGAAAATTTCTGAAGTGAATTTTAATTGTGGGAATAATAAAGTAGCTTATGATTTTCAAAAAAAATATTACGAACTAAGAGACTCTGTAGAAGAAGCTATTACCAAAAATGAACTGGCAAATTTAAGTTCCATATTTGAGTTGGATCAGAAAAAGAAGGAACTCGAATTATTGAAAAAAGATAAGGCGCTGAATAAGCTGTATTATATTTTTATATGTATTGTTTTTTGCATTTTGATTGGCATTGTTGGTGTTGTAAGTTGGTTTTTTAAGAAGCAATATTATTATAATTTAAAATTGAAAGATCATAAAATTCAAATTGAAAAACAAAATAAAGCTTTGCATAATTCTAATGAAAAGCTTAAAGTTGCCAATGTTGAGTTGGAAAATTTTGCTTATATCGCTTCTCATGATTTGAAAGCACCTTTAAGAACTGTAATGAGTTACACGGGGTTGATTGAAAAAAGATATGCCAAAGTTCTTGATGAAAATGGATTAGAATTTTTGAGATTAGTGACAGAAGGGGTTAGTCATATGCATCAATTATTAGATGATGTTTTATCGTATTCTAATGTAGAAAAGGGAAAGGATAATTTTAATCCAGTCGATTTGAACGAATTAATGACTAAAATTTTGCAAACCTTGGAGGTCAATATTCAAGAGCAAAATGCTATTATTAGATATGAAAAACTTCCTATTGTCTTGGGAAATCAAATTCAACTTTTTCAGGTTCTTCAAAATTTGATTGCCAATGCGATTAAATTTATTCCTGAAGGTGTTCAACCGATGATAAAAATTACCGTTTCTGAAAAAAATGGGAAACCATGCATCGCCATAAAAGATAATGGAATTGGAATTGAGAAAAAATATCATGACAGAATTTTTTCTTTATTTAAAAGATTACATAGTTCACAAGAATATCAAGGTACAGGTTTGGGGCTTTCCATTTGCAAAAAAATTGTTCAAAGACATGGAGGTGAAATATGGGTAGAATCAGATGGAACTTCAGGGACAACTTTTTATTTTACTTTACAGTTCGCTGAAGTTGAAGCACCCATGGAAATAGTTTAATGGTTAATCAGGTGATTAAGGATTTGCGAAACAATAATTTGGAAGCTCGTTCACCTAATCACCTAATCACCTAATCACCTAATCAAAATTCTGTTAATGCACTTAAAACCCATCCGACTCGACCTTCCGATTCTATTTTGAACCAAAATGAATCATCAAATTTTTCTACATAATCTCCGAGGTCGTCACCGATAATTTTGCAAGTTTCTCCTTGAGTTAATGTGTAAATTATAGGGCTGTTTAATAAAGGTTGTTCCCGAATATTTATTTGATCTGTTGCTTCCACATTATCACCACCAATCGCCAAATATTCAAACAGCTCATATTTTATTTTTAACCTTGAGAGTGTTTTTTTAGCACCTGAATTGGATCGAATAAAAAAGTATTCTTCAAATTTTCCAATTGAAAGCTTAGATTCAAATCTAACTCTAATCCAACCTGATTTGCCAGGTTCAATAGTTGGAGAAAAACTAAATACTTCTGCATGATCACTTTTTGCAAAAGCATTTTCAATTTTCAAAGTAGCATTTCCTTCATTGATGAATTCGAAAGAGTGGGTATATTTTTCTCCAAATTTTGCTTCTCCTAAATCAACAAAGTTATTTTTAAAAACCAATTTTGAAATTAACTCTTCCTCTCCATTGATTTTCAAATTTGGATGGATCATAGCAAGTTGATCTGCTGCAAAAGTAGCATTTGAAATAAGAATGATAATAATAAATGACAATACTCTCATGACTGATTTTTTTAGATGAATTAATTGTTTTTCGTTTTTACAGTCGTAAGATGGGGGGATTTTCCTTCATGAAAAATGAAGTATGTGTAAGCGAGTAGAGTGACTTAATATTCGTCATGATTGAGCTATTATTTGAAATCTGATATTTTACCTAAGAACTTAATTAGGATAAAAAAATTGAGCATAGAAATTGCAATACCTGTTAAGTAATTCCCTTCTGTTTTTTCCCTCCATGATTTATTTTTTTAGATAACTGTTTGAAAATCAATAGTTTATAATTATGAATAATGCTATTTTTATTGGTCTTTTTACACTTTTGATCGTATTGACTACACATCTTTATATGGTTCAAGATAAAAAGATATTTAGTCGTATCCATACTGTTGTCTTGCTATTATGTGCAGGGTTGGTA
Organism: Saprospiraceae bacterium; assembly: GCA_045106765.1. GTDB lineage: Bacteria > Bacteroidota > Bacteroidia > Chitinophagales > Saprospiraceae > CAJQQY01. The sequence continues at coordinate 37,766 of JBGCFD010000046.1, read as the reverse complement.
ATTACAGAAATGTCGATTTTTAATGCTCGGCATCTTTATGATGTAGAAAATTATAATATTCAAAGAAGTTGGTTGATAAGTTTTATCGCACTCATGGAATGCATTTGTGTAGTCTATTATACTCGCCCTTTTAAGAAGAATCCTCGGGAAGTTTTATACAATAAAATATTAGCTAGTGGTTTAGTTTTGTCATGTATTGTCATGCTTTATGTTACGAATGGTGCTGTTGAAATTTTGCCAGAAAAAGTGGACGGAAAGTGGAAATATATTTTAGAAAAAGATAGCATTTATGTTCATTTAAAAATGGCCTGGTTTCTATTAGTGATTCTCATTATGGGGGGATGTTTTTATTTTTATCGGAAAGCGAAAATAGAGAGAGAACGAAAATGGAAACGAGGATTATTGATTGCTTTTACGCTCATTCCAACATTTATGTTTGTTAATTTTTTAATCATCCCAAGTCAAACGACTCCTTCAAGTTTTGAAATTTCACCTTTCCTAGTTTTAATAATTGGAGTCTTAACTTGGGTTTATTCTAATTATAAGTTATTTGAATTAAATCCACATGATGCTCTAGATGATATCTTATCGTCTGTTTCAAATTTGGTGATAATAACGGATGTTAATTTTATTGTAAAGCATAAAAATGAATTGGCCAAAGATATATTATTCCCTCAAAATGAAGAGGTAAATGCCGACATGATTGAATTGTTAGAACATTCTAAGGGATTAGATCTTTATGAATTTCAGAAAGAAATAGCTCAACTTGAGCCTGATGGAAAATTGGAAAGTTATTTTAATTTAACCTCGAATGGAGAAGAGAAGAACTATTTTTTGGTGACCTCAAAAGTTATTAAAAAGCAAAATCATACCGGTTATTCTTTTGTAGCAATGGATATTACTTTCATGGTGGAAAAAGAAAATCAATTGAAAAATTATAATGATGAATTGGAAAATAAAAATCAAGAGTTAGAACGATTCGCTTATATTGCTTCTCATGATTTAAAAACTCCATTGAGGAATGTTACTAGTTTTTTATCTCTTCTTAAAAGAAAATTAAAAGATAATCCAGATTCAGACATCAATGATTACATCAATATTGCTCAATCGAATGCACAAAGTATGTACAACTTAATTGAAGAAATTTTGGAGTACTCATTGGTGAAATCGGAGGAAGTGAAATTAGGAACTGTTGATATGAATCAGATTTTATTTTTAATAGAAAAAAATCTATCGCATTATTTGGAGGAAAAAAATGCTCATATCAAGTATGGAAAATTACCAACTATCGAAGCTAATCAACATCAAATGGTTCAGCTTTTTCAAAATTTAATTGAGAATGGTTTGAAGTATAATAATTCAACCGAGCCGAAAGTAACGATTTCTGTTTTTGAAGAAAATGAATACTTGGTTTTTAAAGTAGAAGATAATGGAATTGGAATCAATCCTGAATACCATAAAACTATTTTTGAAATTTTTAAACGATTGCACAATCAATCTGAATATCAAGGTTCAGGAGTTGGTCTAGCTATTTGTAATAAAATAGTCTCGAATCATGGAGGTTATATCGAATTGATTTCGGTAGAGAATGTCGGATCTATTTTTATGGTTAATTTGAAGGTAAAAGTTTTTGAAGCAGCCGAAGTGGAAATATTGGAAGAGATAAATTAGATAGATTGTTATACTGTTTTGACTGTTTAATTGTTACTGGTTAAAACAGTATAACAATATAAACAGTCAAAACAGTCCAAAACTACTGCTCTACTTTGAAAGCATAATAATACTCACCTGGGAAATTTTCATAAAATCCTTCAAGCATTACAGTTCCTTTCGTATTTTTAAATTCAGTAATAATTTCATCAACGGAACTTACTCTTTTATCATTAACTTTAGTGATGATGTAGCCTGGATCCATTTGAGTTTTTTCAATGGCACTTCCACGCAAAATACTCACTACATAAACTCCTGAACCAATTTTTAATTTCTTTCTTTCTCGATCAGTTATCTCTCTTAATTCAAATCCTAAACGCATCAACAAATCATCATCTCTCGCTCCAATTAATGAAGTGGTATTACTTTTATTTTTAAGTGTTACTTCCGTCTTACGTTTTTTTCCACCTCGAATAAATTCTATAGTGATGGTATTTCCTGGTCTAAAACGAGCGACTTGTTCTTGTAATTCAGGAACAGAATTCACATCATTTCCATTGATACTAACGATGACATCTTTCGCTTCTAGTCCAGCATCTTCAGCTGCACTATTTCCATTTACTCTGGAAATGTAAGCGCCATTCAAGGACGCTAAACCTAAACTCTCGGCTGTTTCTTCTGTAATTTCTTCTGGGAAAATTCCTAGAAATCCACGTTGAACAACTCCAAAATCTTTTAAATCTCGAATGATTTTTTGTGCCAAATTAACGGGGATTGCAAATGAGTAACCTTCATATTTTCCAGATCGAGTGATGATTGCAGTATTGATTCCGACTAATTCTCCATTGGTATTTACTAATGCACCACCACTATTACCAGGGTTGACAGCAGCATCGGTTTGAATAAACGATTCGATGGAATAATCATCTTCGAGGATATTAATATTTCGTCCTTTGGCACTAATAATTCCAGCAGTAACGGTGCTTTCCAAGTTGAAAGGATTTCCAACAGCAAGTACCCATTCTCCTACTAAAAGGGAGTCAGAGTTTCCCATTTGTAAAAAAGGAAAATTTCGTTCATCGGTAATTTTAAGTAATGCCAAATCTGTAGAAGGATCAGTTCCTATGACTTTAGCTTCTATTTTTCTTTTATCAAATAAAGTAATTTCTAAATCGTCGCTATCTTCGACCACATGATTGTTCGTTACAATATATCCATCTGGCGAAATAATTACTCCTGAACCAGTTGAACCTCCGTAGCCGCCCCATAGATCGAAATCATTTTCTGTGGTTGCTCGAATATTAACTACAGCTGGTGTGACCACTCCTGCAGCAGAAGTAAAATTAGTAGGTGCAGAGGAGAGAAATTGTCGTTTGGCAACATCAGAAAATAGTCGGTCAGTATAGTTGGTGTATTTGGCAGGAGAGGATTCTCGAATGATGACTTGTTGAGGAGAATCAAAATATTTATAAATCATCACGGTAAAGAAAGAACTTACCACAGAAACTAATAAAATTAAAAATCCAGTTCTTTTCATATTTTTAGGAATGTAATTGTTGGGAAAATTTAAATATTTATATAAAAACCAAGATAGGGATGAAATCTTATATATTCAACAAAGAATCAATATTAGGATGACTTAATTTTCAATAACTTTGCTCCTAGAAAATAACTTTGCTAAATATATGTCATAGAAGTAATTTAACTGCTTAGCACTTCAAAAGTTCACTTTTTTTTTAAATTTAATTAAATATTCGAATGAGCGACAATAAAAACAAAAAGCCTCATTTCCTCGATGAATACGATGATGGAGAATATCTCGGAAACATTTGGGGATGGAAATTTTCCTTTATTTCATTAGCTGTAATCGTTGTTTTATCAATTTATGTGATTTACAGTTACGCTACCCAAGAGGTTCCAATAGAACCTACTCACCAAGAGCCGATTCAAAATAAATGACTAGTTGAACATTGTTTAAACGTGTGACGTTTTACCGTTTTTACGTCTATGATAGTATCAATATATGTCAAATTTTAACATTTAATCCCCTTTGTTATGAAAAAAAAGCATATATTTGAGGTACTTGAACACATATCAAACATTCAGAAAAGTAATTTTTTTAGAAAACTTTATCCCATGAAGAAATCGATACTCCACCTTGCGATGGCATTAATGCTTGTTCCGCAAATTCTTATTTCTCAAGATTCGATGGATATTAGTCATGATATTGCGCTTAATTATGAAGCGGAAACTGGTAATTATGATCTCCAAACTGCTAAAGGAGATCCAAAGTTGAGCACTTTAAAGAAATTCGAATTATTAGATCAGGAAAGTTCAAACAATGTAAAAGTTGTTGCTTCTTTTTTAGAAAAGGAAACTTTTGTATTACACATTTACAATGAAGAAGGATTGAGCATCTACGAAGAATCTTTTCAAACTGATGAATTAAATCTTGCAATGGGTTTTTCAAATCTTCCAAAAGGAAAATACTTCATTAGCTTAAAAACAAGTGAAGGAGAACTGATTAAAGAGTTTAAATAGAAAAGTCATTACTCTAAATATATAAATTAAAGCGGTCAAGAAGAATTATTCTTTTTGACCGCTTTTTTGTTAATAGAGTTTTTGTTTTTCATTTTCCGTGATTAAAAGAGTACATTTATTGAGATTAATTCTCTCCCAAATCGTTTAATTTCGACTGCTTTTATTTTACCTAACGTTTTCTGCTTTGTTAGGCTTTCAAAAAATGTCTTGTTTAAAATCAACTTGAATCTAATAATTCTATATTGGATTGTGGATTGGTATAAAATTTAATTGAAAACTATAAAACCCATGATCATGAAAAAAATCTACCTTACCCTAGTGGTGGGATTATTCCTTTTTCCCACTATCCTAACCTCTCAAACTGTTTCTATCTCAGGACAAATTACTAGACACAATGGTGATCCGTTGTCAGATATTGAAGTAAATTGTGATGGAACAGTTACGACTGATGTGAACGGCAACTTTGAATTTACAGATATAACTCTAAATTACATGTGTGATGTATTTGCAAGTGGAAATTTTGATAAATATGAGGAGGTGACCGTTTTGGATGCACTTGTCTTACAGCAATTTATATTACAATTAACTAATAATATTTCTGGTCATCAATTGTTGGCTTGTGATGTAAATAATTCTGCTGCCGTGACTGCACTTGATATGGTCAAAATATTTCAATTAGCGTTACGGATAAATGAAACTTCCATCCAAGAAAACTGGATATTTGCGTATGCTAATTTTATTTTTTCATTTCCATTTACGACTTTTCCACCAACTTTCATTAATGTGACTGCAACAGATACAATTACTGATGTTGATTTTATTGCTATAAAAAGAGGAGATCCTGCGATTAGTTCAGATTATATGCCTGCACCACCGGCTGCTCCTTCTCCAATTTTTACAATCATTAATGAATCATTTCAAGTAGGTGATGATGTTCAGTTTGAAGTAACGGTGGAAGATTTCTCCAACATCTCTGGTTGTCAACAAACCTTTAAATGGGATACTAATGTTTTAGAATTTCAGTCTGTTGAAGGTGTATCAGGATTAAATGTTAACATAAATGATGCAGAAATATCTCAAGGCTTACTTCCCACTTTGTCTTTAATGAATTTTCTTCAAATACAGGATGGAGAAGTATTGATGACCTTGAATTTTAAAGCTTTGGCAGATGTTCCTAGCATGACTGAAGTATTGTTTTTTTCAGATGAAATAACTGCAAAACAAGTTGTTTGGCAAAATCCCGATGACCTTGAATTGTTTATTGTAGATGCAACATACATAAATGGAGAAGGTACGACTGGAATGGCCAATGCTCCAAAAACGTTGGAATCTTTTCAAATTTTTCCGAATCCAGTCGAAGATAAATTTTATGTAAAAGCATTGTTACTTGATGCAGAAGATGTTGAGATTTCTATCGTGAATGTTTTAGGTCAATCAGTTTTTTCTAAAAACTTTGATCAAAAGGAAATATTACTCGAAATTGGATTTAGTGAATTTCCCTCAGGAACTTATTTTTTAAGTTTAAAAAAAGCGGATGGAATTCAAACAGAATCATTTGTAAAGAAATAAAAAACAAATTTTTAAAAACTTAAAACTAAATACCCATGAAAAAAAATCACCTCTTTTTAATGATAGGAATGTTTTTATTTCCTACAATTTTATCTGCTCAATTTAGTATTTCTGGAAAACTAAAAAGGCACAATGAAAATCCTGTTCCAGCTATTGAAGTAGATTGTATTGAAACAGTCACTTCTGATTCAGACGGGAATTTTGAATTTACTGATGTTGATTTGAACACAGTTTGTAATATATTACCAAGTGGAATGTATGAAAAGTTTGATGATATAACCATACTGGATTTGATAGAAACCAGAAGGTATATTTTAAATTTAAATTCATTTAATTTTTATCAAAAATATGCAGCGGATCTTAGTTCTCCTCTAAATTCAGCTGTAGGTGTAACAACTTATGATTTAGCTTTGATGACAAAGCTTGCCTTACATATTGATGATAATAATTTACCAACTTGGACATTTGTTGATGCCAATTATAATTCATTTGTTTTTCCCCTTCCAATTGGGATTGATGTCAATGTTACTGATAATTTGACAGGACTTGATTTTGTTGCGATTAAAAAAGGTGACCCTGCAATAAGTTCAGATTATATGCCTGCACCAGCTAGTGCACCATCTCCAGTTTTGAGTATTTCAAATGAATATTTTCAAATAGGAGACGATGTTGAGTTTATTTTTTCTGCCTTAAATTTTACCAACATTATTGGATTTCAAGAGACATTTGAATGGGATGCTAATTTATTGGAATTGGAGGAAGTGATAGATTTTCAAGGGAATAATATTTTAGAAGATCTTTTAACAAATTCAGATCTTGTAGAAAATGGATTTTTGCCTCATTTATTTTATAACCAAACATTAGATTCTCTTGGTTATGTTGATGGAAGTCCTTTGATGACTTTAAAATTTAAGGCGTTAGCTGATGCACCTATTGCCCAGACTGAAGTATTAAAATTTAGTGATCAGTTTACTCCTCGCCAAATTGTTTGGGAAAACCCAGATGATAATGAGTTATATATTTTGGAAGGAGAATATGTAAATGGAGAAACTACAACGAGTATAGTTTCTGCTCCAGAAGGTTTAGAAGTATTTCAAGTTTTTCCAAATCCAGTCGAAGATAATTTTTACGTAAAAGCATTGTTACAGAATGCAGAAGATGTTGAAATTTCTATCGTGAATGTTTTAGGTCAACCAGTTTTTTCCAAAAAAATTAATGAAAAAGAATTACTACTCGAAATTGATTTTAGTGAATTCTCAGACGGAACTTATTTTTTAAGTTTAAGGACAGCGGACGGAATTCAAACAGAATCATTTGTGAAAAAATAAAATATTTAACTTTATAGAAATCACTTTTTGTATTTGAAAAATGCAAAAAGTGATTTCTATTTTTTACCTTTGTATTACTGTTTTTTTATATTCATATATTTCCTCTTTTTCTGAATCTCAAGCTTTACATTCTTAGTTCTTCGACAAGTTTTGGCTAGACCAAAAGATTTACTGAAGAACGATTTTCTCTAGAATTTTCATTCAATAATTGCTAATTTTTATCCAAAAAATTAACGAATAAAAATACCCCTGACGAGTATTTTTAAGTAATTTTGCGCATTAATAAAAACAAATTTTTGCCCCATGAATCGGTTATACCTAACAGTAGCCCTGTTTCTTTTCTGCCATGCATTATCTGCACAGCAAATCCCTCTATTTACTCAATATCGCCAGAATGTTGGTCTCCTTAATCCTGCTGCGGTTAATAGTGATTTTCATACTTCAGAACAAAATCTTTCCTTTGGTATTTCTTACCGAACTCAATGGGTTGGATTTGATGCTCATCCGGTGACTCAAACTATTCGAGGAGAATATGTGATGGATGCTGGAGGAGTAGGATTAATGTTTGGAGGATATTTAATTAATGATCAAACTGGACCAACTGGGTTTACTGGAGCTTATGGTCGAATTGCAGGGATCATATCAGATGATATAGAATATGGCGGATTGTCGATTGGCTTGACTGCTGGAGTGGTTCAATATCGAGTGAATTCTTCTGAATTATTTGTGAGAGATCCAGGTGACATTGTGAGTATGGAAGATCAATCAAAAATATTTCCTGATGTAGGATTGGGCGTTTATTTTTATAGAACAATTGAAACAGGAATTTTAGATGACGATTTATTTTATACAGGAATTTCTGTTCCACAGGTGTTTGGTTTGAATTTGGATTTTAAAGATGAAAATGGAGATTTCTCTACTAAAAGAATTCAACATTTTTATGGACTACTTGGATTGTACCACTACTTCGATAATGATGGATATTTAGAGCCTTCTATTTGGGTAAAATATGCACCAAATGTACCAGTATCAGTTGATTTTAATATTCGATACCAGTTTCCAAGCAACATGTGGTTAGGAACAGGACTCTCTACTGCAGGGACTTTTCATTTGGAGACTGGATTTAATTTAGGTGAAAACTTAGGTTGGGACAATACTTTTAAAATAGGGTATGGATTTGATTATTCTTACAATACTTTTGGACCAGCAGTAGGAAGTTCGCATGAAATTAATTTGGCATTTTCCCTAAATAAATAAATTTAGAGGTCAGATTAGAATTATTAAAAAAGGACAAAAATGATGTGTTTAATTTTTATCAAAAAAATTAAATATCTCACTTGTCAAAAGACAAGACCCAATAATATATCAAACTCTAGAAGATGATAAATATAATTAAAACCATTGTTACAGGATTTTTTCTATTCATTACAATTTCTCCAATTCAAAGCCAAGATGCCATTTTTACCTTAGAAGATGAAAGTGCCGGTGTCGGAAGTTCATTTTGTATGAATGTAACAGCTGAGAATTTGATGAATATAGTTTCTTTACAATTTTCGATTAATTGGGATGAAACTATATTGGATCTTACCTCTATTGAAGCATTAAATCCAAACTTTGCAGGAGCTAATATTAACACTACAGGAAGCCCTGCAGGAGTTTCTACTTTTGCATTTTCATCGACTTCGCCTGGAGGAGTGAGTATGCCAGATGGAGATTTATTTTTTCGAATGTGTTTTACCGTAGTTGGGCCAGGAGGAAGTAGTACTCAAGTTGATTTTAGTGGAGTACCTACTTCAATAGATGTTTTGGCAAATAATAATGGCGTGTTTACTCCAATGAATTTAGTCACTCAAGGAGGAAATGTAACCGTTCCAACACCTTTGATTTTTACTATGCCCAATGAAATTTATGCACCAGGTGCTTCATTTTGTTTGCCAGTAAGTGTGACTAATTTTGATGATTTGGAAAGTATTCAAAGTGCAATAAATTGGGATGCTTCGGTTTTGCAATATGATTCTGTGACGGCATTTAACTTATCGGATTTGGATATAAGTTCTTTTGGAGTTAGTAATGCAGGGTCAGGTTTGATTGGTTTTTCGTGGAATGATGATGATAATGATCCATTTAATGGTGTTACTGTAGCAGATGGAACAGCGATTTTTGAAATGTGTTTTACGGTGATTGGAAGTGTGAATGATATGACGTGCGTTGTATTTGATGACAATCCGATTCCGATTGAAGTAATTCAATTTGGAAATTCAAATAATTTAGGTTTGCAGTCAGAGGGAGGGAAGATCAATATTCAACAAACCATTTTTATAACGAATAGTACTTTGACTCAACCAAATTGTTATGATGCAAATGGAGGAGAAATCAATATTTCAGTTTCTGGAGGAACAAACCCTTACACTTATTTGTGGAGTAATGATAGTACGACTCAAGATTTGACTGGATTGGGGGTAGGAAGTTATACTGTTACCATTACTGATTCGAGTATGCCTGCAAATGTTTTCTCTTCTAGTTTTACCCTTCTTGGAGATTTTATCACACCAATTGCTGTGGCTGAACTTTTAGATACGATTAGTTGTGTAGAACCAACCACCGTACTAGATGGAACTGGCTCATCAACTGGAACTGATATAACTTATGAATGGATTCATGGGACAGGGACAGCTACTATTTTGGGAGGAAATACGTTAATGGCAACTGTGAATGGAGTAGGTCTTTATGACTTGATTGTTACAGATACTTCAAATGGTTGTTCAGACACCGCTTTTAGTTTTGTGGAAGGAGATGTAGTTCCTCCAATTGTGGATGCTGGAGAACCTGATACTTTAAATTGTGAGGTGACGGAATTGGAACTAGATGGAGATGTTAACCCTACTGGGAATTATACTTATGCTTGGACTACGATGGGTGGAAGTTTTGTAATGAACCAAGACATGCCTAATCCTACTATTGATCAAGCAGGTACTTATATATTTACCGTTACCGAAGATGGAACGGGATGTACGGCTACCGATACTGTGGAGATTGCTTTAAATAATGATACACCTACAGCGAGTGCTGCTCTTGGTACATCAATTACTTGTATTAATTCAGAAGTGACTTTAGATGGAAGTGCTTCTTCCTCGGGGTCACTTATAACCTACTCTTGGTCAGGACCAGGCACTATAACTAATGAAAATTCGACTATGCCTACAGTTGATGCAGCTGGAACTTATACATTGACGGTAATGAATACTTACAGTCAATGTACAGATGAGGCATTGGTAGTTGTCGGAGCAAATTTGGCAGAACCAACTGCAACAGTTTCAGATATGAATGATGAAATTAATTGTACAACTCCTTCTATAATATTAGATGGAACAGGTTCATCTACAGGAGATTTTACTTATTTGTGGACAACTAACGGTGGAGATATTGTTGCTGGAGATGAAACGATATTAATGCCTACTGTTTCTGCAGCAGGTGAATATATTTTGACCGTAACGAATACTATCAATGGATGTACAGCGAGTGATACTACCATGGTAACTCAAGATGCTAATCTTCCAATTGCGAATGCTGGCCCTAATCGAATATTAAATTGTGAGGTTTTAAGTGTTCAATTAGATGGATCAGATTCTTCGTTTGGTGCTGAGTTCAAATATGCTTGGACAACTGATTTAGGAAATATTATAGGTGATACAACTTCAATAGCACCTTTTGTAGATGCTGGTGGAGTTTATACTTTGGAAGTTCTAGATACGATCAATAATTGTACGGCAACATCTTCGATGACAGTCGTGATGGATACTATTGCTCCAATTCCCAATCCAGTAGCTAGTGGAATTTTAACTTGTTCTCAACCTGAAATTTTATTATCGAATGCAACACCTGTTGGTAATAATATTACAGTAGGTTGGGATGTAATTGCTGGAACAATTGCTGGAGCTAATGCTCAAGGTGATTTAATTATTGATGCAGTCGGAACTTTTCAATTGACACTAACTAATAATGATAATGGATGTAAAGATTCGGCTACCATTGTTGTCATGCAAAATATTGTAGAACCCATAGCTGATGCAGGAGATGATTTTGCATTAGATTGTGGACAAACTGCAGCCACCTTAGATGGTTCTAACTCTTCTACTGGAACTGACTATATTTATCAATGGACAGCACTTTTTGGAAATCCACCAGGAAATTCAACTACTCTTACTCCTTCCATTTCATCAGCTGGTGAATATTTAATTATGGTTACTGATACGATAAATGGATGTATGAATATGGATACGGTAGTAGTGACGGAAAGTGATGATTATCCAATTGTAGAAGCAGGAGCTAATGGAACAATTACTTGTACCAATCCTGAAATAACTTTAGATGCATCTTTAGTTTCTTCAAGTGGGCCTGGTTATCTAATTGAGTGGGTTGCTGCTGATGGTTCAGGTGTAGTAATTGATGGAAATGAAAATACTTTGATGCCTACTGTAAACGAACCTGGTGCTTATATTTTAACGATTACTAATCTTGATAATAATTGTTCTGATATGGATCAATTATTTGTTTCATCCAATAATACTCCTCCAGTTGCAATGGTTGTTCAAGACACGGTGGAATTTGATTGTGATGAGGCGACGGTTATGTTAGATGGAACTGGCTCGACTACATCAGGTGTTGAATATTTTTGGAAAACGACAGATGGAAATATTGTCGCTGGGCAAGATACTTTAATAGCAGAAGTCAATATTGGAGGAACATATACATTATGTGTTACCAATACTGATAATGGGTGTATAGATACTGCTACTGTTTTTGTAGAACAAACGAATCCATCACCTATTCTAAGTGTAGAGCTCACTTCGAATATTACTTGTAGCACTCCAATCGTAACTCTTGATGCTTCTGGAACAGTACTTTTACCTAATCAAATTTTTTCATGGGTGACTGGACCAAATGGAAATTATATTCCAGGAACAACTGATGGATTGATGCCAATGGTGAGCACTCAAGCATTTTATACTTTAACGGTGACAGATACTATAACTGGATGTATTTATCAAGATGGAGCATTAGTCTTAGTTGATTCAAGTTTGGTGATGGCAAGTGCAATGGCTGATGGAAATATTGATTGTGAAACAAACCTAGTTAATCTTGAAGCATCAGTTAATGCTTCAACGATGGATGTAATTTATAATTGGACAGCAATGATGGGAGGAAATATTACTTCTCCTGATCCAACCCAATTAATGATTCAGGCTGATGCAGCAGGTATATATGAGTTTGTTGCTTTAGATACTTTAACAGGATGTACAGATACGGTTAGTTTAGAAATTCTAAATGATATGGATGCTCCAACTGCCAATGCTGGAATGGAAATGGAGCTTCCTTGTACAGCTACTTCTATTTTTCTTGATGGCTCAGGTTCATCGATGGGAGATGATTTTGTTTATCTTTGGACAACAACAAATGGATCAATAGTTACAGGAACGGAAACTGATTTCAATCCAGAAGTTAATTTAGTAGGAACTTACATGTTGATGGTTACAGATACCACCAACGGATGTGCTTCAACAGATCAAGTCGATGTGATATCGAGTCAGGCAGTCGATGCGATAGCAGCAACTCCTGTTAATTTAGATTGTGGAGTTATTTCTATTCTTTTGGATGGAACAGGTTCTTCAGCTGGCGCAACGATTACTTACTTGTGGACTCCTTCTAATGGTGGAATTATTGATATGGATGAAACTACTCTAATGCCTCAAGTATCCTCTCCAGGAACTTATACTTTGTTAGTTACGGATACTCAAACTGGTTGTACAGCAACTACAGATGTGGAGGTTGTTTTCAATAATTCATTCCCACTTGCGGATGCTGGAGATGATCTCGCCGTTTGTGAGACGACTACAAATTTGGAAGGGAATTTACCAACTGATGTAACTGGAATTTGGTTAAGTCTTGGAAATGCGATTCCAACTGATCCAGCAAGTCCAACAACAGAAGTTACTAATTTACAACCTGGGGTGAATGTATTTGTATGGACACTTTCTGCTTTAGGTTGTCCTGAATATAGTTCTGATACGGTTACGGTAACAGTTGACGAAATTTCCATTACCAATGATGATACGTACACGATGTTAGAAAATGAAGTGTTAGATTTTGATGTGAGTATAAATGATATGGTTGGAGTAGGGCAATTTACCGATTTGACCAGCGTAGCAAATGGAACACTAACCAATCTTGGTGGCGGTGGTTTTAATTACTCACCAAATTTAGATTTTATCGGAACGGAAACTTTTGAATATGAATTTTGCTCGGACATCTGCTTAGATGCTTGTGATACTTCGTTAGTTACGATTACGGTTAATGTAAAAGATCCATTACCAATTGATAGTTTATTGCAACAAAATACAAATACCATTACACCCAATGATGATGGATTAAATGATGTTTTTGTTTTTGATGTTTTAGTTCAAAATCCAAACGATTTTGTCAACAATGAATTAGTGGTTTTCAATAGATGGGGCGATGTAGTTTACGAAGCAAAACCATATAGTAATGATTGGGGTGGAACAAACCAAAATGGAAAACCGCTTCCTGAAGGAACTTATTATTATATTCTTCGCTTGGATTTTGCAGCAGGATTGGTCTTAAAAGGTGATGTGACGATCTTGAGGTAAAACAAAATACTTGCAAAGTTTTTATAAAAAGAAAATCGAGTCAAAATTATGCTACTGTAATTTTGACTCGATTTGGTTTTAGGGGTAAGTTTAAAAATTAACCATTAAAAACCTCAACAATCCCTCCATTTTCAACGTTCCAAAAAAGAATCTCAAATAATAATTTTTTCCAGTAAAAAATCCAAAAAAGCGTATCTTTGCGCCCAATATGAAGAACTTTAGAAATTTTTGTGTGATAGCCCATATCGATCATGGGAAAAGTACCCTTTCAGATAGACTCTTAGAGTTTACGCAAACCATATCCGAACGGAATATGAAAGATCAAGCTTTGGATGATATGGATATCGAAAGAGAACGCGGTATTACTATAAAAAGCCATGCTATCCAATTATATTACAACCATACTGATGGCGAGAAATATACTTTCAATCTAATCGACACTCCCGGACACGTAGATTTTTCTTACGAAGTATCTCGATCAATTGCAGCCTGCGAGGGAGCACTTTTATTAGTTGATGCTTCTCAAGGAATTCAAGCTCAAACTATTTCTAATCTATATTTAGCTATCGAACATGATTTAGAAATCATTCCGATTTTGAATAAAGTTGATATGGAAAGTGCGATGATCGATGAAGTCTCTGACCAAATTATTGATTTGATTGGTTGTAACAAAGATGAAATTGTACTGGCAAGTGGGAAAACTGGATTAGGAGTACAAGACATTATGGACGCTATTGTAGATCGAATTCCAGCTCCTGTTGGAGATCCTGAAGCACCACTTCAAGCATTGATTTTTGATTCAGAATTTAACTCTTACCGAGGGGTAATTGCCTATTTTAGAATCTTAAACGGAATCATGAAAAAAGGAGACAAAATTCATTTTGTCAATACCGATAATGATTATACCGCTGATGAAATTGGAGTTTTACAACTCAATCAAATTCCTCAAAAGCAACTAGGTGCAGGAAATGTAGGCTATGTCGTTACAGGTATCAAAACTTCCAAAGAAATTAAAGTAGGAGATACAATTACTTTAACTGACAATCCATGTGAAGAAGGTATCCAAGGTTTTGAGGATGTAAAACCAATGGTTTTCGCAGGAATTTTTCCAATTGAAAATGAGGACTTTGAAGACCTTCGAGATAGTTTGGAAAAGTTACAATTGAATGATGCCTCGTTAGTTTTTGAACCGGAAACTTCTATCGCCTTAGGGTTTGGTTTTAGATGTGGGTTCTTGGGAATGTTGCACTTGGAAATTATCCAAGAACGTCTGTCCAGAGAGTTTAACCAAGAGGTGATCACAACAATTCCAAACGTTACCTATTTTGCGAAAACGACTAGAAAAAATAGTGAGAAATTTTTGGTAAACACACCTGCTGATTTGCCAGATCCTTCTTTGTTAGATTTTGTAGAAGAGCCATATATCATTGCTCAAATTATTACAAAACCAGAATATATTGGTTCAATAATGAATTTGTGCATGGATAAAAGAGGAGAAATGCAAAAGCAACTTTATTTATCAGAAACACGAGTGGAATTAACTTTCCATATGCCGCTGGCAGAAATCGTTTTTGATTTTTATGATAAATTAAAATCAATTACTAGAGGTTATGCTTCCTTCGATTATGCACCTTTGGATTATCGACAATCAAAATTAGTGAAGTTGGATATGTTACTTAATGGCGAAGCGGTAGATGCACTTTCAGCTTTGGTACATCGAGATAAGGCTCAAGCATTTGGACGTAAAATTTGTTCTCGATTAAAAGAATTGTTACCACGACAACAATTTAAAATTGCGATTCAAGCTTCTATCGGAGCAAAAGTTATCGCAAGAGAAACCATCTCTGCACTTCGAAAAGATGTAACCGCTAAATGTTATGGTGGTGATATTTCACGTAAACGTAAATTGCTCGAAAAACAGAAAAAAGGTAAAAAGAAAATGCGTTCTATTGGAAATGTAGAAGTGCCTCAAAAAGCATTTTTACAAGTTTTAAAACTAGACACGTAATTTTTATAAAACTTGTCTTTAGAAAAACAAAAAAGCTGTTGAATCAAATTCGACAGCTTTTTTTGATTTATAAAATGTTATTTTTGTTTCCTTAAAACGATTTTCCAAATCGTTCAATTTCTGAACCCAACAACTTGGAAGTTGTTGAATGGTATACGACTCTGAGAGTTAAACCATTTTTAAAACAGACAAAATGAAATTCAACTATTTTTATGTACTAGCATTTATGTTTTTATTTTTAAATGCCTGTAGCGAATCCGCTCCAAAAACTGAAAATCCAATTGTTACGAAAAAGGAATTTCCAGCATTTTTTCAAAAAGTTTTAGATGCTCATGGAGGTCTAGAAACTTGGAACAAAATGAATACTTTAAAATTTTCTAGCACTCGTAGAGCTCCAATAACCAACTACACTATCGATTTAAAAAGTCGAAAAGAAATCATAGCAGCAGAAGGGAAATACACTCTAGGAAACGATGGGAAAACGGTTTGGGTAAGTCCTGCAAGAGATTCTTTTCCAGGGAAGAATCCTCGATTTATGAAAAATTTGACTTTCTATTTTGTTGCGATTCCTTTTGTTCTTGCAGATGAAGGAGTGAATTTGGAAGACCTCGGAAGCAAAGAAGTCAACGACCGTAAGTATAATGTTATAAAAGCTACTTTTGGCGATGGAGTTGGTGATGCATCGGAAGACCAATATCTACTTTATATAAATCCAAATACGAATAAAATTGATTTGATCAATTATTCCGTAACCTATTTTGATAAAACAAAAGCGACTAAATATAATGCCATCAAATATGAATGGCAAAATGTAAATGGTTTGTTATTTCCAGAAAAGTATATTGGTTACAAATGGGAAAATGAACAGTTGGGAGAAGTTAGATATGAATCACCATTTGAAAAAGTAAGTTTTTCGGAAGAGAAAATGGAAGACGCAATCTTTGAAATACCTGAAGGTGCGTGGGTAGAAAATTAATATTTTTTATCAAAGCAAAAATACAATGGTTAAAAATCCAACTCTTATTCAAAAAATAATTTTCATTGGAATGTCAATTTTTTTGACCTTCCAGTCGAACAAAATATTCTTAGGATTAGAATTTATTGAAGACCCTTCGTGGATTTTACAATTAGTTTTTGCTTTAGTTTTTAATTTATTTATTACTGGAGTTTTTGCTTTCTCAGGATTTGCATTGCCTACAGAAAAACTAATGCCATCGAAATATTATGAAGTTAACGATCCTAAGAAAATAAATTTTTGGTTTAAAAAACTAAAAGGCGAGCGGTTCCGAAATTTCTTGCTAGCAACTGTTTGGCGAAAAAAAACAGATCAAAAAAAGTTTTTTGATGGAACGATTAGCGGTATAAAAGACTTTGAAGTACAAACTCACAAATCAGAATTTGGTCATTTAATTCCATTGGTTATCATTTCTGTACTTTGTGTTTATTTTGCAATGAGAGGTTTTTGGTGGGCCGTTTTTTTTACGATGTTGATAAATGTGATTTTTAATTTTTATCCAATTCTATTGCAAAGACACCATCGTGGACGGCTAGCGAGATTGAAAAAAATATTAATTCAAAAACAGAAAAAATGAGATTCGAAGAATACAATATTTCTCCTGAAATCAAAAAGAATCTTTCGAAACTAGGTTTTAAAAGACCAACCGATATTCAATTCAAATCGATTCCTTCGATCTTGAAAGGAGAAGATGTATTGGCGATTGCGCAAACTGGAACAGGTAAAACGGCAGCCTTTGCCATCCCTGTTATCAATATGATTGATGAAAAAAAACGAATCAAACGACCTGATGGAATCAAATGTTTGGTGATGGTTCCGACGCATGAATTAGCGATTCAGTTGATGGAAGTTTTTACAAAATTAAGTCGCCATACGAGAGTAATTACTTTTGGAATTTATGGAGGAGTAGAACAAGAACCTCAAATTGAAAAATTGAATAAAGGAGTTGATATATTAATTGCGACTCCTGGCCGAATGTTTGATTTGCGGAGCCAAGGACATTTGAATTTAGATCGAGTTGAGATTTTGATTTTGGACGAAGCGGATCATATGTTGGATTTAGGATTTATCGGAGACATTCAAGATTTGATGCGACACTTACCTAAAAAAAGACAAACACTTTTTTTCTCAGCGACGATTAATCAAAAGATAAAAAAGTTAGCCTATTCTCTTGTCACCAATGCGATTCGAATTCAGATTTCCCCAAAAAATCCAGTAGCTAAAAATGTCAATCACAAAGTCATTTTTGTTTCGATGGATGACAAAAGATTTTTCTTAGAAAGAATAGTTAATGAAAATGAGGATAGTAAAATTTTAGTTTTTGTTCGAACTAAAGTCCGAGCAGAACGAGTGAAAAAAGCCATGGGACGTGTTGCGATTGAAGCAATTACTATTCATGGAGACAAAGATCAACGAGACAGAAATTTAGTCATGAATCAATTCAAGTCTGGCGAAGTGAAACTACTCATTGCAACCGATGTCAGCGCAAGAGGAATTGATATTCCAGATGTAGACATAGTGATTAATTATGATTTGCCAGACAAAGACGAAAATTATGTACATCGAGTTGGTCGAACTGGTCGAGGAAAGAATAAAGGAAATGCTTATTCTTTTTGCAGCAAAGAGGAAGAAGCAATGCTTGTGGATATTCAAGAATTTTTAGGAGAAAAAATTGAAGTTCTGGACATTGGGAAAAAAGAATATTTTGAGACGATAGATTTTTCTAACGACACTTCAGGAGATATTAAATCTATGTTGAAAGAAATTGAAGCACATGAAAAATCAAGACGAAAAAAACATAAAAAGAAAAAACGATAAATTTTAATTCTTACTCCCTTAGGCATAGTAAGTTTATTATTGAACTATGCCTTACCTTATTTCAACAGATCATCATCAATCGAGGCTGTCCAGTTTTTTCTTTTGGCGCACGATGAACACAAGGAGGAACTTGACTTTCAGGATGATCGATTGCCAACCTCCATAAGTGACCCTGACCTAAGTTGATAGCTCGAGCTAAAGGTTTAGCTTGATAGTGTAGGTCAAAGAAATATTCACTCAAAAAAGATTCGAAACCTTCTTCTGCTCCACCAAATAATTTTTTGAGTTCCTCTCGTATTTCAGGAATAAGTACTTTCTGATTGGCTTGTGAATTTGGTAATATTTCACTCGATGTCCCATAATAAGTGCATAAAAAAGTATCGACTGGAATAGGAGAGCGGTCTACATGAAAAGAATAAACATCAGTAGGAAAAAATGGGTAGGAATCATCTCTGTCATAGCATTTGATCAAATTAAGAATGGGAGATGCGCCATGAGCTTTTAACACCTTTAAGTCATTTAAAAGAATTTCACGAGCAAGTTGTCCCTGTTTGCTTAACTTAAATTCACGAAGTTCATCTGTATCAAGTGTCACCATATTTTCATTGGATTCTATCTTTTTAACAATTTCAGAAAAATCACCTATAAGGTTACGAGTCCAACACATTGCATTTACTTTTCCATGGAAAGGAGTGGAAACCAGGTCTTGAAAATTTGTGAAACATTGAACTTGATTCTCAGCATGAGAAAGATCTATCATAGTGGGAAATATAAAATCATTTGATGAAAGTAGTAATATGAACTATGCCTTTGCCAAAATTACGATTTTTTTTTTGAGTAAAAGTTATCTCAATAGTAATTTAGATAAAGCAACTTGAATGATTGCTTTCAAGAAGGAATAATTATGAATAAGAATAACTTTCAGGTTATTAAAATCTGGAAGTTTTAAAAAAATGGTAACAAACATTAACAGATATTTTAAATATCTGTTAACCTGCTTTTGATTTTTGGTGAAAAAAAATAGGACTGATATTTTAGTAACATCTTTCACTAAAAAAACTAGTTATGAAAAATATTTCCATCGTCATTTTTCTTTTCCTCTCCATCCAATCTTTCGGACAAATTAATAAACATTCCCTTAAAACGGGTATTCAACTTGGGGGAACTTCTCATCTCGGAGCACCAGGTTTGGGTTACCATGTTCAATATGATTATGATTTTTCTGATAGGTATTCTGGAGGAATTGGCTTTGGTCAACTTTATGGAGAAGCTACCCAACGAGGAAATTCGAGAGGGAATGCTGGTGGCGTTTCATGGAATAATTCTTATGAGATTCATTCAAGTGAAGGGCATAATTATATTGAAATAAATGGACTGTATACTTATTTCAATAGGCTTGATTTTATGGAATTAAAATTTGGAGGAGGTGTAACATTTTTATCCAATTGGCTCAACTATAATAAAGATGTGACGATTCTCCGTGGAGAAATTATTAGTGCAGAAGAAACTCGACAGCGAGATAATGTGGCGATGTTAAATGTAGTTTTAGATAATAATTTTAAATTGACTGATCGACTTTTTGTCAATTGTCAATTTATTTTTCGTAAAGTAATTAACGATCAAGAACCGTTAGTTATCACAACATTTTACGAAGGATCAGGACGTGGAGCTTCGACTTCAGAGGTTGATATATTAGGAGCAATGATAATAGGATTAGGTTATCGTTTTTGAAAAAGGAAATATAAATCACTTTGAATGGGGTTTTTTATTTTTTGCGTATTAAATTTGAAGATAAAGAATTATAATTCTTCGAATAGTTTTAAATTTAGAATCTGTGAAAAAATTACATTTAACTTTCTTTTTTCTTCTTTCATTTCTTTGGTCGATTGGGCAAACTGAAAATGTTTCTATTGCTCTTCCTATCGAACCGTGGAAAGCATCTTACCCAAAAGAATTACCTCCACTCGAAGTTTTAAATCATATTGATACAATTCGTCCAGGACTTTACCGATCAAGTGTTGGGAGTAATTTTGGTTATTTCACGGGGGAATATTATCAAGGGTTTTTTAGTGATACGGAGACGATCATTCCTTTCGAATATTATTTCTTACCAAGGAATTATAGTAATTATATGATTGTGAAAAATCGAAAAGCTGGAGTTATAGATAGCTTAAATAATTTTATTATTCCAATGATTTATAGTTCGCTGTCACCGATGAATCCCGAAATTCCTTTGATGGAAAATAAATATCTGAAAGCATGGATTGGAAAAAAAATGGGACTACTTGATTTTGCTGGTGAAGTCATTATTCCTATCGAATACAAAAAAATTAATGAGATTGCTCCCGATATTTTTACAATTGAAAATATGGAAGAGAAATCTGGATTAGCTGATTTGAATAATTCCTCTTCTTATGTTTTTACAAAGTGTAAATACAATGATGGGATAAGAATGTTGAATGAAAAATTCTTCCGAGTAGGAGTTAAAACCATAAAAAATAATCGAGTAAATCGAAGGTTTGGTTGTATTGATTTGCAAGGGAAAGAAATTGCTCGACCTATTTTTAGAAAGGTAGAATTGTCAACTGATGGAAATTACATAATTGCCTTCGATGGTCAAATGTCAAAAATATTTGATCAAAATGGAAAGCTAGTTTTTCAAAAAGATAGTGTCGATGTGAGAAACTTGGTCAAAGGGATTTATACTTTTAATATATCCAGAAAGCAATTTATTTTTCGAAATGATTTTCAAGAAATAATTGAATTGGAAAATCAAGAAATGAAAACCATGACGCCTGATTTTTATTTGGATACAAAAATATATAAGCATAGAAGTCAATGGTTGTCAACAAGGATTTCAGGGGTAAAGAATTATTTAGGAAAAGAGATTTTACCTCATCAATTTGATGAGATCATTTATATAAATGACCAATTGTTTTTTGCTAAAAAAAAAAGGCAACCACTTTTCGCTGCTTACAATCAATCTGGAAAAGAGATCACTCCTCCAAGTTATTCTCAAGTGAAAAAAGGAAATGAAAATACTTTTGTTCGGAAACCAAATGCCTTAAAGTTTGCTATGGTCGATCAAACAGGAAAAGAAATTACTCCATTTATTTATGATGAGATTATTGTTAAATCAAATTTTTCAAAAAGGACAACTGAAATTTTAGCGAAAAAGAATAGCGAAATAATCGTTTTGAATTCTAATGGAAAAGAAATTGGAACTAAGGAAAACCCGAAACAATACAGTTATGATTTTTATGGAGAAAGATTTAATAAGTTTAACTTGGAGGCTAGTCAAAATTTAAAAGGAAATCGATATCGACATATCTTAGAAAATGATATTTTGATTCAATATATTTTTAATGAAGACTCGACAGGGCAGAAAATTATTTTTACAAAAGACAAAAAAGGAAATGAGATAAAGATCGAAATTCCATTTTTTAGAACAGTTTCAGGAACTGGATTTTCAGGTGGTAAAGAAATGCTTTGGTTGTTTTTTGAAAATAAAAAAATCAAGGAGAGTGGTTCAAAATCTATTTTAAAAAAACTTCAGCAACAAGGACTTTTGAATGAAATGGAATTTTATCCTATCAAGTATAATTCATTAGACAAAACTATTTTCTCCAGCAAAATTTCCACCTCCAAAATTGATTATCAAAAAGGTAGTTTGGAAGAGAAACAAAAATTAAGAACCCTTTTGGAGATTCAAAGTAGGTTGCAAAATCAAATGGTTTACCAACCACTTTACGAGGAGGAAGCTCCTAGAGTTTGGATAGACTTGGAAACACTAGAATGTTTTTTCTTCCATTTGAAATCCACGAAGTTGCGATTTAGTAAAGTGTATTTTCAGGAAGGAAAATGGTTTTTAGGAAGTTCTAAAAGCCAAAATTCAACAGCTGAGAATGCGGACTCTTTTTTATATTTTCAAAATATCAATTACCTCAATCTAGATCAAAAAATAGTCAACGGAACACTTCGATTGAATTATAAAGAAAATACTAAACACTCGTATTTAGTATTTTAGAAATTATCTGTAAGAGTAGCCTCCCACAAAACGTTACAATCTGTTTATTAAATTTAAATAATTAATCAACAAGTTTTTTACCACATAAGCACATAGAAAACATAGTTTTTTACCTATGTGTTCTATGTGCCTATATGGTGAAATCATTTTAAGAATACTGTTCTCCATTTGTATTCATAGATCTAACAAAATGAATTCACTAAGAAATTTGAATGCTCTTGTTGAAAAAATCAATCACATAAATTATCTAAAAAATCAAATGTTGGAAAACTCGAAGCAGCAGGATCAATGTAAAGATTTTGCCAAAACAAATCTCCACTTTCCAATTCAAAAAATAATTTATAAAAACCTGCCGATACATCATTGAAATTTAATGCTACTTGAGAATTAAAGTCAGTCAATGGAATATCTTTCACTTGCACATTTTCTAACTCTGTAATAGTGTAAGTCAAATCTTGTGAAAGCGTTGGAATGTCGGCGATGGTAGAATCAGTTGTGCAAGTGGTAGGAATTAACCAAATCCGAACTATTTTATTAGGACTATAAACGAAAACATTTCCATTATTCGGAATTGGATAAGTAGAAACTTCGCCAGGATTATGATTAGGTGATTTCCATTGCCCAATTGCTGCACCATTTTCATCAAAAAAATCTAAGCCTGTAACGATGCCTAATTCTTGATAAACAGTCTCAGCCATTGGCTCAGAGTTATCGTCGTCGTTCTCGCAACTCATTAGGTTGAATAAGAGTAGAATGCTAAAAAATAAAAGAAGTTTTTTCATGTTTTAAAAAATATTTTTTGGTGTAAAGTATTTTATCCTAAGTATCTGTTGTTACATTATCCCAATCTTGGTTTTGGTAATTTGTCAACCAATTTAGAACGAAATGTCTTTCAAAAATAATACTCGAATTTATATTTCCTTCGACTTGTTGACCTTTGATTCTAGCATCGACGCAAACCCAATTCATTCGGTAAGTTTTATCTAACTCATCCAAAATTTCTGAGGTGGTTTTTAATTGGACAGAATTTTTCAACTCCTCTTTATTGGTTTTGATGAGTGCTCCAACAATTGCTTGAACATCACAAATCTCACTAGGGAATTTTAAATGATCCATTTTGCCTAAAGTCCAAAGTATCACATATAAACTTTCATATCTCCAAGTGGCATAAGCTCGATCTTGGTCGTTTAGGTTTTCCATTTGAAAAATTTCAGATTCTTTAGGTGACAAAGAATCGATTTTTTTGTCTTGAATTAATTTATCTAAATGAGATTGTTCAATTCCTTCCCCTTTGGCAGCGGTGACCAATAATGCATAGGCTCGTTCAATTATTTCTTCGACACTTCTTAATTTAGTCTCTTCAACAGCTTCAACACAAGGCAAATTTTTGTTGACTTTGATCCCATGTGAGTTTAAGAAATTTTCTGATTTTGATTTTCGATTGAGTTGTTCATCTGTTACTTTTGCTTCAGGTACATCGTGATATTTAGCTTCCACATTTACTTCAATATCTTGAATTTCACAGTTACCATTTGCATCCAGAATCAAATCAAAATTTTTATCGAGAAAATGTTGCCCATTTGATTTATTAAAAAAATTAGAAGGTTGAGCAAAAATGTACGCATCTAATTCCTGGATAATGTCTTGGAGAACAGATTTGAATTCAGGAATAATTTCAGGTTCTGCCATAAAAGGCATCTCACAATTAGCTGCGAGTACTTTGTGAAGAAATTTACTTTTTACTGCTTCATTTTGAGTGGGAAGTGATTGGATAAAATTAGCCATACCTGCCAAGTTTTGAGTTAGGCCACATTCCACTTCTTCCAATCTATAAGATGGATTTTCTCTTTGACGATAATTGATTTTGAGGGTTTTATTTTTTCCAAAAAATCCTCCCTTGATAGTTGCCACAAGTGATTTATTGATGCCTCCGTCGTTGAATTCCACTTTTGCTTTTGGTAATTTCTTTTTGACGATTTCGACTACTTTATCGAAGTTGAGATAGTGAGAGTAGATGGTACAATTTTCCATAAGTTTATATTTTTTTAAATTCTTAGATGAATCTTATTTTGTCATCCTGCAAAAGTAAAAATCCTATTAGAATTAACCAACTGAAAAAATAGCCCTCAAAACAAAAGTCTTGAAGGCTATTTTTTAAAAAGATAATTTGAAAAGTTATCCCAATACTTTATTGTCTTTCACGTAAGGTTGATTGTACATTCTTATACCTGTAGCAGAGTGGAAAGCATTGGCAATCGCAGCACCTGCAGGAGGCAAAGTAGGTTCACCAAGTCCCGTTGGAGATTTTCCATTATCAACATAATGCACTTCGATTTGAGGAGCTTCATCCATTCTGATAAGGCGATATTTATTGAAATTTTCCATAGTCGGCTGACCATTTTCAAAAGTAAAATCACCAAACATTGAGTGACCAATTCCATCAATCACGCCACCTTGAATCAAGTTAGTAGCTGCCAAAGGATTTACCACGATTCCACAGTCTACTACACAAATTACTTTTTCTACTTTCGGCACATCATCAACCATTTTAACTTGAGCGACTTGTGCCACATAAGTATTGTGAGAATAAAATGCGCTAAACCCAAGATGCATTCCACGAGGCGTATTTCCCCAGCCGCCTTTTTCTGCTGCCATTTTTATAGCTGCAATAAATCGGTCAGGTTCATAATTCCCTTTTGGCATCAAACCTTGTTTCGCTGTTTTTAACTTCTCTTCATCTTTGATTTCTTCTTCGAGTTTGATGTGAGTATCGTATGCTACTTTTGCTTGCTCCAAAATATCCAAACGCATTTGCACCGCGTCTTGTCCAGTTTTTTGAGCAACTTCGTCTAGGAAACTTTGCTCCGCTGATGCTAAAAAATTAGTGTAAGGCGCTCGCCATGCACCTGTCGAAACATTACTTTCGAGTGAATGATTATCACATTGATAATTGCTAATTCCAGATGCAGGAAATCCATCAGCTAATGACGACCACATATTTCCATTTACAGCAGCTTCAATCAAATGATAACCTGTAATTTTGTTATCCTTGATGGCCGCTCGAATTTTATAATGTACAGCAGGGCGATAAGTTCCTGCGGTCATATCATCTTCCCGTGTCCAAATTACTTGAATGGGGGTCTTGGTTTCTTTAGAAATTTCAACAGCTTCCAAAGCGAAATCTACGTAAAGCCCTCGTCCAAAACCACCACCCATTCGAGTCATTTGCAAATCAATTTTTGCGAATGCTTTTTCTTGAGCTGCCTTTGCAGCATCTTTATCTTTAGGGTCATGCTCTTCAATCAAATTTAACAAACCAGCCACTCGACCTCGAGTCCATTCTGGCGTTTGAATTGGGCCAACGAGTTCTACTTTTGCATCAGTTACGTTGGCGAAAAAATTCATGGGTTCCATGCAGTTATGAGGCAAAAATGGAGATTCATAAGTTCTCTCAATAATTTCATCTGCTTGCGCAAATGCTTTATCAGGATCTCCATCCAATCGAACTGGTTTTTCTGCTCGACTCTCGGTAAGTTTATTTAAAGCTACTTTATGGTTAGTTGTATTTTCCGCAGCGGAGGTGTTTTCCCAAACTGCAACTAATGCTTTTTTCCCTTTCATGGCAGCCCAAGTTGAGTTGGCGACTACTGCTACTTTATCCAGCATTACATTTTCTCCTTTGAATTGTTGTCGCTGCGGAATTTGCATTTTGACGACCTTTTGTACACCTGCAATTTTTAGCGCAGCGGTATCATCAACGGAAATTAATTTTTGACCAAAAGCAGGTGCTCGCAAAACTGCCGCATACATCATTCCTTCTCGCTTAGTATCAATTCCGAAAAGCGGTTTTCCAGTAATGATATTTTCCATATCAACATTACCTCGATCAGTTCCGATAATTTTATAATCCTTAGTTTCCTTTAATTTGACATCATCTTCTTTTGGAACTTCCATCGTGGAAGCAACTTTTGCTACCTCTCCAAAACCTAAAGTTTCTCCTTTTCCATTCGAAATTATTCCGTCAGCAACAGTACATTCGGCAGGATCAATTTCCCATTGTTTGGCAGCAGCGTTGACTAACATTTGTTTCGCCGTTGCACCAGCCATTCTTAAACTTTTCCAACCATGGCGAATTGATTGGCTTCCACCAGCAACTTGTCGAGTGTACCATTCGGTATTCAATCCAGCTTGCTCAACCATCACGTCTTCCCATTTTACATCTAACTCCTCTGCGACAATCATCGGCATAGAAGTTTTGATATTTTGTCCAATTTCAGGATTTGGAGAAAATATAGTCACTATACCATTGTCACCTATTTTTAAAAATGCATTGATGCCAAACCATTCCTTAGGCATGGCTTTGATTGGAGTAACATCCTTAGGCGAATTACAGGAACTCCAATTAAATCCTAAAACTAATCCGCCACCCGAAAGCGCAGATAACCTTAGAAAATTACGACGATTAACTTTATTTATATTTTCCATAATAGAATTGATTCTGAATTTTAAATGATAAATTTCAAATAGCTTACTTGCTAAACCAGCAAGTGATTAACCATTAACTGTTACCAGAAGCTGTTTTGATTGCAGCTTTGATTCGGTTATATGTACCACATCGGCAAATATTTCCACGCATAGCATTGTCAATATCAGTATCACTAGGATTGGAATTATTACTGAGCAAGGCTGCTGCATTCATAATTTGACCTGCTTGGCAATAACCACATTGCGGTACGTCGTGCTGGCGCCAAGCATCTTGTAGTGGGTGAGATGCATCAGCTGATAGGCCTTCAATAGTTGTTATTTTTTTGTCCTCAACTGCTGAGACAGGAAGTTGACAAGATCGCATTGCTTGTCCGTTGAGGTGAATAGTACATGCGCCACATTGAGCAATTCCGCAGCCATATTTGGTGCCGACTAACCCAACTGTGTCTCGCAAAACCCAAAGCATCGGGGTATCCGACTCTGCTTCTACGGTTTGCATTTTTCCATTAATATTTAGATTGTAAGTTGCCATAAGATTTGGTATTTTATTTTTATGCCAAAATAATTAAAAAATGTGAGAATGAGGGAAGGTGCTGAAATGTTTTACAGAGATTTAACAGATAGAAAATAGAACATGGGATCATATGATTAGCAAATAAAACTTGAACTTACTTTGACAATGTCCTGATTAGTTTTGTTTACTTTTGTCTATTTAATTATGAAAAAATAAATAATGAAAGACATTGCAGGAAAAGAGGATATCAAAATATTTGTAGATAAATTTTACGGAAAAATACAGAAGGACGAGAAATTAGGGCCAGTTTTTGCCCTACGAATCCCAGATGGAAATTGGGAAAAGCACTTGGAAAGAATGTATAGTTTTTGGAATACTATTTTGTTTTTCCAAAGAGAATATACTGGCAATCCATTTCAAAAACATATTGGTCTTCCTGTAGATAATTCTCACTTTGAACATTGGGTGGCACTTTTTCATCAGACGATTGATGAAAATTTTGAAGGAAAGCAAGCTGACGAAGCCAAACGTCGAGCAGAAAACATGGGGAAATTATTTAGTAGTAAATTGCAATATCTCAAAGACAATCCAAACTTTAAACCTATCGTTTGATTTAACAAGTCAAAAAGAAATTACATGAAATATCTCTTTGCCGTTCAGGCAGTAATAATTTTTTGGATGTTGCTTTTTTGTAACAATACATTTGCGCAAGCTGCAAGGAGTCCGATTGTGTTGGAAAAACCTACCGCGGAAGATATTTATTATCGAGGAACGGGTGCCTATTTTGCCAAAAAATATGAGGTGGCAATTATATATTTTGATCGAGCGATTAGAATGGATAAGGAATTTTATTCGAGAGCTTACAACAAGCGAGGACAAAGCAATTATAAGTTAGAAAATTACGAAGAAGCTCGACTCGATTATGATAAAGCGATAGAAAATGCGCCACGATTTGCAGAGGCGTATAATAGTCGAGGGGCTTTAAATATGGATTTAAAAAACTATGATGAAGCACTCGATGATTTTAATGAGGCGATTGATTTGAATCCTCGATATTCAGATGCAATATTTAATAAGGGACAGGTATATGTGGAGAAAAATGAATTGGATACAGCGATTACATTTTTTACCAAAGCCATAAAATTGAATAGTTACGAGTATGATTATTTTTATAAAAGAGGAATGACTTATCATGATTTAGCAATATATGATTCTGCTATCGTTGATTTTGATTCAGCACTATTGATTGATCCTGAAAATTTGGAAGCGCTGAAGTTTAGGATAAAAAGTAATATTGAAATTGGAGAATTTGACTTGGCGATGGAGGACTTTGAAGAGGCACTTATGTTAGATTCAACGGAAATTTGGATTTGGAATAATCGAGGTGGTCTGCATGTAGATATGAATGAAATAGAAAAGGGAATTGCTGATTATTCTAAAGCCATAGAATTGGCACCCGACACAATCTATTTGTATAAAAATAGAGCAATTGCTTATCGAAAATTAACTCAATATAACAATGCTCTTGCGGATTATAATAAAGCCTTAGAAATTGATTCGACCTATACTGATGCTTATAATAATCGAGGGTTTGTTTATGATCTGATGGAGAGGAATGAATTAGCCATTCTAGATTTTTCAAAATCTATTGAATTAAATCCAGCAGGTGCAGCATATTCTTTAAACAATCGTGGTAACTCTTATCGAAAGCTAAAGCAATTTGAACGAGCTAAAATGGATGTCAAAAAATCATTGGAAATTGATAAAAATAACGGTTGGGCTTATGCGACGCTTGCTTTTATTTTTGCGGATGAAGGGAATGATGAATTGTTTTTTGAGAATATAGAGTTGGCGATTTCGAAGCCATTGGCTTATCCTTTGAAGGAGAAATTGGAAGCGGAGAAGTCGTTGGAGAAGTATAAAAATGATGAACGATTTTTGGAAATACTGGGAAAATTAGAGGAATAATTTTGAACTACAAAAGACACAAATAGTGCGCAATTCTTTTGTGCCTTTTGTGGTTCAAAAAAACTAAACCATCATCCATAAAATCATACCCAAAACTACCGTCCGAAATCCCACCCAAGAAATAGTCATCGCAAAAGGAACACCCAACAATTTACATCTCCGAATATGTTCAAAAAACATAATGCCTACCACAATTCCAAACATTGCAATTAATCCAATCAAAGAAATCGGGAAATAATAGTTAGCCAAAAGCACAGGTAATAAAAGTATTCCACCGATCATAGAGACCGTTGACATATTTCCCAAATACTCCAATGTTTTATCTTTTTTGAAAAAAGAAATTGTAGTCATTTGCCAGCCAATTTGACCAAAACAAATAATGAACTCTCTGATCCAATTATGTTCCCAACCCAATCGTACATTTAGATGAAAGGCAAATTGATTTAAAACTAATCCCGTAAAAATTGCCACAAAAAAGATATAAGTCCAACGATATTTTTTATTCAATTCAGGGGTGCAATCTCTTGTATTTCTATTTTCCAAAGTTGGATAAATCACTTTTCGATTGTAAGAAATAAACCGATAGAGCCGCAAAAGAAAAGCGTAAATTAATTTGCTGTATAATATTTTTTTCAAAAAAACAGAACGATGAGCAACGATTTCAATCATTGCATCAATGCCATAATAAGTCGTAGAAGTTTCTGTATCCAAGAGAGCAATTTCATTTTTAGCTCGTTCCATGTCAATTTGATTAGCGTAAAAATCGTGAATTGTTTGATAAGGCGAAACAGTATTTTTATCAATTAATCCAATTTTAGAAAAACATTTTCCATAAATATTACACATGGGACAATCTTGGTCGATGAGTAGTTTTCGATTCTTAAGCATGATAATATTTTTAATATTTAAAAGATATTTTATAACAAATATATGCTAAAAAACACGAACTTTCAATTTTTATTGAAAGTTCGATAAATTAAAGTGTTTTACTTTTCGCTTTTTATTAAACCAAAGCATAAAAAGATTCCCAACTTTTGATTTCCTTTGTCCCTTCAGAAAATATTGTTAAATAAAGCATCAGATGGCTGAAGACAAACGGGATGTTTGGTTAATCCCACTTTGCATTTTTATAGTGTACATAGTTTGGGGTACCACCTACTTAGGCAATGCTTGGGGAGTAAAAGTGATCCCACCTTTTATGTTTTCGGGTATTCGTTTTTTGGTGGCGGGAAGTATTCTCTTATTCATTTCAAGTTTTTTTTCACCAATAAAAATCACTTGGAATCAATTTAAAAATTTAGCTTTTGCAGGTCTTCTTTTATTTGGAATTGGCAATGGATTGGTGACTTGGGCATTGCAATATGTAGATTCTGGAATTACGGCTTTAGTGATTTCTCTTGAACCTTTAGTCGTCGCATTTATGCTGTGGGGATATAAAAAACAAAAACCTCAAATCAACACTTGGATAGGAATAGGGTTGGGGATTTTGGGAATGGTAATTTTAGTAGGGCAACCCAAATTTGTATCAAGCTGGGAATGGATGGTTGGCTTTAGTTTTATATTTATAGCGATGTTAGCTTGGGGATATATTTCGATTTGGATTGCGTCGGCTGATTTGCCTAAGTCTGTTTTTCAAAGTGCAAGTGTACAAATGATTTTGGGAGGATTAATGCTTTTGGCGAGTAGTTTTGGGATGCAAGAGATTCAAAATTTTGAATGGTCTACGTTGACGACAAGAGCAATTGGAGCGTGGATCTATTTGATAATTTTTGGTTCGATTCTCGCATTTTCAGCGTTCAATTTTTTGTTATTAAAAGTTTCTCCAACGAGAGTTGTAGCTTCATCATATGTTCATCCCGTGATTGCGATGGGATTGGGATTTTGGTTAAACATGGAAGAAATTTCTATACGATCAATACTAGCTGCAGGAATTTTATTGACGGGAGTCGTTTTTATTAATAGAGATAAATCACATGTTTAGGTCTAAAATTTTTTCACTAAAAAATATTAAAAATGAAAAAACAAATCACTCTAATTATTTTACTTTTTACCTCAATTTTTACTTTTGCTCAAACTGATGAAGGAAATAAATTGGTAGGAGGAACAGTTAGTTTTGGAACTCAGTTTGTACAAAATAATGACAATCTGTTATTCCTCAACTTTAACCCTAACTATGGAAAATTTGTAACTGATCATGTCGCAGCAGGAGCGGGTATCAACTTAAATTTTCAAAAACAAAGTAATAATAATGTTACTTCTTTAAGTATTTTGCCATTTGGGAGATACTATGTTGGTGATTCTGATGTTATTCAATTTTATGCAGAAGTGAAAGGAGGATTTATTTATCAAAGAGTTAGTAATATTGGAGGTACCGCAAACAATAATGGTTTTCAAGTAAATGCAGGCCCAGGGGTGGCATTCTTTTTAAATGAAAATGTTTCTTTAGATTTATTAGTTAACTATGAGTATCTGAGATTCGACGAGTTTGCAATTAATAAGAGATTGACTTTTAATTTTGGATTTCAGATTTATTTGGATGGCGAATAGGATTTTTGAGAAAGTAAAAAGGTGCTACTATGCTTAAATAGTAGCACCTTTTTTTATTACTTAGTAACGACTACTTTTTGTGAAATAGTTCGTCCATCATTTAAGTGAAATTGTAAATGAAACAATCCACTAGTTGCGATTTGTAGAATTTTACTTTGGGGAAATGAATTTGTAAATGTTTTGTTATCGTTTTCAATTTCTTGTCCAATTGAATTATAAATAACAATATTTGTAATCGTTACATTTTCAAAATTTACTTGGAAATTACCATTGTTTGGGTTGGGGAAAATTTCGATTTTTTCATTTTCTAACAATTCGTTTACATTTGATGGATTATTATCAAGGCATGGAAAAGCTGCAATTTCATCTCGAATAGTCGGGAGCAAGTTATATAAATTAACCCCAGGACAAGCTGTTGTACTACAAGCATTTGGTGAATCATTACCATCTAAATGACCTGAAATATTATTTAAATTAAAAGTTGAACTAGGATGTAAATCCATTCCTAAAACATCAATGTCTTCTTCGCAAGATCCCCAAGCAATAAAATTTTGAAGTGCATTAATTGCTTCGGAAGAGGGAGTGGCATTTTCATAATTTCCAATCACACAAATACCAATTGTATTTTCATTCATACAACTAAAATGCGCTCCTTGTAATCCTTGCCCTCGTCCTTCGTAAATAACTCCATTACCATCAATTAACCAATTATATCCAATGTCATCCCAACCATTGGTGCCAGTATGAAAATCATAATAAGATCGGACGACTGCAGCAAAATCGGAACTAGTCGTTTGCCCAGCTGAATGATGAACTATAAAATGAGAAGCTACTGTAGTCTCTGGAGTTGTATCAATCGGACAATCTCCTGAAGGGCACCAACATGATCGACCACAAATATCAGGTTGTTCACAAGTACAATCTGCTTCGCCACCTCTTGTATGGACAGTATTGTTTTTATCAGAATGACCAGGGAAAAAAAGTCGTATTTTAAAATTGGGGGCTACCCTGTGAAGAGCCTTAAATTGTATGCGAGTTGTTTTTTCGTTTAACTCACCTCCAAGGTAAACAGTTCGATTAGGAGTAATACCTTCTGTCATCAATGTGAAAATTTGCCATTCAGACCATCCTTCTTTTCCTTCAATTTCCGTTCGGAAAAATAATTTCCCTTGAAAATTTTCCTCATTAACATAACCAGAAAGCATGATAAAAGGAGTTGAAATTAGAGGTGCTACATCCAGGGTAAAACCAAGGTAAAGATTATTATAATTTGGAGCGAAAAATTTAACAGTATGTTCAATCGAGTTTTTTGGATGATTTTTTATTTGACTGGTGGATTGAGCAGAAAATTGGATCGATGTGATCATTATAAGAATAAGAAGGAAAAGGTTTCGGGAAATTTTCATATTTTTTATTTGAAAAAACGTAAATGAAATATTCCTCAAAGCTAGAAAAAAATGTGGTTTTGAGGAAGTTGCCTTAGCTGATTTTCAAGCAACTAATAGACAACTTCCTACTTATTTGGTTAGCTGTGTCATGCTCTAAAGCATGGCACGGCTAAGTTGTATTATAAATTTTCCTTAATCATTTGGATTGCAATCGCAATCAAAATGATTCCAAAAACTTTTCGCAAAGTCGAAATTACCGCTGGTGAAATTTTATTAGATAACCAATCTGTTGATCTCAAAATAAAATAAATGAATACTAAATTGACAACAATTCCAGCGATGATGCTGATATTATCATATTCTGATTTTAGAGAAATAATTGTAGTTAAAGTTCCTGCACCAGCCAATAATGGAAAAGCAATAGGAACGATACTTCCTGAGCCTCCATCGTCATGATGATCTCTAAAAATTCGGATTCCTAAAATCATTTCTAAACCAATAAAGAAAATAATCAAAGCTCCTGCCAAGGCAAAAGAAGAAACTTCAATTCCAAAAATTCCTAAAATGGCTGCACCAAAAAATAAAAATGCAATCATAATAATTGCTGCAAATCCAGTTGCAACTGATGCGTTAATTTGTACTCCCTCTTTTTTCATATTAATTAAAATAGGAAGTGAACCGATGATGTCAATTACTGAAAATAAAATCAAACTGACTGATAAAATTGCTGTAATGTTCATTGTAAATAGATTTTAATAGTTGTTTAATTATAACTGCAAATTAACTGCCTTTTATTAATATTTGTTTTGTAAGTTGCTATTCTAAGTCATTATTTACATTTTTGCTTTTAATTAATGTCAAAAAATAAATTTTATTATTTTATAATTATGAAAAAAAATAAACTTGACCCGTTTGACCTTCGAATCATTCACGAACTGACAGTTGATGCTAGAATTCCTTTAATTCAATTAGCTAAAAAATTGAAAGTTTCAAATACTTTGATCCACCAGCGCATCAAAAAATTAAAAGAAGAAGGTATTTTGATGGCAGCATCGTATCAATTAGATCCATGGAAATTAGGCTACCAAACTTCTGGTTATACTCAAATCATGCTGACCGATTCTAAACAACATCGATTGGTAGAAAAAGAATTGGAAAAAATTCCTGAAATTGTGGAGTGTGTAAATATTTCTGGAAGGTATGCTGTGTTAGTTCGGATTTTTGCCAAAAATAATCGACACTTACGAGATATTATTTATGAAAAAATTTTGGGAATTGAAGGTGTAGAAGGAACAAATACAACGATCTCATTTGAGACTGCATTTTCGAGAAATGTCCCGTTAGTTTTGGAAGATGGGGCAGGGGAGTAATTGGTAAAATATTAAAATGGAAAAATTGCAGTTAGAAATAATTTATCAAGATCAATATCTTGTCGCAATCAATAAACCCAACGGTTTACTTGTACATCGAAGTCCGATTGCTGCAGATGCAAGTGAGTTTGCTTTGCAGATATTGCGAGATCAAATTGGACAACATGTTTTTCCGATTCATCGATTAGATCGAAAGACTTCCGGGGTTTTACTTTTTGCACTAGATAAAGAAACAACAAAATTAGTGCAAAATGAATTTGTCGAAAATCGGGTTCCCAAAAAATATCTCGCAATAGTTCGTGGTTTTTTTCCAGAAAAAATTGAAGTAGATTACCCATTGACGAATGATCGAAATAAAAAACAAGAGGCGATTACTAATTTTTATAACAATAAACACACGGAAGTAGAAATTCCTTTTGGAAAATATTCTACATCAAGATATTCACTTATTGAAGCTTTTCCTAAAACTGGTCGACAACATCAAATTCGAAAACATCTCAATCATCTCCGACATCCAATCATCGGCGACCGACCTCATGGTTGCAATAAGCAGAACAAACTTTTTAAAGAAAAATGGAATATGATGACGATGCTTTTGCATGCGCAAGAGTTGAAGTTTAAGCATCCTTATGAGAACAAAGAGATGGTTTTACAAGCTTCGCTAAATGAAGAATTTTTGCGAATGAAGAAAGAATTGAATTTATAAAATAGGACGAATTTCCAAGTGGAGGAGTTGTGAAAATAGCACAAATAATAATTTTGGAAAATTGTATTGCTTAGATAAAAAAAGCGGAGTTAGCACTTGAAAGTGCTAACTCCGCTTTTTTTATTATTTATTTTAAATTAAATGTATTTCGCAGAATTACGATCGACAATGATTTCTTTTAATTCTTTTAGACAAGCATATTCTTCAGGCATAACTCTCTTCACAGCTTCTTTTACAGCAACAAATGTACCTTGCTCCAACCCTGGGATTCGTTGTTTTAATTGATCTTTAACGATTCGTACATCATCTTTAATAATTCCTCTGATCGATGGAATATCATGCCAGTCACCTTCAACAGCTAATGCTCTTTGCATGTTACCATTACTATTTTGAGTCGGCTCTAATTCTATTAAATTATCTTCAGAAAGAATAGAAGCTGGTGTTTGCTGGAAGCTTCCTTTTGGAATTTGCCAATTGTCTTCTTCATTAACTAAAAAGATTTCTAAGCCTTTTTTATTTATTCTGTAAACAACAACTCTTACTTGATCTAGAACATTCATTTTTCTTCGTTTTTCAATTCAGAATTAAATTTATAGTTTCTAAACAGGGGAAACCAAAATTTGTTTCAATAAATAGTCTTCAAAAGTAAAAAGAATGGCGAAAATAAAGGCTTTTATGGGGGTGAAAATTTATTTATTTACGATGAGTAAGTGAGCCTGTTTAACCTTGTAACTTAAAAGTAGCAACTAAAGTTTTCTGAACCTTTATTGGATTACCATTTAAAATTCCTGGTGAAAAAGAAATACCAGATGTGATTTCTTCGATGGTGGTTTTTAATTCTTCACCAATTCCTCCTCCAGGGTTCTCTATGATTTCAACATTTTCTACTTTTCCTTCCTCTGTAATATCGAAATTAGCTGAAGAGAATCCTTCGATTCCATTTTCTCTTGCCTCGGCAGGATAAACAATTGTACTGATTAAGTTAAAAATAAGACCATTAAATCCACCATCTAAGTATTCTGGATTTTCATCTAAGATGACTTCTTGGAAAGTCCCATCAATTTCTGCGAGACAAGTTGTGAGTTCTTCTATTTCAGGTTCTTTTATTTCAATTTTTTCACTTTCCTTTTTACAGCTAAATATAAATAGAAGAGAAATTATATTGAGAATCAGAATTAATTTAATAGATGATTTGACAATTTTCATATGATATTTTTTGTAAAAGGAACAAAATTCAAATAACCTTTAAACGAATATTTACTCAATGAATTTCTTAAAATGTTTTATTAATAAATCTATTTTACAGATTCTCTCACCAATTCTAAAACTGCTAATGAAAGAAAAACGGCCTCTTCATTCTTTCCCATTTCTCCTACAAATTGAAAGGCTCTTGGGTTGACTGATCCCGACTCTGGTTTCATCAAAGTTCCTCGTTCTTTGTTGCCAATGATGATAGGTAATTCCAATTCATTTTCACCTTTATTGATGCGAGCTAATAAACGCTTTCGCCGACCTCCGTGAAGTAAACCTTGATTATTGATGACTCCTACTTTTTGATTATCAATAAAAAGTTCGGTCGATCCTTTTTTTGTTCGATAGACAAATTCGTGATTGGAAGTTCGTGCATAGATGACTTCATCTTTTTTCGAAGAAATATATTTTTTGTAAGAATAAGCAATTAGAGGTTCATGATAAATGGAATTAAAGACGCCTTCAGCTGTGGTGATCACTCCTCTGCTGATTTTTTGTTTGACTTGATTGGAGGATAGTAATTCTAATTCTTCTTTGTTCCAAGGAATTAATTCGTTGATAAAAGGAGTGATTTCATTTTTCATTTTTTTCAAATCAGTTCTGACTTTTCCCTTACCTGGTTGAAAATGAATCAAAGCAAAATAGAAGAAGTATAGTAACCCAATGGCGAATATTCCTCCAACTAAAATGGCTAAAAAAAATATGAGTGGTGACATCTAAATGAATTTTTATGTTTAACGCTTTACGATGGACGATTTACGTTTTTTATTGATAGTCTTTAAGTTGTTTAATCCGTCAAACGATTTTAAAAAGCTCGATGATTAACTTTTATTTTATTTGTTTTCGGTTTTTTGAATTGTTCGTATCTCGTTTTCAGTAGAATTTTATCTTTTTTTGTTAAAAAATAAAAATCAGC
>JBGCFD010000045.1:0-95529 GCA_045106765.1 Saprospiraceae bacterium | reverse complement strand
AAATCATTGAAATCATTTCGTTTACGACTGACATATCTTTTTTGAGTTGTAGTAGTGTCAATAGTCTCAGGTGAAAAATTGGTATTCATCTTTTAAGTAAATATATTCTTTTTCTAATACGACTTGTGTCGGTACTGTAGCTCGAAGAGGTAGCGCCAGCGGTTTAGCTCAGATTTTAACCTAATTTTTTACCTATTAGGATTATTGGTACATTTTACTGTAGATTTACTAGTATGTTCGACAGGCAATATCCAAGCCTTAATTGGTTTATTTTGTCCATATGGAAATACTAGAAATTTTTCATGAATTTGCCACAAATACATAATATTATAAGGCTCTATTGTATAATCTATTTCATCCATTTCACTTTGATTAGATGTAGTAGAAGTAGTCCAATTCCATGTAAAATCCGTTGAAACTTCTGCACTTATAGTTGTTGATTCTCCTTCCATACCAGCTGTCTCCGAAAGTCCAATTTTAATTCCTAAATGAGTAGCAAAACTCTGAGATTGTGTTGAGGAAAAACCAGTAGTATAAGAATGTTTTTTTGTTATTGGTCCTGTTCCACAATTTTCTAACCTTGATTTAAGGGTATACCTTTGTTGACGTTCCAAAGTATAATATGGAGTTTCTTTTATTGCTGTATGAAATTTTAAAAAATCATTTTTCACTTTAAAATAGGGTATTGTTGTCTTCCCTACAGTCTTGAATCCTGGTAATTGACTATCGCTAGGAGATAATGTACTATTCCAATTTGGAGTTGTAACTATTAAATTATTCGTTGCCTTCTGTACCTGTGGAACTGGAATAGTTTCAGATTGAATTTCAAAATTCCAAAGCTCTGCATTAGGCTCAATTTTTGAATGATGCGTCATTCTTATAAGATTATTATAAATTAATTTTTTATTATACTCATCTCTGTTAATTAGACCTATGGTGGTATTGATCGATGATGAAAATCCAGCTTCTAGAAGATACTTTGGACCCGCTATTGATAAATCAGAGTTATAATTAGGTATAATTTTATATTTACCAGACGAAGATTCTTCTAAATAAAAAACTTGGTCATTCTTCCGCCATGGCATATCAAATCTGTTGTTTACTGTAAAACCTACGTAATAATCATCCCCAGGATCTACCTGATCACCGAGAGTATTAATAAGAGACCCTGTTGCATAATTTGCAATGGTATAATAATGTCTAGGATTTCCGTTATTACCAAATTCATCCGTTCCGACATGAAAAAAAACCCACTTACTAAAATTTGAGTTTGTTTTCTCTTTAAGGTAAATACTATTTCCATTATCTGTTTTTGTAGGTGGGTTTGAATGCCAATAGTAATCGCTATTGTCTACGTTTTTTATCATTAATACCTTCCCTTCAATATTTTTAGGAATAATTTCTCCGGTAATTAATTTTTGACTAATTGCCATTGTAGAGCATAAGAATAAGGTTAAGAATAATAGACCGTTTTTGAAATTTAGAGGTAAATCATTTTTGAAGTTTACCGCATTAATTGTAATTAAATTTTTCATTTTTAAAATGTTTTTAAGGTCAATAAATTGATTAATTAAAATGCCTCCTGATTTTTAAGAAAAGTTGTTTTCTCTATTCTGATAAGTATGTAAAAAAAGCCGCCCGCCTACTTCACATGGGCGGCTTTTGCCAACTGAGTTATATAAAGAGGAAGTTAAAACTCTAAAGGAATTTGTTATCCTCTTTACAATTTCAAAGGTGGGCAAACTTGTTGTGGTGAATCGGACAGGGAGGTACCAAAAACGGACATTGCGAATATCCAAAGAGTTAAAACGGACATTTAGGTGCCAAGAACGGACATAAAATAATCGTAATATGTTGATTGTCAATTAATTATATAACCAGAAGGTTTTTTCCCAAAATGAGCAGAAAAATTACGAGAAAAAGTACGTACATCTTGAAAACCAACTGCAGAAGCTGTTTTAGCAATGGTTTTATACTTTTTGTTTTCTAACAGTTCACGTGCTTGGTGTAGGCGAGTTTCTTTTAAATATTGTGCAGGCGTGATTCCAATAAGTTGTTTGATTCGACGACGAAGTTGTCGTTCGCTCAAATCTAAATCATGAGCTAAGTTACTCATCGAATATTGACTATTTGATAATTCTTTTCTCAAAATTTTCTCCAATTTATCTAACCATTTTTGATCTGCTCTAGAAATGATTGGAGTTGGAGGTGCTTCTTTTGTCTCTTCTTTTTTATCAGACAAATCTTCCACAGCTTGGATTCGCTGCTGATAATTTTTCAATAAATTATGAATGCGAACCAGTAACTCATCTTCTTCAAATGGTTTTAATAAATAATCATCTACTCCAATTCGTAATGCTTTTAATTTATCTTTAATATCCGCACGTGCAGTCAACATTACCATCGGCAAATGAGATAAATCTTCCTTTGCTTTGACTGTTTCTAATAATTGAAATCCATCCATGATAGGCATCATGATATCACTTAAGATAAGTTGCGGCATAAGTTGTTTCCCTTCATCATCAGTTAATGCTTTTTTTGCATTGGTCAGAACATCCATTGCTACCTGTCCATTCACCGCAGTCAACACATTAAAATCATTGGATAAAATCGTTTCCAAATATTGACGAAGACTATGATTATCTTCGACTATTAAAATGGTCGATTGCTTATTTTTATCTAACTGCTTATTTTCCAAAATTTCCAAAACAGGCATCGCAACAATTTCTTCTTCTTCCATTTTTTCCGTTTCCACCATTCCTAGCACTTCTTTTCGAGGAATCTCAAATAAGAATGTTGCTCCATTTCCAAATTCACTTTCGACCCAGATTTTTCCATTCATCATTTTAACAAACTCTTGCGACAACGCCAAACCAATTCCTGTTCCTCCTTCAGTTGGTGCATCGGGTTGTTTGGATTGATAAAAACGATCAAAGACATGAGGCAAATCGTCAAAGTGAATTCCTCTGCCTGAATCAGAAACAGTAATCTTTAATTTGCTTTTTAAGTCTTCCACCTCTATTGAAATTTTTCCTCCTGCTGGTGTAAACTTCACAGCATTGGAAAGTAAATTATTCAAGATGATCTCTAGCTTTCCTTTATCCACTTCGACTTGCAAATCTTGCTCTGCATCATATTTAAAATTAAACTGCACTCCTCCCCTTTGTGCATGAGATTCAAAATTACTAGCAATGCGTCGCACCAATGGAAAAAGTAATTCAGGTGTTTCTTCCAATTCCATTTTACCTGATTCCATTTTGGACAAATCAAGAATGGCTGCAATTAATTTTAGAAGGTCTTGTCCATTTTGTTGTGCGGTTTTTAATAAAGTAAAATCACGATTAGACAATTCTCCTCTTTTGATGGCAGAACTAATTGGCCCTAACATCAAAGTCAAAGGCGTTCGTAACTCATGCGAAACATTAGCAAAAAATCGAGACTTCAATTTGTCTAATTCCTTGAGTTCTTCAGCTTGTAATTCTATTGTTATTTTATCAGCTTCAATGATGGATTTATCATTTTGAATTTGTTGAGTTGCTTTCTGAATTTCAGTTTCTAAGATTTCTTTTTGTTGTAAAAATTGACTGGTTCTTATTTTATAAAATAGAAATGCACCAGCAACTAAACTAAAAACACCTAATGCCAAAAACCAAAACTGCAAGTAAAAAGGCTTGAAAACATTGACTTTTATTGCCAATTCATGTGGTGACCAGCCTCCTGTGGAACTTTGCCCTTTGATCCTTAAAGTATGTGTTCCGTACGGTAATGCTCCAAATTGAAGTGTATTTCCTTTTTGAAAATTCCAATCAGCATCTACTCCTTCCATTTTCCAACCATATAAAATCTTGTCCAAATCTTCGTAAGATGGAAGCGCGAATTTTATTCTAAAAAAACGATCTGAAGGATAAAAATTAATCGTTTTCGATTGTCTCAATTCTCCGACTCGATCAACTAATGTTTCTGTTTTTCCATCAAAAATTTCATAACCTGAAATCAACATTTTTGCTTGATCTTTTTTCTGTTGAATAAAATCATCAGGATGAAAACTAGTGATTCCATTTAACCCTCCAAAGTAAATGGTTCCATCTTTCGATTGAAATTGAGAAGTTCGATTGAACTCATGATGTGAGATTCCATCTTTTTCCAAATAAGTTTTTACATCAAAAGTGGTTTTGTCAAAAGACATAATTCCATAGTCACTACTCAACCAAAGTCGATTATGTTGATCTTCAAAAATCGCATAAATGACATTATTAGAAAGTCCATCATTACGCGTAAATAATTTGAACTGAGAATCTGTTGTTGCATTTTGATCCCAGCGAATCAAACCATCACTAGTGCCAATCCATTTTATTCCATCATTATCTTCATACAAATAATAAAAAATATCGGAAGGCAAATAATTCGATCCTTTTTCATCAATAGCATATCGAGCTAATATTTTTTCTTCGATAGGATCAAATAAATATAAACCCGACAAAGAACAAAACCAGACTTTACCATTTTTGGTAGGAATCATATTTTGGATGGCACCTCTTCGTTTGGTAAAGTTGGTTGGATCGTCCTTTGATTGAAAAATATGGGTTTTATCTTCACTCTTATTTTTAAATCCTAAGCTACCTCCTCCTCCGATCCAAATTTTTTCATTTTTATCTTTAAACAAAGACCATATTCCAGTCATCCCAATTATACTTTTTTGCTCCGTATCAAATTTCTCCAATAATTTTCCATCACGATTTATTTTTTGGATAGAAAAAGAAGTTCCAACCCAAAAAGTTCCATCTTCATTTCTCAGCAAAGGTCTAACAGCAGCAGCAGCATTCTCTTCATTTAGAATTTGCCAATTTTTAGAATCATTTTTATCCAATCGAATAAAATGACTATGCTCCATATTTACAAATATAGTGTCTTGATCTACCCAAATTCCTCGTGCTGAATTTCTTATTGGTTTTGCTTCCTCTGTTTCAAACGAAAAGTGTTTTCGGAATTTACTTGGTCGAATCTCTATTTTACTTAATCCATATTGTCCATATGTCCATATCCTTTCTTTTGAATCAACATATGGAATAGCATTTTCAGTAAGAGATAAATCGAAATCTGATTTTTTAATTATATGTAAAGGTAGACTATCCAAAGAATCATACATTTCCCAACCTATATCACTCTTACCCCAATAAAGGTTATTCATCATCAAACCAAAGGAATGATTTGCTATGGAATTCATCTCATCATTGGAGTCAATTTCATAAAGAGTACCTGTATTAAGTCGATTGGAAGGAAAATAAGTAAAGTAAATTTTTCCATTTCTAGTTGAAAAATTCCCCGCAGTATATCCCTTTTTGATTGGAAAAAACTTTAATATTTCACCTTCTATATTTAATTTATAAATACCTTCATTTACAACAGTCGTCCACAAATGATCTTGATCATCTATTAATAATATTCTACAAGAAATTTCATTTTCTATTTTTTTAAATTGGAAACCCTGTTTGCTATCATACGAAATTAATTCACCATTAGTCGTCGTAAAAAGAAGTTTTCCTTGACTTGAAACGGCCAAGTTTTTACTTCCTCCTTCCCAGTTTCCATTTGGGCTTGCATTTATTTGAACAAGAGGGAAATCATTACCAAAACGTTCTTCGGTTGTCAAAATCTCCTCTGTCTCGGAATGTAAAAAAACAAATTCCATTTCTTCTCCATTCCAAAGCCAAAGCCATCCAGCATCATCTTGTCCAATGGAAATGATTTTATAAGTTAAATTAGCTCGATTTGTTTTGGTCCAAGATTTGAATTCATGTCCATCATAGCGTTGTAATCCTTGATCGCCACCTAACCAAATTAATCCATTTTTATCTTCGAAAATTGTGTTGACTTTGCGGTGTAAGAGTCCTTCTTCTACGCCGAATTGTTGAACATCGATAATGTGCTCTTGGGCGTGCATTTGCCAAAAGGAAAGAAAAAAGAAGTAGCTAAAAAATAGGCTTAATTTAATGTTCAAATTGAACATAGTTAATTTATGGTTAATTTATTTGAATTCATTAAAAAAAAATTGGGAACAGTTAGATCCTTCGAATTAAAGATCGAGAGTGGTTGTTTTATTTGATGCCAACAATCCAAATTTGAGAATAAGCACACAATTTGGAATTAAAAATTAAACTTATTAAAAAACGTCGAAACAAAGAAATTGTTCCAGCTATAAATATATGATTTGATTAAATATTTCCTGTTTTTCGAGATTTCCCTTTTCTTTTTTTCACAACACACACATTCTCTCCAATCATCTACACCCCTTGTCTTTATTAGCCTTTTCATTCTTCTTGTCCGTTTCACCACACCTATATGTCCGTTTTTGACAGGTAAAAAACAAAATGTCCGTTTTTGGTAGTTATATGTCCGCATCACCACATTGGTCTCCGCTACATTTGAATCATTATTAATTAACCAACAGATTTTACTTTTCTGTAAACTCTAAATTTTAAATCTTTCAATTATATACACATGAATAAAATATTTACACTAAGAACAACTTCATTCATTTTAGTATTTCTTTTCTTCCTAATTAATTCTTCTCAACTAATTAGTCAAATCCCTTATATCGTAACATTTGAAGATGGAGACCCCAATGAATCAACCTATACGCCTGATGCTAACATAGTTTGTAGTTCAGTAGATTACTTTGGCCGTGCTTCTGACTTTGACATAAACGGAGTTGGAACAAGTTCATCTTCAGATTTCGCAGGAGAAATGGGTACACATTATTGGGCCGCTGAAAGTCTTGATGATATAGTGAATGGTAGTCCTGGAACCTGTGATTCTGGTGCAGGACAGACGACTAAAAATATAGTATTTGG
Organism: Saprospiraceae bacterium; assembly: GCA_045106765.1. Lineage (GTDB taxonomy): Bacteria > Bacteroidota > Bacteroidia > Chitinophagales > Saprospiraceae > CAJQQY01. The sequence continues at coordinate 88,678 of JBGCFD010000045.1, read as the reverse complement.
CCCTATTGATATTTCTACTATTGATAATGCAATTGTTTCAACTATGTATGCAGCTAGACAAGGTACTAACTGGGAAGGTACGGAAGGAATGAGTATGGCATACTCATTCGATAATTCAACCTATAACACAGGTATCTTCTTTGCTCCTGCCTCCACTCCTGATACAGAACTCCGTGAGGGAGGAGTTGAAACAGGTACTGCATTAACCTTAAATTTTGCACCCTTTACTTTTGACATCGCTACTGGAACTAATACTCAACTTTGGTTAAAATATACTGCCACAAATGAAGGAGCCTCAGAAGAATTAGCAATTGATCAGATTGAAGTAAATGTAGGAGCTTCTTCCCTTCCTTATATCGTAACATTTGAAGATGGAGACCCCAAAGAAATAACCTATAGGCCTCAAGCTAATATAATTTGTAGTTCTACAGATTACTTTGCCCGTGCTTCTGACGTTGACATAAACGGAGTTGGAACAAGTTCATCTTCAGATTTCGCAGGAGAAATGGGTACACATTATTGGGCTGCTGAAAGTCTTGATAATGTAATGAATGGTAGTCCTGGAACTTGTGTTACTGGTACTGGATTTACGACGAAAAGAATAGTATTTGGCCCTATTGATATTTCTGGTATTGATAATGCAACTGTTTCAACTATGTATGCAGCTACACAAGGTACTAACTGGGAAGGTACGGAAGGAATGAAAATGTTATACGCATTCAATAATTTAAACTATTACACAGGTATCTTCTTTGAACCTGTCACCACTCCTGATTTAGAAATTCGTGAGGGAGGAATTGAGTCAGGTACTGCATTAACCTTAGATTTTGCAACCTTTACTTTTGACATCGCTACTGGAACTAATACTCAACTTTGGTTAAGATTTGATGCTATAAATGAAGCATCCTTAGGAGAATTAGCAATAGATCAAATTGAAGTAACGGAAGCATCTGCATTGCCTGTAGAGTTAGTAAATTTCCAAGTAGAAACATCTAATGACAAAGAGGTTACGCTCAATTGGCAAACTGCCTCTGAACTCAATAACCTCGGCTTCGAAATAGAAAGAAGTACTGATGGTACTAATTGGGAATTCATTGACTTTATAGGAGGTCATGGTACTACGAATGAATTTCAATTTTATTCTTTTATTGATGACCGACCTATGATTGGTCATAATTATTATCGCCTTAAGCAAATGGATTTTGATGAAAAATTCGAATATTCAGATGTTCGCTCGGTATTAATTGGTTCTCCTAAAAATGTAGATTTGCAAGTTTTTCCTAATCCAAATGATGGACAATTCACTTTAAGTTTATTGAAGCCTGCGGAGTCAGATGCTTCGATTCGAGTTTATGGTTCGGAAGGGAATTTGATTTTTGAAAAATATGTCAAACCATCTGAGGAACTGGGGCATTGGAAACAAGAGTTGAATTTGCCTGCGGGTAAAATGTATTATGTGGTGAGCTATGTTAATGACGAAGTGCTTTCTCAAAAAATTATTGCTAGAAGCAAAAGATAAAGGTTCTTTGACAAATAAAAGACTTAATTAAATGGAACAGTTTTGAAAGTACTAGACCTAATTTTGGTCTAGTACTTTTTTTATTTTTCAGTTGTTGATAATTTTAATAATTTAAGATATTTAATTTTAATTATTTTTTGGTTTTAAATTATTCTATTTAGCCATTAGACTATTTTGAAATAACTCAATCTAACAAATAAAAACTTTACTCCTGCTTTGCAGGCTGTGGAGGTTGCTGTGCAACTTGGGAATTTTGTTTAGTTGTATTTTCATTAAATTTCAATGCTACAAATCCGCCTGAGCTTAATCCTATCAACCCAAGTGTTGTACTATCAAATTCAGGAAGATTTCCTTTTTCCAAATTCACCTCAAAAAATTGAACAATAAAAACAATTCCAAATAACACATTAAAAATCAAAGACTGAAAACGATGCAAACTAACTCCATCATGGTCTGAAAGAATATCCATCCAAAAACTAGTTTTTGGTTCACAGACTTGATGCCGAAGAATTTGAGGATTTGCTTCCTCAGTATTATCAATTACTTTTCCTGCTGTAGTAGTCCCCAAACTGATTCCTAATAATGTAAGGCAACTAGTATTTAATACATTTTCGATTACTCCTTTTTCAGCAAATGAGATTGCAAAGCAAACTGTAATAATTACTGTCCACCAAAGCAATTGTGATTTAGCAAGACTATATCTACTATTTTCTCCAGTATTCCGAATGGCTGAATTAAAAGTACTTTTTGGGTTAAAAATTCTGATCAAAAAATAACTTAGTAAAAGACTTAGAATCGCGACGGTTATCCATCGAAGAGCATTTGGTTCCATTTTGTAATTTTTAATTGGTTATGAAAATGTTTTGTTTTGAAATAAGCAGATAATCAAAATTTGTATTAAGGATAAAATTAATTATCTACTTTAATGCAACGTCAGGAATAAACTGTAAATCTCGATGGGGAATTTTCAATAGAAAATATTCCATTATAGTACCTATGTTTTTGGAATAGAAGTATTAATTTTTCTATTTCCGAATGCACCAAAAAGATGAATGGCTGCCAATAGATTTCCTCCCTTGGAAATTGTTCCATTAAAGTTTCTTCCAAAAGTCAGAGACACTTGATAATCAGAAGTAAGTTGGTAATTTCCGTTAAATGCTACTTTATAATTGTGACCTTTATTATCGTCTTCAGATGTAAATCGATATAGGCCTTCCAAAGAAATCGCCAATTTATTCCCTTTTGCAAATTCCACTTTCCCACCTAAGTCAAAGTTTAAATCATCTATCGTTGTTTGAGTTCCGTCTTCCGCAAGGAACACTTGATTAATATTGTTAAGTACTCGAGCAGATCCTAAAATACTCCATGTTGGTGGATTCTTACCTTTGCCTTTTATATTCCAACCTCCTGTCAACCAGCCTCCTACTCTTCCCAATGACATAGAATCAACCTCCTGAAAAGGAAAGTCGTAAACGATACCAAATGCAGCATCCAACTTAAATCCTACTCTTTCAATGACAAGATTTTCGGCTTTGGTTCTTAGGGAATTATACTCTAGATTATTAGCTTCATTTGCATTGAAAGCATTAGTCAAACTATCACCCAAAAAATTAAGCCGAGCATTGAGATCACCTTCCCCATTCTGAAGTTGTGTTTTAACTGCATTATATGCTGAATTGGAATTGAGAAAATCATTTACATTTTTATAACTAGTTGCATTCAAAACACCCAAAAGGGAATCTATGTCATTTAAGTTCTCTCTCGTTTCACCTTTTATTTTGCCTCTCAATATTGAAAACTTAGCAGCAATTCCAAGTTTTGTGGTAATTGGAGAAATATTAGAAACACTATCTATTGTATTGGTTCCTATTGAAATAGTAAACGTTTGAAAGATATTATTGACTATATTATCATTTGATAAATAGGTAGAAAAATCAATATTTTTTTGACTTAAAATTTTAGCTGGTGCTATTTCCATAGCAAAACTGTTTGGGAGTACGGTTAAGGTTTGGCTAGCATTTGCTATAGAAACAACAAAGTCTTTTACATCTTTTGGTTTTTCGATCGAGCTAGGTTCAATCCCTAGCATTGAAAATGCGGGAGCTGTGGGAACGCCTAAAGATTTCAGGGTTAAGTCAGTCGTATCGATTGGAGTGGATTGACTATATACTAAATTAAGGATGCCTAATAGTAAGGAGACCAAAAGTGTATATCGTAACATAAATTTGGTTTTTTGAAATTATTAAAAAAAATATGAAAAGAGTAAAACTTAGATTTTAGAACAAATTAAGAGTTGGTTGGTAATTTAATTTTCAATCAAAAACCAACAAGTCCTATACTAAAAATACTCTGATAAAAAAATGAGCAACACCTCCTTCTGTCACGGTTACTTTGGAACCAGCTGGATTCAAAACTTTCGTTCCACCTTTTATTTTATATCGATAAGATACTTCATTACCATTTTTGTTGATATCAAAAATGGTAGTACTGATCGTCAATTGTTTTCCTTTCAAGGCATCACTCAAACCAATTTTTTTATCCGAAAAAGAGTCTACAATTGATTTGCTGTTTAATTTGACTCCATCTAAAAATAAATCTGTCGTACCTCGCTGAAGATTTCCGACCGTAATAGAAACAATAATAGGTGAATTATCCGGACTTAGAGAATAAGCATGAAGTTTGATAATCTGGGACATAATCTTGGGGTTTAATATTAAAAAAATATTATTGATAAAAAGTATTCTATCGAAAGAGTAAGTCTTTTCTTTTGTGAAATTTAGATGGGTAGTAAATTTTATAAAAATAGTAGATAATAACAAATATAATATATATTTTACATTTGTAACAACAAAACGGCATTATTATATAATATTCTTATTCCCTGTTCAAAGCAATATCGTGGAACTTGTTTCCCAAAAAACATCATAATAAAATGTTCAACCTAATTTTGATTTAGCGTGTCTTTTAATTCGTTGACAAATCCAATAATCTATTCACCGTGTTCCAATTCCTCATCTTCGCTGATACTTTTAATTTCTTCTATTTTTATTTTCTAATATAGCATTTCTTATTTCATTTGGAATTTGGGTAGCAATGTTTCCATAAATATAAAACTCTTTTAATTTTTTTAGTTGAACTAAGGATAATGGGATTTCTGAAATTTGGTTTTTAGGTAAACCCAAAAATCGTAAGGATTCACATTCGGTAAGAGCATCTGGGATTTTTTTTATTTTATTTTGAGCAAAATCAATTCTCTCTAATTTTTTCAATTTTCCAATCGAAGCTGGGATTATTTTTAAGTTGGAATGAGCTACTCTAAGAGACGTTAAATTTTCTAAACCACCAATCGCTTCAGGCAAAGATTTCAACTTGGTTTTATAAATATTCAAAGTGGTCAAAGATTTTAGATGTCCAATTGTATTTGGGATAGTTTCAATTTTACTATTATGAATAGTTATTTTTTTGAGACTTTCACATCCTCCAATTTCTTCTGGTAAATATTCAAATGATGGGTTATTAATAAATAATACGAATAGTTTTTTAAGCTGCCCAATAGATGGAGGAAACGTTTTAAGTTCAGTTTCCAAAGTTCCCAAAATGGTCAACTTGCTTAAATTCCCAATTTCGTCAGGTAACTCTTGCAAAGGATTTTTATTAAAATTAGCTATTTCGAGATTAGGTAAAAAACAAAATTGGCGAGGTAAACTTTGAATCTTATTTTCATCAAAATACAAAAACTTCAACTGTTCCATTTGATGAATGCTATCAGGCAAAGTTGCTATTTTATTGTTACGAAAATATCCATCTGTCATTTTTGAAAACTTGCAAAACGAAGGAGGGATTTCTGTTATTTCAGTCTCTTGAATAGTCAATTTAATAATTTCTACACATTCCCCAATACTCTCAGGAATACGCTTAATAGGAATATCTTCCAAAATGACATAGCGCAATTTTGTCAATGTACCAATGTCTTCTGGTAATTCTTTGATCAAAAGATTATTTAACTCTATGGACATTAACCCACTCAATCCTCCTATTTTTTTAGGCAATTTTTTAATCTTAGAATTTCCAATCACCAAGTTAATTAATTGCTTTATCTCAAAAACTACTTGAGGAAGTGTATCCATTTTTGTATCCATTATAGACAAGTAAGTAAGTTGTGAAATCTCTTTGATTTGTGTTGGAATAGTGGTGATATTCGTATGGTGAATATGTAATGTGTGAGTTCTCCAATTACTAATATTTTCAGGTAATTTTTCTAAAGGATTATGATGAAATTCAAATTCAACCAATCGCTTCATTTTATTCAATGACTCAGGTAATACATACAGAGAATTATTATCCACATGAATTTTAATCAACTTTTCCAAAACAAAAATAGAATCTGGCAATGATTCTATTTGATTATACGATAAATATAGTTCTTTTAAATTCTTCATTTGAAAAATCTCTACTGGAAATGCTTTTAGATCTTTTCTGACTAGACTTAACAGCTTCACCTGCAATGGTTCTATCATTGCTTCTTCTAAATTATTAAACGAGGTTTTTTGTGCAACTGCATTATTAAAAAATAAACTTCCTAAAACGAGGAGCAAAAATATTTTTTCTTTATTAATCATGCTATTGATAATTCTAATAATTTATTCACCGTTTTCCAATTTCTAGTCGTTGCGGAAACTTTCAGTTTTTTCTCAAAAAAATTATTAGTCAATTTTGATTGATGGTATTTTCCTTGGATAAAAATGAAGGCATTGTCTTCGATGATTTGAAATAAGTCAGGAGCGTAATCGTAGGTATTTATTTTTTCTAAATTCTCCGCAGTTGGAATTTCACTTAAAAAGGTGAGACATAAATTTTCAATTTGACAACCTTCCTTTTTTTCAAAAGGATGATTTTTTACAATACTTTTTATCTCTTTCACACTTCGAATAATTACAGGAACATCAAATCCATATTTTTCAAAAATTGCCTCTTTTATTTTTCTTGTAAATACGTTGTTATTATTTTTCTTTTTTGATTCGAAAATGACATTTCCACTTTGGATATAAGTGATAATATTTTCGAAACCTAAAGATTTATATAATTCTTTTAAATCTGCCATGAGGATTTTTCGTTTTCCGCCGACGTTAATTCCTCTGAGAATGGAGATATATTTTGTCATGATTTATTTTTTGGCAAAAATAAAAACATTCTCTAATAAAGAAGGCTTTCAGCAAATAATAAAAACGAACTCAGTTGCATATTCAAAATATAATATCAACATTAAAGAACAAACAATCTATTATTCCAAATACCACCTCCAACAATCACTTCAACAAAATATTAACCTGTTATAATATCCTCCAAAAACAGAATCTAATCCTACATTTTGTCAAAAAATAGTTTATTTTTGCGCCCTTTTAAGAGAAACAAAATATTACAAACAACTTGCCTAACAATGCTTTTACAAGATAGTATTGTTGTTCTCCAAAACTATATTTCTATTTCATCGTAATTAATAAACTAAGAAGTTAGTTAAAAAAGACTATTGCTTCTAAATGAAAGTATTTTATGAAAAAGTATTTTAATCTATTCGATTTTTCACAAGAAGTAAACTATAAAACAGAAATTTTATCTGGATTAACGGTAGCACTTGCCTTGATTCCTGAGGCTGTTGCATTTGCTCTTATCCCTGGCTTTTCTCCTTTAACTGGATTGTATGCAGCGTTTATTTTAGCACTAATCACATCCATTTTTGGAGGTCGTCCTGGAATGATTTCTGGAGCAACTGGAGCAGTTGCTGTTATTTTTGTTGGATTAATTCTAGAATTAAAAACTGCTTTTCCAGGGATTACGCCTGATGCTATTTTACATTATGTTTTTGCCACCGTAATTATAGCTGGAGTACTTCAGATTTCTGCAGGATTATTACGGTTGGGAAAATTCATCAGATTAGTACCACATCCTGTAATGTTTGGATTTGTAAACGGTCTTGCTATCATCATATTTATGGCACAGTTCCCTAATTTTTATCAAAAAGGAACAGAAAGTTTATTAGAAACTACTCCGTTTCTAGTTATGTTGGGGCTTACTTTACTCACTATGGTGATTATTTGGGGGCTACCAAAATTAACCAAAGCAATCCCATCTTCCTTAGTGGCAATTGTTGTTATTTCTGGTATTGTAATCGGCTTTGGTATTGATACGCTAACGGTTGCGGACACAATGCGAGAAGGCCAAACTATAAAAGGTGGATTCCCGCCATTGACTATTCCTAATATTCCATTGACGCTGGAAACTTTTCGTTTGATTTTACCTTATGCAGTAATTGTAGCGGTTGTTGGTTTGATTGAAAGTTTATTAACCTTGAACATTATTGATGAAATTACAGGAACACGTGGTAGAGGTAACAAAGAATGTGTAGCACAAGGAACAGCAAATATCTTGAGTGGTTTTTTATCAGGAATGGGTGGCTGTGCTATGATTGGACAAAGTTTGATTAATACTTCCTCTGGAGCGAGAGCAAGGCTGTCTGGAATTACAGCAGCAATAATGCTACTCGTGTTTATTATGTTTGGTTCTGATTTAATTGAAAAATTACCGATGGCTGCCTTGGTTGGTTTAATGTTTATGGTTGCCATTGGAACATTTGAATGGGCAAGTCTGAGAACCTTTAATAAGATGCCGAAGTCTGATATTTTTGTGATGGTGTTGGTGACTTTGGTGACTGCGGTTTTACATAATTTAGCATTGGCAGTTATTGTCGGAGTGATTATCGCAGCATTAGTTTTTGCTTGGGATAATGCTAAAAGAATTCGTGCAAGAAAAAGAATTGATGAAAATGGTATTAAGCATTATGAAATTTACGGGCCATTATTTTTTGGATCTGTATCTGTTTTTAATGAAAAATTTGATGTGTTAAATGATCCTGACGAAGTGATTATTGATTTTGCAGAAAGTCGAGTAGTAGATATGTCTGCCATCGAAGCATTAAATAAAATAACCGAACGATATCATAAGGTTGGAAAAAAAATACACCTTCAACACTTGAGTAAAGATTGCCGTGCATTGCTCAAAAATGCAGATGCAATTATTGATGTGAATGTAGTGGAAGATCCTAAATATAAATTGGCGGTGGATATTATTCGATAGGAATTTTAATTATTCTTTGTTAGGAAAAAATGATTCATCCCAAATTTTCAAATTGAAAATTTGGGATGTTTTTTTATAAAAATACTTATAACATTTATTGCTACATTCTATCACGACGTTTCCAATTTGGTTCTTCCTTTGGTTTCATTCCACGGACAATAAACGAGAACAACGTTGTATAAAAAACCGGCGCAACCAATCCTGAAAAAATTGATCCCACTCCAAACATAATAGTCAAACCAATTCCTGTTCCTATCGACAAAACAAAAATAAGAATGGAATATATAATTCCCGAAGTAACTGTTAAATATTTTTGATTGATTAAAACAAAGAGGAGGATAAAAATTAAAGGTCCTCCGAATCCGATAAATGCTGCCATCTTTTTTTTATTTTGATTAAAAAATTATTCGTTTCTACCTTATGTTATTTTCTCAAAGAAAGTAAATATAGATAATCAATTTATTAAAAAAAATCTCGAATCTTTCATTAGAAGATTCGAGATCATTTATTGAACTACTCGGCAGAAAGCTGACGGAGAATCAAAAAAACAGTTTCATAGATATCAATATAGAATTTCACCACATAGAAAACATAGAATTTTACCTATGTTATCTATGTGCCTATATGGTGAAAAAAAATTGGTCGTGGAGGGATTTTTTACTTATGAGATATCATTGCTGCTGTTGCACCCGATGCAAGCATCGGGGAATTCTTTAGATTAAAAATAAATTCTATCTACAACTTCCAAGTGAATCTGCATAATTATTATTGCCTGTCATAATTACACTTCTAATATAATTCGCTCTTTCATTATTGTGCTGAACTACATCAACTCCTATTTCATTAGCATCAGCATTAAGAATTATATTTCTATGAAGTGGACTAATCAATAAAGAAAATACAAAACCAGCAGCAGTCGTATATCCACTATCCAAACATTCGCCAACCATTGCAGAAGGGTAACCAACTGATTCTGCACGGCAAGCAGGAGATCTTCCTTGACTATCAATACGCCCTTTTATTTCCCCTCGATCAGCTGCCAATAAGGAAGAAGCTTGTCCTAATTTTCCATTTGGTTTTAGCAATGGTAATGATCTAGGTAGCAAGCGGAGATAATTAATTGTGGTTTGTAATTTTTGCAAATTGGCATTTTGACAATTTTGATTATCATCATCACAACGCATGATTAGATCATTTCCAATAGCAATAGCACTAAAATTATTATTACTTTTTCTAAATTCAGCATATTGTAAATTGGCTAACTCATCAGCATAAGCCCAAGGATTTGTTCTAATGATATTGATCTCGTTCATTATTTTTTGTTCCAATAAATTAAGATCTATATTAGTAGAATTATCTGAGGACGAACTAGGAAGAGATGCTTCAGTACAATCTCCAACCCGATCAATTTGATAGGGTTTTAAATAATACTTTTGCCCTTTTCGAGAACCTTCAACAATTTTGATCGCGTAGGAATCTTGGTTGGGTCCATAAAATAATCCCTCTCCTACTACCATTGCTTTACCTAAAGATCCATCCGAAAGATTAAGGCACACATAAGTTCCCTTACCCAAGTTTGACTTATCTTGATTACTGCTTCCTTTGTCTATCATATCCACTAAATCATGCTGAGATTTCTGTCCATTATTTCTCAAGTCAGTATTAGAAATATGAAATTTGTTATCATTGGAAAGAGTTTGATTGGTCGAGAGATTCGTTCGATTATTATTCAACGAATTATTTGTAATACTTGATCGAGATGACTTATTTGACCAAATTTCTTGTCGATATTCGTTAATTAAAACTAGTCTTCCATCATTCGTCAAAATTAATTTATCGCATTGTCCAATCAGATTTTGATTACCGTCATTTCCGTTCGTTGCACACCATTGTTGATTTAGCTTACTGACGAAACAAATATTACAATCAGTATTAATATCAAATACACTTATCCGAGGTGGATTTTTAAGACCTCCACCAGACGGAGCTTTCCATATTTGTCGTCCTGCTCTCATGACAATTCTTTCATTACAAATTTCACAAGTTTGAGTTTCAAGAATTTCCTCAATGACTAATTCGCCTTGAGCGGTGACTCTTAAATGAAATTTACCATTGGCTGAAGTTAAATTTTGTCCTTCCAATAATTGATCTGATGGACGCATACTTCCCGTATATTTTTGTGTGGAACTACTACCTACACAATTAGAGAAATTTTGTGCAATTAATTTTTGATTTGAAAAAGTCAAAAAGAAAATCAAGGTAAAAACCAAACTAAAAAGAAAAGTTTTTTGGTTTCTCTCCTTGTGATTAGTTGTTTTTTGGAAACGAGAAAAGAAGTTGAATTTGTAATTCATTGGTTTGTTTTTTTGTATTTTGAAAAATACAGGATTTGTAGAAAATAAGGTTTTCTTATAAAAAATTTGATTGGGCTGAATTCCTAATTTTATAATTACATCTAAATTTAATAAATAAATTAAATTTCAACTTCATCTGATCATTCTTAAGAAAATAAAGTATTTTTTTTGAATAGCATAAATCAATGACTTATGTATTCACATAAAAATAATTTGTATTTTTTTCATTCTGTAAATCGTTGATTGCTAACATCTAACTTTCTAAAACTCACTTTTCATCCATTTAACCTACTGATTTTTTATTCTTATAATTTTATTTCTCAAAAATAAATAGAATCCAATCAATTATAATTTCCAATATAATATTCACAACTTTGTGACAACATATCAAATTTTATATTAATATTAAATCAATTTTTCATTTTCTGAACAATTATAGAAACATATCAGTTTAAGCATATTTAAACAAAAAAAAACTTAGTACTAGAACAATTTTTTATCCCATTAACATAATTTTTATCCCATGAAAAACTTAATCGTTTTCCTATTCGTAGGACTTTCTTACCTTTCCAATGCACAAAATTATTCCGAAGTAGATTTAGTTCTTTTAACCTCTGTAATCAATTCAGAAGCAGGTGGAGAATCGTATCAAGAAAAATTAAGAGTCGGAAATGTAGTACTCAATCGTGTCACTTCTAAATACTATCCAGATAATATCCATGATGTAATTTATCAACGCAAACAATTTTCAGGAATTTGTTCTGCCCTTTTTCGATTTGATCTAGATGGTGATCGAGGTGACTTAGAAAGTATCAAGGCAGCAAAAGCTTTGTTAGATGGAAAAAAAGTATTGAAATCATCTATCATTGGATTTTTTAATGAAGAGCATGCTACCAACAAAAAATTTGTCGCTCGTATTAAAAATAAAATCGTATTCACCTCCAAAGCTCATAGTTACTTTAGGGCTTAGATATTTTATTTAGAAGTCAGGTGCTTTTTGGTTTTCCCATATATTGGAATAACAATAAATACACGTTGGGAAAATAGCAATGACGAAAACAAAAAGCATCTGACGACTGACTCCTAACTAATAATTATTTCATTCCATTTTTCGTTAAGGTCACATGAAAAACACTATTCATGTATCGCTATTGCTCGGGCTACTAATCATATGTTTTCGATGGGGAGCTGACCATCAAGATTTAACTAAGGAAGAAATAAAGTTTAACATAAATCAAAAACGAAAAGATGTCGTCCGATTGGCTACTCAATTAATAGATATTAAATACAAAAATGCAGGAAAATCTCCTAAAACTGGTTTTGATTGCTCAGGGTTTACAAGTTACGTCATGAAGAAAAATGGAATTAAGATTCCTTCGCATTCCTCAGCCCAACTAAAAAAAGGAGTCAATCAAACCATTGAGAATGCTCAAGAGGGAGATTTAATATTCTTTAAAAAACCTACAGCAACCTCTCCTTTTCACGTAGCGATAATCTACCAAAATATCAATGGTCAAATTAAAATTATCCATAGTACTTCTTCACAAGGAGTAATCATTAACGATCTAAGTAAATCTAAATATTGGAATTCAAAAGTATGGATGGTGAAAGATGTAATTGAAAAGAAGGCAAGCAAGGCATAAAATATTTATTCCTGATAAAAAAAAGCAAGAAGTTATATTAGAAATAATTATAGAAAATAGTCCTCCATATATATTTTTACTACATAGGCACATAGGTGAAATTCTATGTTTTCTATGTGCCTATGTGGTAAAAAAACTCTGTGATGGTTTTTATTTTTTCACTTCCAGACAGCCTCTTCATCTCTTCTATTGGAGTTAAGACATACCTAAGAGCAAAAATGTACCTTCCACTTTATAAGTAGTCATACCTTTTGGGATTACCTCCTCGCTTGAAGTTTTTTGACGAATAAGTCTATAAACCCCCTTATAGGTTTTTCCATTTTCAGTATGGATAGCTTGTTTGCCACCTATCGAGTCATTCAATGAAAAAATTAACATAAATCCAATTTTTCCAAACTTTGGGCGATCCAAGAAGGCAGCCGCTTGGATACAATTTTTCATTCCTAAAGATCGAATTGGATCATTAAAAACTAAGGCGTTTTTAGCGGAACCAGATTTTCCAGATTGACCTGGCCTAGATCTGATTTGGTCATAAGAAGTAGGAATATCATTTCTCGAAGAGATTTCACTATTCTTACCATTATCAGTTCCATCAGTTACGATGATAGTTAATCCATTTTCATCTACATGGAATTGTGATTGAGCGGAATAAGCAACAAATAATAAGCAGCAACTAAGTAGTAAATATTTCATGTTTTTCTTTTTTTATTTAAGTAAGACCGTACTAGAACGAATTTTACAAAGATAAAATTTTATTTATTGAGATGCATCTATTTGAAGAAAAACGATTTTAGGTAGAATACTCTATTCCCTATATTCTCCTACCCCTTCTTGAAGATGCTCCAAGGCTGCTAATATTCTCAAATAACCATTGATTGATTTGTACCAGTTCACGTCATTATCTCGAGCAAATTTTTTAATAATTTCTAAAGACTCATCACAATCATCTGGATTAGAAAAAAACTCACACCACTTTGCTGATTTCTCTTTTGAGCGACCAATAAAAAAATATCCTGATGCTCGAATCGGACTTGGTGTGCTATAAAATTTGAATTTGAATTTTTCTTCATTACTCCATTCGACACATTTAATATAATAACCAATCATGTTTTGCAAGCGGTCGATGATCTCATTGGTTGATAAATCTTCGGTGGCTTTTATTCGCCACTTATTATTTTTTAAGGTGAATGGATAGCTACTTTTATTTCGATTTTTTCTGTACTTCATTTTGATCGGTTTTTCATAACTATCACCTTGGGGATATGAGTAAGCAAATGATCTTACTTTAGTCGAATCATCTCTTTCATATTTTAATTTCCAAGTTTCATCATCTTGATTAGTCAGGATGACTACGCTATCTTCTAGCTCATAAGTTCCGTACTCGAAGTTGTGCCAATTCATTACATATGTTCCATTTCGAAAAAAGTCTACAAAAGTGTCATCTGTAAAAATAGGTGCGGTCATACTATTTTTGATAAAAGAATGGACTTGAACATTTCTATGCATCCTCGAACTGTGTGGTGCGGTATAATGTCCTTCTATCCAATGATTTTCATAGTTCCACAAATACTTTAATGCAAAAAAAGCGGGTATCACAAGTAGCCATAATAATTTTTTATTTTTCATATTTATTTATTTTAAAACAGAAGTTTAATTTGTCATTATTTTCCAACTTTCTACAAACATAATTATATTTTGATGATTTGATTTGATCATCAACAATTAGTTATGCACTATTCTAGTTAAAAGTAAACCTGTTCTAAACTTTATTTTAATTCGGATTTTACTTGCTGATTATTAGACTTTATTCGTTTGACGTTTTACGTTTTACGGTCGCTCATACAATTCTATTTAGAATAAACTCTATTATTGAATAAATACAATTCCGCCGAGATCGAGAAAGGCTACTTTAGTTCTTTCTTTAAATTTATTATTTCATAACAATATAATTACGAAATTTAAAATTAGTATTTTAAAAAACAGGATAGGCAAACTTAGACATAATACACTAATAAAATTACCTTTACCAAAAATATATTTGATGAAAAAATTAGATGATACTATTTCTTTTTCTTCTGGAGTAACTATGAAAAATAGATTTATGCTTGCTCCATTAACTAATACTCAAAGTCATAAAGATGGGACACTTTCAGAAGAGGAATTTCAATGGTTGACGATGCGAGCCAAAGGACAATTTGGTTTAGTAATGACTTGTGCAAGTCATGTGCAAGCCATCGGACAAGGCTTCCCTGGACAATTAGGAATATTCGATGACAAACATATTGAAGGACATACTCGATTAGCCAAAGCGATCCAATCTCATGGAAGTTTGGCAGTCATTCAACTGCACCATGCAGGCATGCGGTCTGAACCAAGTTTGCTAGAAAGTGCACCAGTTGCTCCATCAACAGTAGAACGGAAAGGAGCTAGAGGTTTAAGTTTGGAAGAGGTGAAAGAACTAAGAGATGATTTTATTGCAGCAGCAGTTAGAGCAAAACATAGCGGTTATGATGGCGTAGAAATTCATGGAGCACACGGTTACATCGTTGCCCAATTTTTAAGTCAAAGTATCAATCAGAGAAATGATCAATATGGTGGTTCTTTAAAAAATCGAGCACGTTTATTATTTGAAATAATTGAGGGAGTCAGAGTATCTTGTGGCGATAATTTCTTGTTAGGTGTTCGACTTTCGCCAGAAAGATTTGGAATGCAATTAACTGAAATGAAAACACTTTGCCAACAGTTAATTGATGCTGACAAAATTGATTTCTTAGATATTTCTCTTTGGGATTGTTTTAAATTTCCAGAAGAGGAAGAGCATAAGGACAGAACCTTATTACAACATTTTACGGAGTTAGATTTCCAAAATGTAAAATTGACTGTAGCAGGAAAAATTAATTCTGCAAAACAAGTAACTGAAATAATTAATTCAAAAGTAGATTTCGTTACGCTTGGAAGATCAGGAATTTTACATCATGATTTTCCAGTCAAAGTTATGAATGATGCCAATTTCGAAACTATCTCTCTTCCAGTTAGCGAGGAATATTTACAAAGTCAAGGGCTAGGTGAAAAATTCATCAATTACATGAAAAATTGGAAAGGATTTGTAGAATCACCTGTAGATTAAAAAAAGAAAAAGTGAAGAGGTGACTTCGAAATCACTTCTTCACTTTTTAAATGCAAAATATTTTTTGCAAATATATTGTTATTATAATTTAATCAATTTCTCAACAATATATTCTCCTGTTGCAGGATTAGTTATTTTCATAAAATAAATACCTGAATTTATTCTTGTAAATGTAATGTTATGAATTTCATCTATCAACTCTCCATTCATCAAAATTCGTCCGTTGACATCTGTGATTTGATATTCTAGCGTTTCGTATTTTTCTTTTTTTATAAAAATATTATCCGAAACTGGATTGGGAAAAATCTCAATCTTCATTCTTGTCGTTCCTCCAAGATGATGAATACTCGTCGGTAATTCTGAAACCATGACATTCTCTGTCGTATTCGTCACAATCGGTGGATTAAAATCAAAATAGATACTCGCCGTATTTTCAATCAAAGTTTCTTCTGCTAATCCTTCTTTTGGAGCAATCAAATAACTCACATATCCTTGACTTGCATCGAAGTTAGTCGTGCTATCTGGCAAGTAAATATTTTCAAAATTAAATGTCAAAAATTGATCGGCCTCCATGCTTGTAATTAGACTGTTTGGATGGCTGGTGGACAACATTCTGAAAGTTATTGGGTCTAGATTGTCATCTAAAGTATCTCTTATGATAATGTCGTAAGCTTCGTCATTTCCTGTATTTTGGAAACGGATGGTATAAACTAAGTCTTCTTCAAATAATGTAAAATTATTGTTACGAGATGGATTGACAAGTTTGTCGTTTGGGTCGAAGGAGCAACGGATTTCAGTTATATAATTAAAGGTATTCGTAGTAGTCATTCCATTAACATCTTCATAGTCAACATAAGAACTAAAAGATAAACTATCACCTAAGACAACATTTGGAGGAATTGGAATTTCTAAACTAATCTGTTTAGTCTCAGTAAATCCTGGAAATAAATTTTCAAAATGCCACCCATAAATATTAGCGTTTATCGTATCAGGAATATCAATATAATTGGTTTGAGCAATTAAATTATCTACTTCTAACCAAATAGTTCCGCTGGTAACTGTTGTCCCTAAGTTCTTGGCACTCACTTCAAATGTTTTAAATTCTCCACATCTTGCAGGTGGTCCATTGATCAATGAAACCATATAAGATCTTTCCACAGAAGGATACAATCCAAAATAAATCGTATCACAAAAATTTGGACTATCTATCGAAAGATGATAGCTGACCGAATCAGTTATTAACTGCCAATCTTGATACATCAAGGTATCAAAAGTTAAAATATATTCGCCCTGCTGTTCTATATAAACGGCTCCCCCATTTATCGCATTTGAATACGAATTTAAATTAATCGGACTTACGTTAAGAGGAAGATCAGCAATGAAGACCTCATCAATATCTTTAATTTTATTTTGATTTAAATCATAGAAAAAAAAGTGATTCACTTTCGAAAAATTATTAGCACAAGCTGTTTCTACTTCTTGCTCGCTATCGCATCCAGTTGCATTATTATTAATACTTATCCCTCCCATATTATTAAGGTGGTTACAAATATTAAAGTAGTTACAAGTCTCCAAGAAAGGATTAAACGATAAGGAAAACCCTCCTGACAACAATCCTAAATCAATATTTTCAATAGCTTGAATATTTTCTAAGATTGCATTATCATCAATAAAAATACTAGAGGAAACTGACGTAATGTTCTGTAAACCTAAAAGTGTTATTAATGAATGGCAACTTCGAACTTCAAGATTTCCATCTATTGATGCCAACGAACTCAAACTCGAAATATCTTCTAAATTAGGATTTGTATCAATCGTTAATGTTCCAATATTTATAATTGTTCCAATTCCATTAAGGGTAATTAAAGAATCATTTCCACCTATGAGAATTCCATCAGCGATTTCATCAAGGCTTTCCAAACCATTCAAATTCTTTAAATTTAGATGACCCGATATCCATAAACTTCCTACTGAATTTATATTATGTAAACCATTTAAACTCATTAAACTATCACAATCACTTACTCGCAATGCTCCTAAGACAGACGTAAGTTGTTCCAAACTATCTAAATTACTTATCTCTCCTTCAATGGTAAAATTACCAAGTACCTCTGTACAATTAGGATAAAGACTAGGAAAATTATCAACTTCATCTTGATTCGTTAAGGCTACATTTCCAAAAGAACAGGTGGACCCTGAGGGGTTACAGATCTCTGCTATCAGCATGATGTCATTACAACCAAAAGCATTATTGATAAGAGTTGCATTGCCTCCGTTTAATATGAAGTCACAAATATTAGGTTGATTACAAAAGGCGAGCATTGGATTTTCAAATAATACCAACTCTATTAAATTAGTCGTATTTATATTTTCTAATCCTGACAGAGATGTCAAAGCACTAACGAATTGTAGCTCTATTTTCTCTACATTAACTAAATTACTAAATCCTTCCAAGGAGGATAAAGTTAATAAACTAATAAGAGTCATACTTCCCTCAATCGTATGTAAATTACTCATCGCTGTAACATCATCAAGTGAATCATTTCCTGCGAACAAAAAATCACCTTCTATTATTTCTAGATTTTCCAATCCTTTAAAACTTTGCAGATTATGATTACCAGTTATTCTAAACTCGCTAGGGATATGAGTCATCCATTCTAGTCCTTCTAAAGTCTCCAAATTATTGTTATTGAATATTTCAAATTTAGTATCTATTGTATCTAAATTTTCAAAACCAGATAAACCAGTTAAATTACCCATACCACTAAGATAAAACTCTCCGACCCTTGTCAATCCATCCAATCCTGTCAAATCATGAAATTGTTCAAAACCTGCAATCATTGTTCCTGTCGTACCTATATAGAATGTAGCTCCAACATTCTGTAAATTGTTTAATCCATTTAAACTACTTAGTCTCGGATTTTTTTCTATTGCAAATGAACCACTAATTGAAATAAGTCCTTCTAATCCGTTTAGAAAAACTAAATCTGAATTATCGGTAATACTCATGTCACTACCAACTGAGATTAAATTATCCAAACCTGTTAATGCTTCCACCTCACTAGAATCAATTTCAAGGTCACCACCAATAGTCGTTATCTGAATCAAACTATCCAAATTATTGACAGTACCTTTTATCTTTACATTACCAGTTATTTCAGTACAATTTGGATAAAGGTTTGGAAAAGCATCTAACTCAGATTGAGTAGTAAAAATAATTCCATTAGGTAAACATGTTTGAGCAAAAGATATATTTGAAAATAAAGAAAGAAAGACGAATAAGGTGTTTAATTTTTTCATAGGAAAAAGTATATTTTGATAAAAATCCGTTTTAAATATTTTTGTTGAACAAAACTGCAAATTGAGTAAATATTAGGTAAGTTACAAATGGAATCATCAGTTTATAATAATGAAGTTGTTTTAAAATGTCTAGCTGACCTACGCAGAAAGCATTGTATTTATTGGACTTCAACTTTTTTTCGTCCCAACCCAAAGGAGTTGAAACTCAAAAAGAGCTTCGCCAATAATCACAAGCCTTTCCGCTCGGTTTCAGCAGACATTTTAAAATAATTTCAATAAAAAAGAGTAGCTCCGACTACTCGAAAACTACTCTTCTCTTTTTACTTAAAAAAATTACTCCACGATTTCCTCAACAATATATTCACGGGTGACTGAATCAATTATTTTATAAAATAAATACTAGAATTCATTTTTGTAAATACAATGTTATAAACTTCATCTATCAACTCTCCATTCATCAAAATTCGTCCGTTGACATCTGTGATCTGAATCAAACTATCAAGATTTGAAACTTCGTTAAAGGGACCAAGGACAGGAAATCCGATTCGTACATTTCCTAATATCTCTTGACAGTCAGAATAATTTATTAGAAAACTATCAATTTATTTTTGATAAAAAAATGTAATTCCATCAGACAGACAAGTTTGTGATTTCATTTCAGAGAAAAAACAAAGAAATAAAATAATTGAATTTTTTTTTTCCATAGAGCAATTTTTTGAAGTAAAAAATAGAGAACTTTATATCAAAACGAAAATAGAATTTCATCACATAGACACATAGATAAAATACTATGTTTTCTATGTGTCTATGTGGTGAAAAAATTCTGTCGTAGTTTTTTATTTTTTCACTTATGAGAAACTCTTGCTGCTTTTACCCTCGATGCAAGCATCGGGGAATTCTTTAGATTAAAAATCAAAAATAACCTACTCCCCCACTTTCACAAATCGCTCCGTTGCAAATTTCATCTCTGCTCCTGAAATAAAAATCGTGTAAATCCCATTCGCAAAATCTGCAATATCTACTCGATTAGAATTTATACCTTCATATAAATTTATACTCTCCGTTTTTACCAAAGCTCCTCTTGCATCATAAACCATCATTTCGACATTTACTTCTTGAGGAGAATTTATTTTTACAAAAACAAAATCACTCGCAGGATTTGGAACTAGACTTTCCAATTTTGGTTTTGTAATCTCATTTAAAATTTGCGCAGCGAAAGTGTTTCCAATATTTGGATTCGTCAAAGTTTGCGAACACGGAATCTCCATCACGTATTTTCTATTATTATAAAAATTTGAAAAACTCCATGCACCATTCCAAGGAGCAATAATTACAAAATCTTGCTCGTCACTATTTTCATTACAAACATCACATGGATCAAGATTATCATATACAAAAGATTCATTATTAAACCATTCTAAATTTCCTTCCACCTCCACATCATTCAATCCAATATAAACCATCTCAGAAATATTTTGTTGGATAAAATCATTCTCATCTTGTGATCCAATACTTACTAAATAACCTCCATACATTTCTGCTTCTGCTTGTGCATCAGTAGGTCTCGATATATCATCTGATAAATAATATTTGCTCGTTCCAAATTCTCCAAGCGTTGTAAAACCTGCAATATCATCTGGGCAATTTCCAATTATAACTTCTGGTTCAACTGTAATCGTAAAAGAACAACTTTCAATATTTCCACAGGTATCTGTGGCTTCAAAACCTATAGTATACATGCCTTCATTTAAAAAATCACCTGGATCAGGCCCAATAGTTTTTACTATAGTGACATCTCCTCCTGGACAAGTTGTATTAGCTGTTGGAGAATCATAATCAACTTCAAAAGTAGTTGCGCCATTTGTTAAAACAAAATTAAGATCAGTAGGACAATTTAATGTAATCTCAGTTGTCGGATTAGTTCCACATGGAATTTCCATGATTACTTTTCTTTGATTATAAACATTTGAAAAACTCCATGATCCATTCCATGGTGCAATGATTACAAAGTCTTGGTCTTCACCATTTTCGTTACAAAAACTACATGGATCAATATTATCATAAGTTAACATTTCACCATTTCCCCAAACTAATTCTCCTTCTTGATCGTAATCATTTAATCCAATATAAACCATTTCGGAAATGTTTTGTTGGAGAAAATCATTTTCTGCTTGCGAACTAATTGTTGCTATGTGTCCACCAAATGATTCGACTAATATTTGAGCAGGAAGCGGATTCAAGTCGTCATTGGATAAGTAATATTTACTGTTTCCAAATTCACCCAAAGTTGTAAAACCTGAAATATCACTAGGGCAATTTCCACCTCCAATATTATCAGTTACAGTCACGGAATAAATTGGCGACAAACAAGTTATTCCATCAACGGTTTGAGATAATTGTAATTCATAAATACCTCCACAACTTACTTCAATAGTAGTACCATCTCCAGTATTTGGTTCTACACATGGCCCTGTCCAAATGTAGGATATACTAGGATCAATATTATTGACTACAGCTTGAAGTTCAACTACATCTCCCGGATTGTTAATAGAACCAGTTACAGGCAAAATTCCAGAAGTTGGATTCAATACCAACAATTCTAAAAAAACTAAACTATCACATCCATTAGAAGAAGAAAAACTATAAGTGTAAATTCCAGTTGTAGTTTCGCCTGTTGAAGAAGTTCCATCTTCGCAGATTACTTCACTCAAATTTGTTACTTGACCTTGCTGAAGGATTGCTATTACATTCACAATAGTTTCTATGACACACCCTTGAGCATTTACAATATCTGTATTTAAATAGCTGCCTGTTGCATTATACGTTGTATTGCCATACGTTACGGATTCGCCTAGACAAATAGTAAAATCTACGTCGGGACTAGTTGGTGATGGCCCTTGAACAACATCAAAAAATGATGATACTCCAACTCCGCATCCATTGGAAGGAGTTACAGAAATAATTATCGTTGCACCAGCAGGAGCACCTCCAAAATCAATATCAATACATTCTCCATCATTCGGGCCTACAATTACACCTCCTCCTGTTACCATCCACTCATAAAATTCAGCCCCAAATGATGGAGGTACACAATAGGTAATAGTTGCTCCAGAACAATATTCTGGATCTCCGATAATTAGACCTGCTGGATCTGGAATAGGTGCAATGGTATTTCCAGCAGAAACTTCTAAAGTATAATCACATATATCATTTGCAAATCCATCTGTCATGAGATAGTATGTTTTTCCAATTTCCAACCCATTCATAATTAGCGTTTCAGAAGAAAATGGAGTTATCTCATATAAGCAGTTAGAAACAGCAGCCCATGGTTCTCCACATTGCGAAAATACTTGAGCCTGAATCCCTGTTCCATTCTGTGTTCCTTGACAATTTTCAACAATAATGTCAATTGCAATATTAGTAGTCCCAGCAATAAAACCAATCCAATTATTGTTACTGACCATTCCACAAAAAGTAGATGGCTGGTCTATAGCATTTGAAATAGATGAAGTGGAACAATACCAATCTAGGTCACATATTATTGGCGCGTCTTCACAAGTAAATGCTGGAGGAACAGGAATATTACATTGAGCATTCAATCCTAAATAAGTAAAAGAAAAAAATAAAACAAGTAGTATTTGTTTTTTCATAACTGAGGTAATTTTCGTTTTGTAAAAAAAAAGAATCTTTTGATAAAAATCTTACATAAAAATAGATTCAATGGAACGACATTTTGATGCCTACATTTTAAAACAACTTCATTTTAAAATAATTCATATCGCATTTTTAAATAAAAAAAGAGTGATGCTAAATTAATAGCATCACTCTGTCTCTTATATGATTTCTTAAAACAGACTTTTAGTAAAATTTCAAACAATCTGATCATTTTATTCTGTAAAATAAATTACATAACGAAAGCCCAAAGTGGAGTGAGATTTATTTGGAGACACAAATGTTTTTGCATGAATGCCTGCTTTGTTTTTTCCATAAATATCCGAAAATCGCTCGTCTAACCAACTTCCTCCTTTGACTAGTTGTCCATCTTTATCTGCGAAGGAATCATGGAAAATCGCAATTTGGGAAAAGAGAATCAAAATTATTACGAGCGTTTTTTTTAAAAGCATCTTATTTATTTATTTTTATAACAATATATTTGCAATAGGTAAAAATAGAATATTCTTCGAATATTTAAGGTTGTCTTGAAAAAGAAAAAACTCTACTTCAAAAGTATGAAGTAGAGTTTTTCTTTTTCAATTTATTTAAATTAACTAGTGAAATTATTCTACTTTCCCACCTTCACAAATCTCTGCGTCGCAAAATTTGTTTCCGCTTGTGGAATATAAATCGAATAAAATCCACTCGGCAAATTCGAAATATCAATCCTTGGAGCATTGACTCCTCGATGTAAACTAGCTCGCTCCGACTTCACCAAAATGCCTCTTGCATCATAAATCATCATTTCCACATCTACTTCTTGTGGAGTATTTATTTTTACAAAAATAAAATCCATTGCAGGATTTGGAACAAGACTTTCCAATGTTGGTTTTCCAATCTCATTTGGAATTTGCACAGAGAAGGAACTTCCAATAATTGGATCAGTCAAAGTAGTACCACAAGGAATTTCTATCACATACTTTCTTTGATTATAAAAATTAGAAAAACTCCATGCACCATCCCAGGGTGCCATAATCACGAAATCTTGATCCTCAGAATTTCCATTACAAAAATTACAAGGATTGATATTATTGTAAGTTAATGGTTCTCCATTAAACCAAACTAAATTACCTTCCGAATCGTAATCATTCAATCCAATATATGCCATGTCTGAAATACTTTGTTGGATAAAATCATTTTCTGCTTGCGAACTAATCGAAGCTAAATATCCACCATGAGTTTCTGCAACTGCTTGTGCATCTGTTGGTCGTGACACATCATCCGAAAGGAAATAAGCTGAATTATTAAACTCACCTAATGCTATAAAATTAGGAATCGTCGGTGGGCAATTTCCACCATTTGGATCAACTACCGTCACATTGAATGTACAAAATTCGTAGTACTGACAGAAAGCTGCTGATCCTGTCATCAGGTTTCGCAATTGAATAGTTGTCGTTCCAATTGGGAATTCACTTCCACTTGGTAAACCGCTCAATACTTCATAATTTTCCAAATTAGCAGAGCAATAAGAAATCAAAGTTGGGTCATCGTATTCCACAATTGCACCTGTTGTTGACGTTGCCTCTACAGTAATATCATCAGGGCAATTATATTGTGGGTCTTGAGGATTAACATAAACAAATGTGATACAGTATTCTTGATTACCACATGCATCAGTAATTTCATATACGATTGGAGTTCCACTTGGTGTTGGGAAAAATTCAAACTCACTTCCTAAATCTGGTCCTTCAATTTGAGTAATTATCAATCCTCCATCTGGACAATCTGTCGTCGCAGTTGGAACACTCCAAGTAGTCATCGCTGTAAAATTATCGACAGCTAATCCATCTAAATAAATATCAGGTTGACAATTGGAAATATTAATCCCTGGTTGTGGATCACTTCCACATGGAATTTCCATCACGTACTTTCTATTGTTATAAAAATTAGAAAAACTCCATGTGCCATCCCAAGGAGCCATAATTACAAAATCCATTTCTTCAGAATTCTCATTACAAAATCCGCACGGGTTTACATTGTTATAAGTCAACGATTCCCCATTAAACCAAACTACACTTCCTTCCGAATCATAATCATTCAAACCGATATAGGACATCTCAGAAATATTTTGTTGGATAAAATCATTTTCCTCTTGTGAACTAATCGCAGCTAAATACCCACCATGCGTTTCTGCTACTGCTTGCGCATCTGTCGGTCTGGAAACACCGTCAGAAATATAATATTTACTGTTACCAAATTCTCCTAAAACAGTAAAGCCAGCAATCTCTTCGGAGCAATCACCACCACCAGTATTTTCTTGTTCGACGGTAATTGTAAATGTACAAGTTGCTTCATTTCCACAAGCATCAGTTGCCGTCCAAGAAACTTCATAAACTCCAACACTCAATGAAATACCTCCAGCAGTTGGCCCACCTGTTCCTGAAATATTTATAACTAAACCTCCATCGGGACAAGTTGTTGAACCTGTCGGCGTATCATAATTCACGGACACCGTTGTTTCTCCACTAGGAATAATTGCATTAATATCACTAGGGCAATTTATGGTTACCTCTGAAGTCGTACTCGTTCCACAAGGAATTTCCATCACATATTTTCTGCTATTAAAAAGATTAGAAAAACTCCACGCACCGTCCCAAGGAGCCATAATTACAAAATCCATTTCCTCAGAATTCTCATTACAAAAACCGCATGGGTTTACATTGTTATAAGTTAGTGGTTCGCCATTTACCCAAGTTAAATTTCCTTCCGAATCAAAATCATTTAAACCGATATATGACATATCGGAGATATTTTGTTGGATAAAATCATTTTCTGCTTGCGAACTAATTACTGCTAAATATCCACCTTCTAATTCTGCTATTGCTTGTGCTTCAACTGGTTTAGCTACATCATTGGAAAGGTAATATTTACTACCTCCAAATTCGCCTAGAATAGTAAAACCCGATACTGAGGCTGGAGCATTACATCCTCCATTAATTGGAGTACCTGCACATGGTACACAAATAGTTCCACTACAGTCTAAGATCGTTTGTATATCATTGATTGTATTTGGGTTAGCATCATCGCAAGGAACAATTGATGTTATTGAAGTAGCACAATCTTCTGGTGTTCCCATACAAGGAATACAGACCTCTCCAGTTGCATCTAAAATGGTTTCCACATCATTCACGGTACAGGGATCTCCATCACTACATTGAATTATTGTTGTTGCACCATTGGAGCAATTGATCACACCACAACTTCCATAACTATAATTAAAAACACCTGCACATTCTGCTTCACAAGAATTGAGATAAGTTGTTCCATCCGCACCACAAACTGGTTCGCTCGTCTCAGGACAACCGCAACCTAAAGTTTCTGCACAAGGAATTTCAAGGATAACTTTTCGGACGTCAGTTGCTGGAATCCAATTCCATTTTCCATTCCAAGGATGAAGTTCTACCGCATCATTTGCTGTGGTATTTGGTTCGCACCAAGTGCAAGATGCATCTTCGTAATTGGTATATGTAATGGGTTCACCGCTATCCCAAACTTCCATTCCTTCAACCTCAATATCATTCAATCCGATGAAAGCTTGCGCACCTCCCCAAAAAGAAAGGTAGCTATTTTCACCTTCTGAATTTATTGAAACTAAGTAACCTCCTTGCGCATCAGCTAAGGCTAAACCTTCTGCATAAGTCATTGGTGCATCAGAAACAAAATATTTATGTCCGCCATAATTTCCGATAAAAATAAAACCTTCTCGACTGGCAAAACATCCTGTATCTTCATTTCCAATTCCTCCTCCAGAACTTCTAACTCCAATCGTAAATCCACACTCAACTACATTTCCACAAGCATCCGTTGCTTCAAAAACAATCGTCTCCCCTCCTATTTCGAAAAAACTTCCACTTGGAGAGCCTGAAACCTGAGTTATTGTTAAACCTCCCAATGGGCAAGTTGTAGTTGCAGTCGGTGCAGTCCAACTATAATTTTCACCTCCTTCTGCAAGTGTTGCAGAGAAAACAATATTGACAGAATCAACTGGACAACTCATCGTAATTTCTCCTTCTGAAGTATTTGCCGTAGGCGTAAAAAAAGCAGGCGAACCGTTCAGAGAAATATTTTGAGAACCAATAGTTGCAACCGTTCCTGTACTTCCAAAATCCCAAATTCTTTTTTCTAAATTCCCCACTTCCATTCCCTGAGGAAAAGTATAACTCGCACTAGCTACTTCACTATTATCAATAGTTGTTCTTGCCCAAAGGACATAGGTATATTGTCCCATGGAATTTTTAAATGCACCACCCTTGATACTTGATGGTAGATTCATCAATGCAGTTTGAGCAGCATCATATTCTTTTCGAAACAATAAATCTGTCGTGGTTTTGTAACCTATCCCTTGCTCGTGAATGACTTGTTCAAAAGGTTTGATGACATTTAAGTTTTCGAAAAAACCCATATGATCGAAGGAGTCATCAGCATTAGCTGCGGTTTCTCTTTCTGCAATTTGGTAAGGATGAATTTGAATCAAATCTTCTTGCATCGCTGCAACATAAGATTTCATAATGAAATTCCGAGCTCCTTCATCACTTCCAAAAAGATTAATATTTGGATTACTTGGATCTGGGAAAGCGACTCGTGGAACATTGTATTCTGTAATCATCCATTCCTTCAAAGGGTAAGTCACACCATCATATCCATAGTCGGCCAAGTGCTGCTCACGTACCGCTTTTTTATCCAAAAACCCTTCAATACCTCGGTCAGAATGTCTTTCGTAAGCGAAGCCTCCTATCGAATTATCCCAATATCTCATGCTTCCATCGAAGTGTGGATAACTATGAAATCCCATCACATCAAAATAGGCACCGCCCCCCAATGGAAATTCTGAAGTCGGACTTCCATCATTTGGATTATCAGTATTTCTTAAAACTGCATCTAAAAAACTTTCATAACCTACGCCTGACAAAACCACATAATCATCTGGTGAATGTGTCTTCACGACTTGGTAAGCAATTCGCATGGTTCGGACAAAATGAAAAATTGGTGCACGTAATTTGTAATCACAAGGGTCAGGATTATTTTCCCACCAATTGCCTGGTTGCCCAGGTAAGAGCCAACCACTTGCGCCTGAATAATCAAATCCAGGTTCATTCCAAATCTCCCAAAACTTGACATGATCACCAACTGATTCTAGCAAGTCCCACATGTATCGAGCAAAATAATTATTTTCATTAACAGGAGTTCCGTTCAGTCCTCCATCAAAAATCGGTTCATATAAATTGGCAAACATATCGGTCGGAATGCCTGGACAATATTCTGTTTGGTCAGCATGATCTGGATGAGCAAAACCAACAATGATCGTATTGTCTTTCATTCCCATCGCTTCGTAATAATCATAAATGCCTTGCCAAGTTGGATAATCGTAAATCAAAGTAATGAACTCTGGCAAAGAAGATCGCAATGCTCGCACTCCTGCTCCTTCTGTTCCTGCTGCTGGATTTCCTCCTGCAATGTCGGTAAGGAAATAGTCATTCCAATTGCCACCGTAATATCCAGGATTAACTCCTGGTCGAAAAATGCCATCGTAAGGTGTGACTTGGTCGTTAGCATTGTAACTAACTTGCGCACGTGTGTCTATTGTTATAAAAAACAAACATACTAATGTAATAAAGAGGGTAATTTTTTTCATGGTGTATAATTTTACAAATCGATTGCATGATTTCTTTTTTATCAAATAAAATAAAACCACATAGGTACATAATTTGTATAGTTTTTTCCTTAAAATAACCTATACATTCTTATGTACCTATGTGGCAGAAAGATCAAATTAATTTTTATTTATTTTGCTTCACAAATTTCATTTGAGAATGCTTCTTCTGTCCTTCTGGTATTTTTACAAAATATAAACCATTAGGCAAATCAGTAATTTCTATTTCGGTAAAAACTAAACCTTGGTGTAAACTAGCCGAAACAATTTTCACCAAAGTACCTCTAGCATCAAAAATTTGGATATTAACCAATTCCTCTTTTTGTGAATTTATTTTTACAAAAATATATTCTGACGCAGGATTTGGAACTAAATTTTCAAGAGTTGGTTTCTTCAAATCCTCATTTGTAAGAGCATTGTTATTGACAACAAAACCTTGCGAAGCACCATTATTGAAATCAGGTAAACAAGGAACCTCCACAATATATTGGCGTTGATTCCAGAAGTTACTCCAACTCCATCCTCCATTCCAACTATGCATCACAGCATAATCTTGATCGTCTGCATTGGCATTACAAAATCCACAAATATCAAAATTAGTATAATTGACAGCTTCTCCACTAAACCATTCCAACGTTCCTTCTGTCGTCGCATCATTCAATCCAATATAAACTACCCCTGAAATAAATGGTTGTAAAAAATCATTTTCTGATTGTGAACCAATCGTTACTAAATGTCCTCCTACTCCTTGAGCAATCATCTCTGCATCTTCTGCCCGAGCTACATCATCCGAAAGGAAATAAGCACTTCCATTAAATTCACCTAAGTAAGAATGCCCCGGTAAATTGTCTGGGCAATCACCTCCTTGAGATTCTACCGTAACTGTAAACGAACAAAATTCCTCATACAAACAATAAGCTGCACCACCTAGTAATATATTTGAAAGCTGAACAGTTGTCGTCCCTATAGGAAATTCAGATCCACTAACCAAACCACTTATCACATTATAATTGGCTAAATCAGCCGTACAATATGAAATTAAAGTAGGATCATCATAAGTGACAATTGCACCTGTTGATGATGTGGCTGTCACCGTAATATCTGCTGGACAGTTATATTGAGGAGCTTCAGGATCAACATAAACATAAGTAATACAAAAGTCTGAATTTCCACAAGCATCAGTAATTTCATATACGATTGGAGTTCCACTTGGTACTGGGAAAAATTCAAACCCACTTCCTAATGTTGGTCCAGCTACTTGAGTAATCGTTACTCCTCCATCTGGACAATCAGTTGTCGCAGTTGGAACGGTCCAATCTGTCATTGCAGTAAAATCATTGATCGCTAATCC
Organism: Saprospiraceae bacterium; assembly: GCA_045106765.1. Lineage (GTDB taxonomy): Bacteria > Bacteroidota > Bacteroidia > Chitinophagales > Saprospiraceae > CAJQQY01. The sequence goes on along the minus strand of JBGCFD010000045.1, from coordinate 58,889 downwards.
ATCTAAATAAATATCAGGATTACAATTTGAAATTTGTAAACCACTTCCTGTATTTCCACAAGGAATTTCCATCACATATTTTCTATTATTATAAAAATTAGAAAAACTCCATGCGCCATCCCAAGGTGCCATAATCACAAAATCCATATCGTCAGAATTTTCATTACAAAATCCACATGGATTAATATTGTCATAAGTTAGTGCTTCCCCATTCACCCAAACAAGATTTCCTTCCACATCAAAATCATTCAATCCGATATAAGTCATTTCGGAAATATTTTGTTGGATAAAATCATTTTCTTCTTGTGAGCTAATAACTGCTAAATATCCACCTTCCAATTCTGCTACTGCTTGTGCATCTACTGGTCTTGAAACATCGTTCGAAATATAATATTTACTATCTCCAAATTCTCCTAAAACAGTAAAGCCAGTAATCTCATCAGGACAGTCTCCTCCTCCTGTATTTCCTGCTTCAACTGTAATCGTAAAATTACAAGTGGCTTCATTACCACAAGCATCAGTCGCCGTCCAAGACACTTCATAAATTCCAGCACTCAAAGAAATTCCTCCAGCAGTTGGTCCTCCAGTTCCTGAAATATTTATATCTAAACCTCCGTCAGGACAAGTTGTTGTTCCTGTTGGGATATCATAATTGACTGAAACAGTTGATTGCCCATCAGGTATAGTTGCAGTTATATCACTAGGACAATTTATGGTTACACTCGATCCTGTTCCACCATCACATGAAAATTCAATCACATACAATCGCTTATTAAATTGATTAGAAAAACTCCAACCACCATTCCATGAGTGCATTACCACATAATCATCATCATCTGAATTAGGATTACAAAACGCACATGGATCATAATTCGTAAATGACAATGGCTCACCATTCACCCATTCCATTGTTCCTTCTGTAGTTGCATCATTCAGTCCGATATAAACCAATTCAGAAATATTCGATTGGATATAATTATTTTCTTCAGCAGAATTGATGACAGCTAAATGTCCTCCAACTGTTTGCGCAGCAACTTGTGCCTCAGCAGGTCGACCAACTTCATCAGAAATAAAATATTTATGCCCTTCAAATTCTCCTAGTAAAGTAAACCCAGCTACTTCATCTGGACAGCCTCCAATTGGAGCTTGAACGGTAACTGAAAAACTACAAATCACTACATTACCACAATCATCTGTTGCTTCATATTCTACCTCTGAAGTTCCGATTGGAAAAATACTTCCACTTGCCAATCCTCCAGTCAAACTTAAATTCAAACCAGCATCACAAGTCGTCGAAACATCAGGTTGATCATAATTCACCATCATTCCACTCGCATTTTGCGGAGCAAAAACAGTTAAGTCATCAGGGCAATTTAAAATGATCGTTGCTGGTGGGACAAATTCATTTTTGGTCAAAAATATAGGTGTAGCGTTCAATGGAATATTCGTCGAACTAATTTGTCCTGTTGCAAAGTTTTGAGAAAAATCCCATTCTTTTTTCCAAACATTATTCAATTCAAAACTTGCTGGAAATGAATAAGTTCCACTTGCTGACTCTGATAAATCTATGGTCGTTTTTGCCCAAACAACATAAACATATTCTCCATTCGGTTGCAAGAATGCTCCTCCATCCAAATCTGCTGACAGATTCATTTCATCTGTTTTTGCCTGATCGAAAGTAGTTCCGAATAAACAATCAGAAGCCGTTTTATAAGCCATCCCTTCGATGTTTATAATTTGTTCATAGGGTTGAATATCATCCATCCGTTGATATAATCCCATCAAGTTAAATTCTGGATTTCCAGTTTGCCCATTATTAGCTGTACCAAAATATTCTCGTTCTCCCAATCGGAAAACATGAATTTGAGATACATTTTCTTTCATCGCATTGACGACAGCTTTGATAATATAATTTTTCTGAGCTTCCTCCGAACCAATCCATTGTCCTCCGACAGGATCTCGTGGAATATTTATTTCAGTAATGATAGAACCTTTGATTGGATAAGTTCCGCCATCATAACCGTAGTTGTTTAAAACATTCTGTCGAGCTTCTTTTTTAAACGGAATTCCAAAAGCTGCTCGATCTGAGTGACGCTCATAAGCCAAGCCCCCAATATTATTATCATAGTAAATTGTCGATCCATCAAAGTGTGGATAAGAGTGAAATCCCATCACATCAAAATAAGCACCACCTCCCAAAGGATACTCCGCAGTAGCAATATTTCCACCATTTGGATTATCTGTATTTCTCAAAATTGCATCCAAGAAACTATCAAACCCAACTCCAGCAACAACTACATAATCATCTTCCGAAATGGTCTTAATTATTTCATAGGCAATTCGAAGTGTTCGAACATAACTTTCAATCGGTGCTCGCAATTTATTATCACATGGATCAGGATTTTGATCCCACCAATTACAAACCGGATCACCTGGTTCTCTCCATCCACATTGACCTGAATAATCAAATCCTGGTTCGTTCCAAATTTCCCAAAATTTTACATAAGGTGTATATCGAGTTACCACTTCATGCATGTAAGCAGCAAATAAATTATCATCATTATAAGGTGTTCCATTTGCACCTCCATCCCAAATTGGTTCATACAATCCAGCAAACATTTCAGACTGGATGCCTGGACAATATTCCGTTTGTTCCTGATGAGAAGAATGTGGAAATCCAACAATCACCGTTAAATCTGTCAAACCTACATCTCCATAATAATCATAAGTTGGCAATAAATAATCGTAACCAAATTGAGTGACAAAATCATCAGACATCGCAGTTCGCATCGTCTTAACGCCAACTCCTGGAATTCCATAAAGTGAATTTCCAGCAGCCACATCAGCGACTTGCTCACTTGTCCAATTTGGATAAAAAGAAGGATTCACTCCTGGTCTAAAAAGTCCAGAGTAAGGAGTGACTTGTGTGTTAGCATTGAAGCTAACTTGTGCAGTTAAACCAATAGTTAGGCATAGGCAAAAGAGGGTAAAAAACTGTTTCATTAATAATGAGTTTTTATTTCAAAAAAAAATAAATCGGGAATTGAGAGGTATAATAACACAATCGAATAAATTCAATTGATTAAGTATAACCTGTTGATTGTTAGCATTTTAGAGTACTCTATGTGTAGATATTTCAATTTGAGTATCCAGTAAAAGATGTGGGAAATAAGGAGTTAAAATCAACTCGATTGTAAAGCTAAATAAATAATAAGGAATGCAATAATTTTTTGGAGAAAAAATCTTTTTAGCATGGTAGTATACATTTCTATAAAAATGGATCTTCTATTGAAATGAATGATTCGATTAGTTTTGTTTTTAAAATTCGTCCATCATAAGAAACGCTGATCAAATAATCATTTTCAATTATAAAATCCTGAACAAAATTATCATGTTTAATTTCTTGAATACATTTTTTTTCATCGTAATTCCAGATTCTCACCTTGGAATCTTCTCCTGCACTAAATAAAAATCCATTGACAATTTTAAGTCGACGAATTATTCCCTGATGGGCTTGAAAGGTGTTTTGTAAAATCAATTCGCATTGATCTCTTTTCCAAAAAAGACTTAGAATTTCGCCTTTAGCATTTCCAATAAAAATTATTTTTCTATCCGAATCAAAAGCGATAGTATTAATAGGAAAATTAATTAAGAAAGAATCCAACAGTTCGCCATTAGTATAATTCCAAATTTTAAGCATTCCACCTTCTCCGACTGAACATATCTTCGTCTCGCTAATTTTGACAATTTGCCAAATCCATTCCTCATGTCCTTTCCATTGTAACAATACATTTCCGTATTCATTAACTATATTTATTATTCCATCACCACCTCCACTTACAAAAATAGAATCATCAATTTTACATAAAGTCAAAACTGTAGCTTTGTGAATTTCAATATCTTTTTGAAGTAAAAATTTTCCATTTTCTTTTTTCCAAAACTTAATTAATTGATCTCTAGATGCACTCAGCAAAGTTTGATCGTTGAGTTTCAGTAAGGCAAAAATCGAATTTTCGTGACTTAAAAATTCATCCACTTTTTGTTCCGTTGAAGTATTCCAAACTTTTATTAACCGATCTCGACCGGCCGTAAGTATATTGTTATTAAATCTTATTATCGACCAGATATAACCTAAATGACCTTCTGAAAAAGCACCATTATTTTTATCGGTTTCACTTTCGTTTTTTTGATATAAGATATCGCTTCGCAAAATATATTTCTCCCCACTCAAAACTTCTTCTCCCGAATGCCAAAGATTATGATCGAAAATAATCAAATCTCCCTCTTCGGGAAGAAAAGATTGAATGACCGAATCGTCCTCTTTTGAATCAAAAAAAAGTGTTCTTCCACCTTGATACTCACTCGCACTATTTAAATAAACCATAAAGGTTAATTTCGATTGCAATTCTTTTGATCGAAAATGAACTCCATCCAAATGTTTATTAAAATATTGTCCTGGCAAATATCGGCAGATTCGAATTCTATCATTTAATTGCCTCAAATTCCATGATCCTTTTTCTTCTTTTGCTATGCCTTCTATTTCAATTTGAAGCGGAACATAATTTTTTATTTTTAAAAATAACTTCTCAGCTAAAATTTGATTATCGAGAATTTGCCTTTCATTATTGCGATAAGAAGTTGGGTAATGAGATTGAGCACTTTGAAAAGAATGTTTTTTTTGCAAAATTAATTGCTCACAAAACGACTTGGAGAAAGCTTGTTTTACAACAAAACAAACTTCTTTTCTTTGAGGTAAAAGTTGAAGTATTTGATTCATAAATTTTAGAAAAAGTCTGATTGCAACAACTCAAAAAAACAAAACCACTTCATTTGATTTTGGAAAGTTGGTTAAAACTCAACAATCAAAAAAGCAGTTTTCGAGTTTGCTTTTTCTCCTCATCGCAACCAGATCAACTATATTAGAAACGAAAATCTCAATTTTAAAATAAGTATCAGATACCTAATTGGCAATAAAATCCACCACCCTTTCTATCACCTCCGGGCTTTTAATCAAGTGGAAATGACCAAATCCATCCGTTGCTTGCAACTCTGCATTTTTCCAATGCTTCACCGTCTTTTCAGCCTCCGCAAAATCTACCTGCTCATCTTGCTTATCGTGTACAATTAATGCTTTTTCTATTTTCAAAAAAGGATTTAAAAATTCAAAATTAGTTTTCTCTAATTCCATTCCTGATGCACTTTCTAATTTTTCAATAAAATATTTTCGAACCATTGGAGGTGCATTCATCGTCCTTAATCCATTATAAACTGGATAGGAAAAAGCAGAAGGTGTTCCAATCATGACAAACCTTTCCAACTCAATCGAAGGATCCAATTTGTACATCGCATAGGCTGCAGCTGCTCCTCCAAAAGAATGACAAATTACACCACTCACATTTTCATATTTATGATAAAGTGCTTTTACCGCACCTCCATATCCAACTAAGTCAGCTCTTTTTCCACTTGAATCTCCATGCGCAGGTGCATCAAAAGCCACTACTCGAAATCCTGCCTCATTCAATTTAGGAACAAAAGATCGTAGAGCTGTTCCACGTGATTGCCATCCATGAACCAGTAAAATTGTTTTGTCTCCTTCTCCCCACTCGTAAGTTTTAAGCATATTTTTTCCCACCAAAATTTCAGAAATATTAGCTCGTTCAATCACCTTATCTGATATTTTATGTTTAGCTCGATTCTGAGGCATCGCAAAAAAACGAAAAGCTAAACTTGCAAACCATCTTGGAAAAACTCTTCCTAAGGTACCAAAAGCAAATTGCATCATCTTTAATGGCAAAGCAGGATGCTCAGGCTTCCGAAGTTTAGGCATTGGTTTTCTTGGTATAATCACATTAAATGTAGTAGTCATGTTATATATATTTTTAAACCAAACGGTCTTAAATTGTTGGACGTTAGACGTTTTACGAATGTTGTGATAATTTTATTTTTTTAAATCATCGATTAACTTAATTAATTGATCTGCCATCAAATCAAAATGATGATTATCTTTAAATATTCGAGACATCAAAATTCCTCCTTCTAATGTTCCTATAAAAAGAGTCGCAAAATCTTCCGACTTCACTTCTTTTTTAACCTCTCCTTCTTTCTTTCCTTTTTCCAAAGTTGTAATAATTCTTTGTTGCCAATATTCAATTGATTTCAATACTTTTTTTTGCAAAGCAGGATTCGTATCATCTGCATCAATCGAAGTATTTAATAAAGGACATCCACCTTCCACCGGTGGATTCATTACTCGTTCTTTATAAAAATAAACCACGGCTTTTAATTTATCGATAGAGTTTTCGATGACAAATGTTCTTTTCCGAACTTCTTCATTGACTACTTTTACAGCATATTGAAAAGCTGCCAAAGCGATTTCTTCTTTCACCCCTTTTTTGTCGCCTCCTTCCTTTTTGAAGTTGCCATAAATTCCTCCTTTAGTCAAACCAGTTGCAGCCATAATATCCTGAATAGATGTTCCTGCAAATCCCTTTTGATTAAAAAGAGACGCTGACTTTTCAACAATTAATCGTCTTGTTTTTTCTGATTTCTTCATAATTAGATTTACGTTTGACATTAGCTTTTTTATACAAAATAAATCCTCTACCTCTCCAAAAAAAATAAACTCACCTGAATTTACGATTTTGAAGAGGACTTTTTTTATGCTTCCTTAAAGCTCCTTTTTGTCTTTTCAAAAAGGTCAGAGGAGTTTTTTTTCACGGTTAATGGTTAACTATTAATGATTAATTTTCTCGTTATTTTGCACCTGACATTAACTGTTATTATTCTTTTTCATCATAAAAAGTTCCATCCAAAAATTCAGTTGTAAAGTGATCGTTTCGGGTAGGTTCTGAGAATTTTTTCTCATTAAATTCTTTCGATTTTCCTCGTGCGATGGAAAGGCTTTTCCAATCATCTCCTTTCAACATTCGCCCAATATAGACGATTTGACCTACATGATAAGAATAATGTGCAAGTTGCCGATTAACAGCCTCGACGATAGAATGAGCTTGATTTCTGATAAAAACTTGTTGCTCAAAGTTGTCTTTATTAACTGAATCTAGTGCAATAAAAAGACAAGTCCAACCAGCTTCCCATTTTTCTAACAATTCATTTACATCTTTAATATCAGCATCGAATTCTGCTTCTCGGTTTCGCCATTCTTTCTCTCCATCCGTCGTCAAAAAATCTGTCCATCGAGACAACATATTACCCCACATGTGTTTAACAATAATCGCAATTGAATTACTCTCATCATTGTACTGCCAAAACAAATCTTCATCGTTAAGTTGTGCAAAAGTGCGTTCCCCCAACATTTTATAATATTCAAATTGCTTCCGAGTTGAAATCAAAAAAACATTTTCCATAACAATCCTTTTACAAATATTTAAAATTAGATTTTTTGAAAACTTTCATTCAGTAACTTCATCGTTCGTAGGTGATGTTCATTATGAAAAACAGTAAAAAACAACATTTCTCGAACAGTTAATTTTCCTAAAAGTGGGTGTGGTAATTTGAATCGATCTAGGTTATTTTCAGACCATTGATCAATTCGACTGGGAAATTTACTGCCTATCAAATTCCAATTTTCTAAAAAAATTTCTTTGGAGGTTGATTCAACGTTTTTGGAAATAAAACCTCCTCCGTTTCGAGGTGCTAATCCTTGACTTAATTTTAAAAGATAATTAGATCGCAAGGTTTCAAATTTATCCGAACCACTAAATGAAACTCCAAATGCTAAAAGGAAGAGTTTATTTTTTTTCAAGACAGAAGCTAATGGCTTCGTCGATTGAATCAAATGGCTAAAATTTTCAGCAACTGACCATTTGCCATCTTTTTTATTATAAAAGATTTCGTCAGGAGTGGATGTAACACAAGCAGTTACTTGGTCAAAACTTGCTTGTAGCGATTGGATAATTTCGCTTTTCGAGTAGATTGTTTTCGATAGTTCCATTGTAGTTGTTTTATTAATTTTTATCAAAAATAAACCAATCGGTCTTTTTTTACAAATAAATTTAAAACTTTAACATTTGGGAGAATGAACTTCGAAACGCTTATTTCAAAGATTGGCTCTACCGAAGCCGAAGGTTCGAAATACGTTTATCTGAAATATTTTATCAAAAAATTAAAGAATCCTTAGTTCAAATTTTACCTTTGTAATATTGGATTTTATGACCAATTTAAATAACTAATTTTTCATAATTAGCATGGCAAAAAAACAAACGATTTATCTTCATACTGGCAGTAATTTAGGAGATAGAATCTCCCATTTAGTGAAAGCTTGTGAAATGCTGGAAAAGCAGGTCGGAAAAATTTCAAACCAATCTCGTTTGTATGAAACACAAGCTTGGGGCATGAAGGATCAACCTGATTTTATCAATCAAGCGCTGGAAGTCCAAACAGAATTAGTGCCTGAGGAAGTACTTTTTCATATCAAAAAAATTGAGAAAGAAATCGGTCGCCAGGAAAATAAAAAATGGCATGAGCGAATCATTGATATTGATATTTTATTTTTTGGTGATACTACATTCTCAAGTGAAAAATTAAAAATCCCACACCCTCATTGTCATGAACGTATGTTTGTTTTAATACCTTTGATGGAAATTGCGGGAGATTTTTCACATCCAACTTTCAACTTAACTATCGAAGAATTATATTTAAATTGTGAAGATCCTTTGGAGGTTTATTTAATGGATGAAGAAGAATAATTTTTGAGAAAAGCACCCTCCTCACAAGGTGAATTGAAGATACTTTGCGAGTAAAATACAATAGTTTACAAACAAACATAACCTTACACATATATATGAGCAATCCGTTTCCATATAATTTTATTGCAATCGAAGGCAACCTTGGCGCTGGGAAAACTACTTTATGTCAAAAATTAAAAGAGGAATACAATTGTAAATTGTTGCTCGAACAATTTGATGACAATCCTTTTTTGGCCAATTTTTATGAAAATCCAGAACGGTATGCTTTCCCTGTGGAGTTGTTTTTTATGACGGAACGACACAAACAATTGCAAGAACATTTGACCCAACGTGACCTCTTTCAAGATCTAATTATTTCTGATTATTTTTTTGTAAAAACATTATTATTTGCTAAAAATAATTTGAATGCGGAAGAGTATCGTTTATTCCAAAGATTATTCCAGGTACTTAATGCCTCTTTTCCCAAACCTGATATCTTAGTTTTTTTACACCGTTCGGTGGAAGGAGCAATGGAAAATATCAAGAAACGAGGTAGAGATTATGAACAAGATATTTCCGCTGAATACTTGCAAAAGGTTCAAGATGTTTATTATGAATTTATTCGAACAGAAACTTCGATTCCGATTTTGATTATTGATGTGGAGAAAATAGACTTCGTAGAAAGTAAGGTGCATTATGATATGATTATTCATGCTTTAAAAGAAACTTACCAACCGGGAGTTCATCATTTGAGTTTTGTGAATACGTAAAGATTGTCGCTTTCGAAATGCTTTTTTGACAAAAAAAAGAACTAGATTAACATCAAAAAAAATGAAGTCGAAACTATCTGTCTTAGAGTATGTTTGAAAAGAAACAATTACAAAAAATAACTTTTATTTGTCATGATTCAATTGTTGCGCACGAATATCAATGATCCAAAATTCGTTTTTTTGGTTAAACAACTTGATCAAGAACTTTTTGATATGTATGGTGAACAAATGGATTTTTTCGGTCCTCACAATATTTTAGAGGAAAATACTTTTGCTTTAGTAGCTTTGGAAAATGATGAACCCGTTGCGATTGGAGCATTTCGAGAAATGAATAAAAATGGAGATGTAGAAATCAAAAGAATGTTTGTTTCAACTAAGCATCGAAGCAAAGGATTTAGTAAATTGATCTTAAAAGAACTGGAAAATTGGGCGAGAGAAGAAGATTATATTTGTTCAAAATTAGAAACAGGTGACAAAAATGTAACAGCAATTTCACTATACATTAATGCTGGTTATAAAAACATTGATCTTTTTGAGCCGTATATTGGAGTAGAAAATAGTTTGTGTTTTGCAAAAAAATTATAATTCTTAGACAAAATTATAGTAGACATGATTAATCAAATAAAATACATTTTTAATTTCATTTATAATTTGCCGCTGATTCCTTTTATCTATTTTCAGGGAAAAAGGATCAAAGCGACGGTACCTGTTTTGCCAGATGCAATTGGTCCTGAAGGAGTGGAAGGTCAATCTGAACAACAAATTAATTTGCTCACTTTGGGGGAATCTTCGATTGCTGGTGTTGGAGTCGATCATCATAAAAATGGATTGACGGGAGCATTGGCTCAATCTCTTTTCCTAAAATATAATTCTAAAATAAATTGGAAAGTAGTCGCTAAAAGTGGTTACACCGCTAAGTTGGTTGTAAAAGAATTAATTCCTAAAATTGGTAATTTCCAACCTGATATTATTGTTATTGGTTTGGGGGCTAATGATGCTTTCAAATTTAACAGTCCTCGAAAATGGCGAGCAAGCATGAACACCCTATTTACAAGACTTAACAATACATTTCCAAATGCTAAAACGGTGTGTATCAACATGCCTCCAATACATGAATTTCCAGCATTTACTCCGATGATGAAACGGACAATTGGAAATATGGCCAACCTTTTGGGAGACGAACTAAAGGACCTTACTACGAAATTTGATAATGTTTTTTACTTAGAGGATAAATTGACTTTTGAAAGTTGGATGCACAAATTTGATCGTCCAATGCAAGCGAGTGATTTTTTTAGTGATGGTGTTCATCCTTCCGCTTTAACTTATCAGACTTGGGGACAAGATGTCGGGGATTATATTTTTGAAAATAAAATATTGGAGGATTTGAGGAAGAGATGGCAAGAATTGGGGTAGTAAAATTTGTAATTATATATTTTGCTTTGTTCTACATTTTAGCATTGGTAGATGTGTTGAGCATTGTTCTTTTTTCATTGAAAAAAAAGAACCAAAAATTCTAGGCGAAAAAATAGCTAAACACTAGGCAAGCTCCCGCACCCTCATTTTTCGCCGTTCCTCACCCGCTACTTATTTCTCATGGTCTTCCTTTCAATTTTACCTTTACCAAAGAAAATTATTTTATGGTCATTAAATTTAATTAATAACTCAACAACAAAATAACTTAATAACCTTACTATGAAAATTGTGATTGATGTTGGCTATGATGAAAATAGAGCCAATGCTGCGAGTCTTAGTTTTGAAAACTGGGACGACTCCTCTCCTACTGATTCTAAAAAAATTCTCTTAGAAAATATTGCAGATTACGAATCAGGGAAATTTTATCTTCGAGAACTTCCTTGTGTTTTGGAAAGTTTAAATCAATATGATTTGAATGAAGTGGATACGATTATCATTGATGGTTTTGTCTGGCTGAATAGTGAAAAGAAATCTGGGTTGGGTGCTTATCTTTTTGAGAAATTAGAAAAAAAAATTCCGATCATAGGTGTGGCGAAGAGAAAATTTCATGGGGAAAATATTTTTATGAAAACTATCGAACGCGGGGAAAGTAAAAATCCTTTGTTTATTACTGCGGAAGGAATTGAGGTGAATGAAGCGGCGGAGTTGATTAAGAATATGCATGGGGATTTTCGGATTCCGACTTTATTGAAGATGGTGGATCAGTTGTCGCGGGAGTGGTGATTTTTTGTTATGTGAAAAATATAAACTCTTCACTTCTTTGTGCCCCCGCTTCCCTACTTTTTTTTCCTTAATGAAAATAAAGTAGCAAAAAAAAATCAAGGCTATATTCTTTTTTTTACGGAAAATTAAATTCAAAAAAGCTAAACAGTTTAAACTCGCTTTGCTCAAACAGTAAACTGTTTTTAACGCTTTTTTGAATCCAATTTTCCTAAAAAGAATAAGGCCGAGAAGTAAATCGGGGCGCTTGCTTTTCCATCAAAAATCATCACCTTATATTTTCGATTGAAAGGAAAACCTTTCGGTTTTAGCAATGACCTTATAGAAAATTGGTACAGTTCTTAACTTAATTTTTGTGCGAAGATTTAGCGTTAGCAGCTCTGTTTGAAGTAACTTTAGAAAGACTTAGTGAGGAACGAACTTTAGACTTTCTTAAGTTACAAGTTTAGCTGCTTGTCTGCCAAAAAAATCAAGTTTAGAAATGTATCAATTTTATATAAAGTCTTGATTTTTTTTGCTTCGTTTTTTTTATCAAGAAAAAAAATGAAGGTGGATGATATTCAAACCAACTGCTTACTCCTCGTGCAGAATCTCTTGACTTGAATATTACATTCCAGAAACAAGTACCTACAAAACAAAATCTATTCGGCTAAAGCCAAATCTACGTTACTATCTGCCTCTAGCATTCTGCCTTAACTTAACAACATTTGGCATTGGACAATTGGTAGCCTAATGTATTGCTCTGCGATAATTAGGATTAATTTTCTATTCTTTTTTTATTATCCATTAATCTATTTTTTAACCTTGACCTTCAATCCATCCTCATAACTCAACTCTACCCCAACATCCTCCACTCCCGGATTTTCCAAAAACCAATTCGCAAATGGCGTTACCACTTCCTGCTCTATCGCCCGTTGCAACGGTCTTGCACCATACCGTTCATCAAAACCCACTTCCAACAAACGCTCAATTAATTTTTTAGAAAAATGCAGTTTAATTTTTCGCTTGATGATACCTTCTCGTTTTTTGACATCTTCCAATTCGAGCATTGTAATCTTTTGAATGTCCTCTTTTTTCAAAGCATTAAACATCACAATGCTATCAATTCGATTAACAAATTCAGGTCGAAAAAATCCAGAAATCGCAGACATATATTTATCCTCTGCACTCGTCGTATCTCTGAAAGTTACGCTCTTACGATTCGTCGCCCCAAGGTTTGTTGTCATGATCACAATCGTATTTCGGAAATTGGTCACTCGACCAAATGCATCAACCAAAATGCCTTCATCCAAAACAGTTAGCAATGCATCAAAAATAGAAGGATCTGCTTTTTCGACCTCATCCAATAGCAAAACAGCAAATGGCTTCTCTCGAATTTCTTCGACTAATTTTCCAACATTTTTTCCTCCTCCAATCAATTGAATGATTTGACTCGGATGCTGAAACTCACTCATATCGATTCGAACCAAAGGATTCTTGGTTTGTCCTTTTCCAAAAAAATAATCCGCAAGTGCTTTAGCACTTTGCGTTTTACCTACACCCGTCGGCCCAGCAAATAACATGGTCTGAATCGGTTTTTTAGGATTATTTAATCCCGCTTTAAAAACGATAACAACATCTGCCAAATTTTGAATAGCATCAGGTTGTCCAATTATTTTTGATTGAAAATATTTTTGTAAATCTCCTTTTTTCAATAATAAATCATCACGCAAAAAGAGCTCGGGTAAACCTGTTTGTAAGGTAAAATTCTTAATAATTTCTTTAGAGTCAATTTGATCATACTCACTCAAATTTGCATCATTAACACATTGCTCTAAAAATCGAACTGCTTTCCCAGGAAAACTTTCATAAGGATAATACCTCAACAATAATCGATAAGCTAATGAAATTGCATTTTTCGAGATACGAATTTTTAAATTTTTTTGGCAAAAATCAGCGAACTGATTCATCACACTATAAACTTGTTTCTCATTCAATTCCTCCAGTTTTACAATTTGAAAACATTCAGAAAATCCAGGCAAAAATCGTCGAATACTTTCCAACTCTTGATGCGTCACTTCACCGATAATTTGAAAGTCATTTTCCCTTAAAAAATTAATCATAAATGCTGCAACACTATCTTCTGGTGAATTGCCACCTGTTCGCAGTAATTGAATCACATCTTCCACCCAAAGAATTCCGTCCGCTTCATTCAGTTCATCCAAAAGGTTTTCAACCGACTTCTGCCACTCTCCCAAATACTTTGAACTTGCCGTAATTCTTTGTGCTCTGATTCGCCAAAAAGAAATATCAGATTTATCCTTTTTAGCCTTTGAAGTAATTTTTCGAATCGCAGCTTTGAGGACGGCACTTTTTCCAACGCCATGTTTTCCAACTACTAAAACATTCGTTTTCATTTTAGTGATGTAATCAGCCACATCAGTTACTTGTTGTTCTAATTCCCATGCTGCTTCAGGAAAACGACTTTGATTTTTTCGAATAGCTTTGGCGTAAGGATATTTCTCTGCTAATTTTGGCAGGACTTCATATTCAAATTCAAACTTAAATTTGTCCCAGTCCATTTCTTCATCTTCTTTCACTTTCATCGTAAACATATCCAATTTCGGCGTAGGATATTGCATATGTCGATAAATTTGTTCTGGAGACATTCTATTAAAATGATCCGTCGCAAAATGATTAATCAACGTTCTCATTTGTTTACTTTCATAAAAATAAAATGACTCATTCAGCATCGGAATATAGCAAACAAATACTCCATCTTCTTCACCGTGTACTACTGCTAAAGGTATTTTGACATCAACATTGCTGACGTAAGTTCCTTTGCCCATTTCTTCCCGAGGACGAACTTTTACCTCTACCATTTTGAGGCGAGGTTCTTCTAGTCCCAAATCAATATATTCTGCTCTTTTTTTATATTTTTTTTGTAAATATTCTAAAATTGAATTCTTAACGGAACGCAAATCTTTCCCAACCATTTGATGTTTAGTTCCCACCAAAAGTCCTAGAACAGCATCGTCATTTAATTCAAAATATAAGATTGGAAATTGTAGTGTTTTCATTAAATCTATTTTCTGTAAAAATTTTAAGAGGTGAAAATAAGTAGATTTTTTTGATAAAATAGAATGAAGTATTTTTTATTTCAAAAAAAATAACAATACAATTACATCTTAGTCATGGCCAAATCATACAACTCGATTAAATTCTTTTCTGCAATAGAAATATCTTGGGAAAAAGACATCACAAAAACCAAATAGTCCATCACTTTAGTATCTGAATTTTGATTGATGATAGTTTGTAAATAATTATTAGCCATGAGAGAATAGGAAGATTGGGCTCGATCAATTTCAGAAAATAAGGAAACTAATTCAAAATCCATATCTGCCAAAACGCCAGAAACGATTGCCGTTTGATAACCTGCATCTCGCAAGTTCCCAGTTCGAGTTCCTCTCCAAAAAGTAGGGTTATCATCTTCTATTTCATAAGCTGATTTAAATAAAAATCTTTTATCGATCCTTGCAATAGTTGCTCTAGCTGAGTCAGCCAAAGATTCATGATATTCAATTACATCTACTAAATTTTCCCGATTGGATTCAATATCTTTTTTTATCTTTTGCAAAACTTTTGTTTCCAATTTTCTTTGTTGTCGATCTTCATTCCAATTATTTGCCCACAATCCTAAAAATACTCCAAGCATCACAGGTAGCATTTGGAGAAAAATATTGCTGATAAAATTTGGCTTAGAGGATTTATTAGTTAGTGTCATTTCTTAATATTTTTTTGTAAAATAAGAATTTTAGTTTTTTTATTTTACAAAAATCTCGTAAAACCTTTTAGTTTTGTTCTTTCAAATAAAACAACGTCTCATAAGTTTACTAAAAAATAAAACAAGAAAGAATGTCAGATAAAAAAGTCATTTTCGCCATGGAAGGCGTTACCAAAATTTATCCCCCAAGCAAGACCGTTTTAAAAAACATTTGGCTCTCCTTTTACTATGGAGCCAAGATTGGAGTTTTGGGTTTGAATGGAGCTGGAAAATCTAGTTTGATAAAAATCATTGCTGGATTGGACACTAATTATCAAGGAAAAGTAACTTTTGATAAAGAGTATAAAATCGGTTACCTCGCTCAAGAACCTGAACTCGATCCTGAAAAAACGGTCAAAGAAATTGTGCAGGAAGGGGTGCAACATATTGTTGATGTAGTAAATGCTTACGAAGAGGTTTCGAATAAATTGGCTGAACCGATGGACGATGATGCCATGATGAAACTAGTCAATGAGCAAGGAGAACTCTTGGACAAAATGGATCATTTTAATGCTTGGGAACTCGATCATACCTTGGAAGTTGCGATGGATGCTTTGCGTTGTCCACCTGACGATGCAAAGGTAAATGTATTGTCTGGAGGAGAGAGAAGACGAGTCGCGCTTTGTCGATTATTGTTGAGCAAACCAGATATTTTATTGTTGGATGAGCCGACCAATCACTTGGATGCAGAAAGTGTTCATTGGTTGGAGCAGTTTTTAAAATCATTCCCTGGAACCGTAATTGCGGTGACTCACGATAGATACTTTTTAGATAATGTCGCAGGTTGGATCTTGGAATTAGATAGAGGGGAAGGAATTCCTTGGGAAGGAAATTATAGTTCTTGGTTAGAGCAAAAATCTAATCGAATGGCGAAAGAAGAAAAGCAAGAATCAAAACGTCAAAAGATTTTAAAACGAGAATTAGAATGGTCTCGAATGTCTCCTAAAGGTCGACAAGCTAAAGGGAAAGCTCGTTTGAGTGCTTACGAAACAATGTCTGATGCAGAGACAAAAGAGAAGGAGGCGAAATTGGAATTATATATTCCTTCCGGCCCAAGATTGGGGGATATTGTAATCAATGCGGAGAATTTAACAAAGTCATATGACAAACGTGTTTTGTTTGAAAACTTAAATTTCTCTATTCCTAAAAATGCCATCGTTGGGATTATCGGACCGAATGGTGTAGGAAAATCTACTTTGTTCCGAATGATTATGGATGAGGAAAACCCTGACTCTGGAAATATTACCATCGGTGAAACGGTGAAGTTAGCTTATGTCGATCAGGCGCATAAAGATCTGGTTCCTGAAAAAACCATCTATGAAGTAGTCAGTCAAGGAAGTGAATTTATTACAATTGGAAACAAAGAAATTAACGCTCGCGCATACATTAGCCGTTTTAATTTCTCAGGTGGAGACCAACAGAAAAAAGTGAGTACACTTTCTGGTGGTGAGCGAAATCGTTTGCACTTGGCGATCACTTTGAAAGAAGGTGGAAATGTAATTTTACTGGATGAGCCGACGAATGATATTGATGTAAATACGCTTCGAGCATTGGAGGAAGGTATTGAAAATTTTGCAGGATGTGTATTGTTGATTTCGCATGATAGATGGTTTATTGATCGATTGGCGACGCATATTTTGTCTTATGAAGATGATGGTGAGGTGATTTTCTTTGAAGGGAATTATAGTGCTTTTGAGGCAAATAAAAAGGAGAGATTGGGAGATGTTGCACCAAAGCGACCAAGGTTTAAGACATTGCTGTAAACGTAAATAAAGTTAAGTCAATTTATCAGTTTTCTGATTTAACTTCTACATCCTTGCTTTTCTTTTTGAGGGGCAAGGATGTTTTAATTGATTAGTAGGCTAAACAAATCAAAATTAAATTAGGCAGAGTTCAATAATAATTTTACTTTTATATTCCTACACTCTGCCTTACCAAAAACAGCATGACAAATCAAAATATAATATATCTATTTTTCATCTTTACATTCTTAATGACTTCTTATGGCTGCCAACAGAAAACCGCCAAAGAAGGTCTAAGTATTTCATCAAAAGCTGAATCTATAAAAACACCAAAAATAATAAATCAAAAAAGTAGCTCAGTTGAAAAACCAGCAGTTATATATAGGTCAAATGATATGGGAACAACATGGTCTTCATTTGCTAATGGAATTCCAGAAGATGCAACGTTGAGCGGCATTAAACAATATGACAATAAAATTTATGTTACTACAGATTATCATGGCCTTTTTGTTTCCTCAGATGGTAAAGATAATTGGTCATCATTAAACTTTGAACAACTAAAAGGTTTAGATATTAATTGTATTGAAGTTGAAGCGAATAAATTAATTATAGGTACTTTGAGGCGTGGAATACTGATTTCAATTGATGACGGATTAAATTGGAAAGAACCGCAAAAAAATCTTAAAGATTCTCCAATTAGAGCATTTATTAAGTCAGGAAAGAAACTTTATGCAGGAACTGATTCAGGTATTTTTGAATCTATTGATTTTGGAAATACTTGGTCTCATGTTTTTGGACAAATGCAAATCCTTGGCTTTACATCATTGGACGATACAATTTATGCTGCTACACAAAATGGAGCTTTGATGTGTAATGATAATTCTTCCAATTGGAAATCTATTTACGAAGGTGATGCACTTCACGACATAGGTAATGATGGTAAATATATTTATGCCATGACGATAGGGCAACAATTATTAAAAACTGAGAACGATGGAGCGTCATGGGAAAATGCACAACATGGAATAATTTATCCTACAAATTTTTATACCAATGAATTACAACATATTGGAAACAATATTTTTTCAGCTCAATGGATAGGAATTTACCATTCATCAAATAATGGAGACAGTTGGAAAATACTTAATGGCTTACCTGATTCTACTGCATTCTCTACACTTGAAATAACAAATTTTGGAATCATTACAGGTATATCAATTAGGTAAAAGATAATAATATTGAACTACTCCGCAGCAAGCTGACGGAGAATCAAAAAAAACAGTTTTATAGATATCAAAATAGAATTTCACCACATAGGCACATAGAAAACATAGGTAAAATTCTATATTTTCTATGTGCCTATATGGTGAAAAAAATCGGTCGTGGAGAGGGATTTTTTCACTTATGAGATATCATTGCTGCTGTTACACCCGATGCAAGCATCGGGGAATTCTTTGGATTAAAATTGATAGTAGTCCTAATACCAAACAATCAGCTTTTGACAAATAAAAAAGACCTGAGAAAACATCTTTAAAATTATTTAACAAACATACTAAAATCAAATAGTGTAAAACATTTACATTTTTTCAAAACCAAACCATCATGGCCAATTTTAAATTTAAAAAATGCGAACTCTCTGATCTATCAGCTTTACGAAAAATAAGTATTGAAACTTTTACGGCAACTTATCAAGCTAAAAATACGGAAGAGAATTTAAAAAAACATATTACTAAAACTTTTAGCACATCTCAACTTACCAAAGAATTGCTTAACTCAGACACAACATTTTATTTACTTTATTCTGAACCTAGCTACCGTGAAACTAGAAAACCTTTAATCGGTTATCTAAAATTAAATGAAGGAAATGCGCAAACTGAAAAAATGCAAGAGCATTGTTATGAATTGGAAAGAATTTATCTAACGGAAGAAGTTCAAGGACAAGGATTTGGAAAAATCTTGATTAATAAATCATTGGAAGTCGCTAAGAAAAAAAATAAAAAAGAACTTTGGCTAGGCGTTTGGGAAAAAAATCCAGAGGCTATTGGTTTTTATACAAAAATGGGATTTACCGAATTTGGAACCCACGTTTTTAAAGTTGGAGATGAAGAACAAGTAGATTTAATGATGAAAATTCAAATTTGAATATCCAATATCGAACAAGGAATATCCAATGCCCAATAGCTGTAATATGCTTTTCTTTTCAAAGATTGGACATTGGATATTCAAAAATCATTCAACAGCATCCATCACCAATTTCACCATCTCCCCTATTCTCTTCGGTTCCAACCATCTCGTCACAATTACCAAATCATGTTCCTCGTCCACCACAATAAAATTTCCCCCAAATCCAGCAGCATAATAAACTTTTTCAGAAACACCTTCCCAATGCCTTTTTCCAGGTTGATTAATCCACCACATATAACCATAACTTGGATTTGGTTTCGAAGGTTGTTGAACAGATTTCACCCAATCTTTTGAAATTAATTGTTGCCCATTCCAATTTCCATTTCTCAAAAATAACAAACCAAAACGTGCATGATCCAATGTATTAATAAAAAGTCCACCACCGGAATGTCCTCCGCCGCTGACAGATTGCATCATAATTCCATCGACATTGGTAAACGAATTTTCATAACCGTACCATCGCCAAGTTGGAGAAGCACCAATCTTATCCATCACCTTTTCTTTTAAAACTTGCGGCAATGGTTTTCGCCAAACTTGCAAAAGTGAATAAGCCAAAACATTCACTCGAACATCATTATATTCCATCACCGTTCCTGGTTTGTTAAACTTTCGAATTTTCCAATCATCTATTCCTCCAGTTTTTGGTGGACGATCTGCCCAATCTTTTCCACCCCACAAAGTACCTGACCAATCAGAAGATTGAGTCAACAAATGATCCCACGTAATTTTATTGTTATGAACTCCATCAAAAGTACCATCCCAAATCATCTCCCCCACTTTATTATTTACATCGGCAATCAAGCCTGCATCTATCGCCAAACCACAAACCGTTGACAAATAACTTTTCGTTACACTAAAAGTCATATCCACCCGATTGACATCTCCCCATTGTGCCACGATGTAACCATTTTTTAAAATAACTCCAGCTGGACCACCACGTTTCTTAGTTTTCCCTAATATTTGATGATAAGGTTCGTGAGCAAAACCTTTTAAAATCGCCACTCTTAAATCTCTAGCGCCGCTATATTCATTAGCTTCAGCGAAGTCAATGGCTTTTTTTAATTTCTCTGAATTGATTCCAAAATCAGATGGTGATTTCGTACTCCATTCATTTTGTGGAGGAAAATATTCTTTTTGCGAAAAAGAAATTTGGCTGAAAAGAAATAGGCAGAGCAATAAAAAAGACAATTTTTTCATAATATTTTTTTTGGTAAAAATATAAAAAGTACTTCATTCCAAAAGAACATTTCCTTATTTTGAAAAAAAAATAAATTATGCTCACCAAAGAAAACTTAAACAACTTGCCAGTCCAAAATCATTTCCGATTACGAGGTGTAAATGGGACTCGCATGGATGGATTGTCTGATGGAGTTTTTGCTTTGGCAATTGCCATTTTATTAATTTCCAGTTCCGTTCCATCTAATTATCAAGAACTAACTCAATTCGTTTTTGACATTATTCCATTTTCTATTTGTATTCTTTTCGTCTATTGGATTTGGAATTCTTTGTCTAATTTCAATATTCGATATGGGATGGAAGATCCACGAACTTCATTTCTAAAAATGTGCTTACTCTTCTTTGTTCTATTTTATGTTTATCCTTTAAAATTTTTGATGAGTTGGCAAGTCAAATATTTTACAGCCATTTTTTCAGGAAACCTTAGCGAAAGCTATCAAGAATTAAATTCCATGATTCCATTTACCAAACTTCCAGAATTAATGGTCATCTATGGTGCTGGGTTTATTTTAATTTATACCATCACTTATTTTTTACATCGACGAGCTTACCAACATCGAGAAGCACTCCAATTAAATGAAAGAGAAATTTTGGAAACTCAATTTTCTATGAGACATTATTTTGCTACAGGAAGTGTGGGAGTTATTTCTGTTTTTTTAGCAATTGTAAGTATATTGTTAGAATTTCCTTTGGGAGCATTATTTGCTGGAGTTGCATATAATTTGATTTGGATTTTTGTCATCATAAATGTGCGTTATGAAAAAAAGAAATTAGCAGAATTTGGAATGGAAGCATAAAAAAATGTACTTGCATAACAATACAAATACATTTTTTTCATTTTCTAAAAAGAGTTTTACCCCATTCCAAACATACTCCAAAACCCTTTGGACTCCTTCTCTTTTTTCACCTGTGGTGGTGGTGGTGTACATCCCTCACAAAAACTAGTTTCCTCAGTTGTTTTACCATGAACTCTAGTTCCACATTTTGAACAAATTGCAATGTTTGGTTCAGGATCATGGATCGCAACTTTTCCTCTAAAATTAAGGACATCACCTCCTTGATCATACTGATATTGCCTTGCTTCAGTTATTCCATAAAAAGGTTCATTTTTTCCCTCTACCCAAAACGCCCCAACTTTTCCAAACATAGGATTGTCGATTTTACTCATATTTATAATGGTTTTGTTAAGTAATATTCTTTTAGAAGAGGGTGTCCGCTGCCATTCAATACCTACTTGCACTAAACAAATATATTGAATATTTAAAAATAAAAAGAATTTAAAACCATTTTTATTGATTTAGTCAAAATATAATTCCAACCAAAGAAAACAACTATACAGTACAAAAAAACATAATATTTAGTTACTTATTTTAAAAATAAACCCTTGTCCATGTACATTATTAATTTGTACTCGATCGTCTTTGGATAAATATTTTCGAAGGTGGGAAATAAAAACATCCATACTTTTTCTGCTAAACTCATCGGTTGCTCCCCAAATTTCACGAAGTGCTTTTTTGCGAGGAAGGAGTTGATTTTCGTTTTGACAAAGCATCCGGAGAAGTTCCGATTCCCTTTTGGTGAGGTTGATTACTTCTGTGGCAAAAGTCAATTGTTGCAAACTAAAAGTAAATTGATATTTTCCAATATTAAAAACATCATCAATATATTCTGTTTTAATATTTCGCTTTAGAAGTGCTTTGATTTTGGCTAAAAGTAATTCTTCATCCACAGGCTTTGTGATATAATCATCTGCCCCAACTTTAAAACCTTTTAGTTTATCAATTTTCAATGACTTAGCACTCAAAAAAATAAATGGTAATTCGGGATATTTTCTTTTTATTTTTTCAGCAATTTCATAGCCATTTTGTCCTGGCAACATAATGTCAAAAATTCCTAATCCAAAAATAGATTGCTCCGCTTTTTTCAAACCTTCTTCGCCAGATTTTGCCCAGATCACTTCAAAATCATGCAATCCTAAATACTCGCTTAAGATATATCCAAAACTTTCATCATCTTCAATTAATAGTATTTTTTTCATGTAGAAAATTTTGGTTTTTATTTTGGAAATGAAATAATGAACTCACATCCATTTTTATATACTTCACTTAAAATGATTTTTCCCTCGTGCGCCTCCACTATTGCTTTTACATAACTTAATCCAATGCCAAACCCTTTACCTTTATATTGATCATTTTTTTGCGCACGAAAAAAACGATCAAATATTTCCGATTGAAATTCTTTCGGAATTCCCTTGCCTTTATCTTTTATTGAAATCACTTTTTTCCCTTCTTCGATAAAAGTGGAAATAGTTATTTCTGGAAAACGCCCAGAATACTTCAAAGCATTTTCTACCAAATTATAAATACAATTCGCCAAATGAGTAGCGTCCCCTTTTATCTCAAAATCATCCTCGCTAAGTTTTAAATTGATCGTCGCTTCTTTTTGATCAACAATTAATTTGAGGCGTCCAATAACTTCTTTGATTAGAAAATGTAATTCAACATTTTCTTTTTCTAAAGTCATTTCATTCGATTCAATTAAGGAGAGTTGCAAAATTTTATCTACTTGTCCTTCTAATTTTTTACTTTCATTTTCAATCAAGTTGAGGTAAATTTCTTTTTTACTTTCATCCTCATTTTTCTTCAACACAGCCGAAGCTAATCGAATCGAACTCAGCGGAGTTTTAAATTCATGTGTCATGTTATTGAAAAAATCATCTTTAACTTGACTCAATTTTTTTTGTTTTGCCAAGGCTCTTAAAGTGTAAATAAAAAGTCCTAATAATAGCCCCATCAAAAAAATGGTCATCACTAACTGCGACAATATTGCTCGAACAGCTAACATAAATTGATTCGGCATATGTAAAGAAAACCATAATATCTCCCCCTCGAATTCCTCTCCATGAACTCTTAACGTTTCTTCTACAGAACGAATAGTTGTCATACCAGGTCGTTCTACTTGACTTGTATTTTCTAAAGATTCTGGAGTTAATGTATCTACATCTACTTTTTCTTTGACAAAATTAAATGTAATAATGCAAGAAATACAAACTTTATAATCGGATGACTTTAGTTCATTTTCATACTTATCTGTATTGCTTTTATAAATTCCATTTTCTTTTTTTTGAAAAACAACATAAAAATAATCGCTAAAAATTCTTTCTTCTTTTAATATTGAATCAATTACCAACTCGACAGAATCCGTTGGTATTGGCTCATCAACTGAGAGTAAATCAGCATTAGAAAACAATCTTGCATTTCTTAATTGCTTTGCAATTTCAGGAGTCAGCGTTTTTAATCGAAGATCAATTTCCTCTTGTTTTAGTCGATGTCCTTCGTAAATCCAATTAGCTTGAATCAATCCGATGCCCGCCAAAGCTAGTGTGGCGAGTAAAATAATCCATTGATGCGAGGTTAACATTCTTTTCATCTAAAGTAAAAATACAACGAATTAAGTCTTCTTCCCAACTGCTTAAGTTTTCATTAAGCTTTTTAATAAATGGTTTAACCTATTTCATTTTTCCCTAAAAATAAAGCTCATGTTTTTGATTTTAATTTGTATCAATCAATGAAGTTATTTTAAAATATCTAGCTGACCTACGCAAAAAGCATTGTGATTATTGGACTTCAGCTTTTTTTCGTCCCAACCCAAAGGGGTTGAAACTCAAAAAGAGCTTCGCCAATAATCACAAGCCTTTCCGCTCGGTTTCAGTAGACATTTTAAAACAACTTTAATTTTTAAAATCATAAAAAATAAAAACATGAAAAATTTAAATCCATTATTATTTGGAATTCTATTTATGCTCATATTACAAATTCCACTTTTTGCTCAAAAGCAGGAAGTAAAATTTACAAAAAAAAATCTCGAACAAAAAATTCTAACTTACCAACCTCCTCATCGAGAAGGTATTTCTAAAGGAGACTTTGATCGAGGTGTTTTTATTCTCGGTGAAGTGAGAAAGGATATCAAAAAAGATAATTTAAAATTCACCTATAGTGATTATTGGAATCTGATGACTTCTTTCAGCTATCTTAAAGAACCACAAGAACACATTGAACTTGCGTTCCAAAAAGCTATTGATAATAATCCTGAATCAATTTGTGAATACATTGAGGCCTTTGGAGACAAGGCAGTCACTCGATTAACCAAATCTATCCCCGAAGTATTTCTTCCTTTCTACAAAAACTGTGAAAACTTAACGTCGTCGGAAAGGGTTTTTGATCCTAAAAATTATGCTAAAGAAAACAACTTTGATTTGGAGTTAGTGCAACTCATTCATCAAATTGGTGAAGATGATCAGAAGTATAGAAAAGTTAGAGGAGAGATCGATTGGTCAAAGCAAACTCCGTTGGATAAAAAAAATATGCAACTTATTGATTCTCTTTATAACAATAAACACACGTACATTGGAAGAAGCATGGTCGGCAAAGAATTAGAATCTACCATGTGGGCTGTGATTCAACATTCTAATATTGAAACGATGGAAAAATATTTACCGATTATGCATAAAGCAGTAAAAAAAGGAGCACTTTCTGAAGGAACGATTAAGTTGACAATTGATAGAATTTATTGTGCCAAATACAATTATCAACCGTTTGGAAGTCAACTTGGTGGCAGTTGTGAATTATCAAGTAAAGAGGTTAGACAAAAGGTAATAGCAGAATATGGTTTTAAATAATACGTAGTCGTCTGCTTTAGCAGACTTAAAAAGAGAGTACAGCATTCTTCTTTTATTGTCGCTTCGCTCTTTATTTTTAGATCTGCTAAAGCAGACAACCACGTGTTATTAAAAAACTTTTTATTTTTGCGGCTATGGAAAAACCAATCTTATTTAGAATGCAAATCCCTTTCTTTATAAAAAAATCAGAAACAGATTTTCAAAAAGATTTGTACGAGCGATTTGACGACATGGTGGTTCGACATATTGCTCTACATTTAGCAGATGATCTTTGGGGAGGTTATCCTTTCCAAAAAGGATTTGACTTTGTAACAACACATTTACAAAATAAAAAAGACATCAATGTTTTAGAATTAGGATGTGGAGTTGGACGAATGATTGGAACATTGGCAAAGGAAAATCCAACTGGTCATTTTTGGGGAATCGATTATAGTTACCAAATGCTCAAACAAGGTCATGACTTCTGGGTGGAGAACAAAACGATCCTTTTAGATTTATCACACAAAGGTTTTTCTACTGTTCATTTACCGGGTCAGGAATTAAAAAATTTAAATTTTGGATTAGCCAAAGCAGAGAAATTACCTTTCCAAAATGAGTCACAAGATTTTGTTTTCAATAATTTTTTATTGGATCGTTTAAAAGAACCTTTGGAAGGCTTGGAAGAGATGAAAAGAGTACTCAAACCTGATGGAAAAATCATTATCATTACCCCTTTAAATTTTTTACATAAAGATCATTGGAAACAATTATATCCTTCTATCAAACTTTTCCAAGTCATCAAAAATATGGGATTTGAAGTTTTAGAATGGGAAGATGAATTTACGATGGAGGAGCCACTTGATTTGAGAGGAAATGTTTTGCGGTGGAATTGTCTTGGTATGGTTTTACAAAAATCATAAAAAATTCTTTCGTTTCATTCTTGCATTTCTTTGGTAAAACTCTGGTGCTTTTTTGGAAACCCATTTGATAAATTTTGCCATCTCTTCGTGTTCCAATAATTTTTCAACTGTATTAAAATTATCCCTCAGTTCTTTTAAGGTAAAAACAGAATGAATTTTTTGATGACAGATATTATGGATTTCGATTAGTTCAGAATCTTTACCTCCTCTTGACTTTGGAATGAGATGATGTTTTGAGGTATTTATTTTTCCTAATGTTCTGCTGCAAATTGGGCAGGTTGGAGTATCCATGAGTATTACTTTTTTCTTGTTAGTTAATCAAAAAGCAATACAATATTTATGACGCAAAAGTTCAGTATTCCATTTACTTTATTTCATAAATATACTCTCCTTGCCAATCCAAAGGTGGAGCTTTCTTTTGAAATTGTTCACACCTTTCAATATACATTTTCGCCACTTTATCATTTGGAAAAACCGCTAGACTTTTTTCAAAAGATTCAATTGCCAACTCCCATTTTTTTTCAAAATAAAATTTCAATCCTTCCTCATAAAAAGGAGAAGATTCCACTTTCATTTTTTTCAATTCAAATGGATTCGCATCAAAAACTTCGTAGATAAAAACAATGTTAGATTTCCCCTTCACCACAACTTTATCCAATTGTCGAATATGAAAATCATCATAATTAATTAACTCTTTAGTTGTTTCTGAAATAATGATTTGAGCATCATAATATTTTGTCAACGACTCTAAACGGGAAGCTAAATTTACTGCATCACCAATGACCGTCGAACTCATCCGTGAAGCAGAACCGACTGTTCCCAAAATCACTTTTCCAGTATGAATTCCAACTCCAAATTGAATAGGAAACATTGTCTGATGTTGTTCATCATGATTTTGTTGAACTTCCTGCATTCCTATTCCTGCTTTCACAGCATCACTTGGATGTTTATTCTCATCTTCTAATTTCCGATCAAAAATACTCATTATTGAGTCACCAATATATTTGTCAATAAAACCATAATTGTGATGAATTGGAGCATCCATTTTTTTAAAATAATCATTAAGAAAAACTAAAAGCTCTTGACTCGTCATCTGCTCCGAAATATTACTAAAGGAGCGAATATCTGAAAACGAAATCGTCAATAGTTCTTCTCTTGCTAAACCAAGTGGAATATTATTAGTCGCTTTTTCATCCAAAGTTTTTAAAAATTGTTCTGGTACAAATTTTCTAAAAGTATCTGATAGTTTTCGCATTCGATCAATACTTGTAGCAAATAATTTAGTCAAAAAGAAAGCTTGCAAAAGCATAAAAAATAAAATCCCAAATGGAAATAAATAACCTCCCGCAGTCACTTTTGCAGGATAAAAAGTATCGTTCCAACCTGCTACAATTACGATCAACAAACCTATTGTAAATATAATCCCACCTCTCCTCTTTCTTTTTAAAACTAAGTAAAGAGCATACAGCAAAAACAACGTACTCAATAAAAGTAACCCTTGAAAAGGAGGAGTCGTCCAATGATTAATTTCATTCGGAGTGACCATAATAAATGCTGCCAAAGCAATACAAGTCCAAGTAATTAATTGAACAATTCGATTTGAAATCTCTCTTGGAAAAATTGCTTTCAGATATTTAAAAAAGAAAAGAACGATAAAGTAAGTAGATAGATAAGCTAATTTAGAATTGAGTTCTGTAGAAATATTTGTCCAATAAATCAATAATTTATCACCAGTAGTTAATACTCTCAACATCGATAACAAACAAATTATACTGAAATATAAAGCACCCATCACTTGCCTTCTCATTTGGAAAAAATATAAATGAGAGATCCCAATAATCAAATAACACCCAATTAAAAACAATACACTTCCGATGGATATAGCTCGAACATTTTGGATGTTAGATTCTGTTCCGAGCAAGATACTTTTACGAATAAATCCTGCTTTGCTTGATCTAAAATTACTGACTTGAAGGACAATTTCAGTCTGCCCATTTTCTAATTCAATTGTTGTTAAATTTGCATCACTCCGTGGTATCATCGCTGCTTTACTTTTCCCCACTTTTCCATGAGTGATGATTAAATCGTTGTCAATCCAAAGACTATACGCATCACGAATTTCAGTCAATCGAACACATAATTTTTTTTGATTCGGAGCTGCGATTATTTTTAAACGATAAGTAGCAAAACCATTTGCAGGCAATAATTTTTCATTCTTATCTAAATAAACATTCCAAGGATTTGGTACTTGAACCCAACTGGGAGTCAGGTTGTTTTTTTCAAGGTCATTAGGTGTTAATAATTCATTCCAATAGAATTCCCACTCCCCATTTAACAATACATTTCCATTTCTCTCAAAATCCCAATGGGTGAAATCAATGACTCCTTTGGAAGCAATTGGATAATTTTGATCATCGCTACTTTTCGAACCACAGCTAAAAAAAATTAAAAGAAAAAAGATTGGAATTAATTTCCTCAAGAGTTTTTATGTTTGTTTTTACTAAATTAATAACAAAATTTAAATTAGCATTTTTATTATAAAAAAGAAAAACGCTTTTCATTATAAAAAATAATCCCACATCAATTTTTCTAAAAGATAAAATTGCTGGTTTTGTAAAAATAAAACAATACTCTTACAAATTTAACCAGTAGTTCATTTTAAATACTACCGCTCTATTTTTTTGTCCAAAAACTTCTACTGCATAATTGTCAGTATATACCAAAAAGATGTCTAACATTGGTTTGAATCGCAATTGTAATCGACTATTTATATTGAAATTATCCGCTTGTGTATTGTATTGCAAAAAGGTGATCCAAAATATATTTTTCGAAAAATTAATTTCAAATCGTGGACTGATTAATAATAAATCAGCATCAGCAAATGGTTCCGGAAATTCTAATTTATTATACTCCATTCTCAATCCAAAATTTCCCCATGGTCGGATTCGGTAGTTTACACCAAGTCGAATCGAAGATCGCATTCCATTTTAAAATGAACCGTACAATACTCCATCCACTTTTATTTCATCCGTCGCTCGGCTAATTTGAACTTGATACAATTCTTGATTGTCTCGGTCATCTTTCCCGAAAACATTGAAGACAAGTATTACCAAAAAAATGGTGTATAAATATTTCATCATTGATTTTAGTTGATTGGTAAAAGTGATACAAATATATGACCATTTTGACTAATTCGTTGTCTACAAAAAACTGTTAACAAGTTGTTATCAAAATAAAAAAGCATCCCCAGTTTCGCTAGGAATGCTTTTTATTTTGAGAAAAAAAGGAAAATATTTTATTGGGTTTATTTTATTTTTTAGAAAAAAATTAATCGATTCGGTATGGAAATCTTCTCGCAGATCGAGCATTGATACTCTCAATAATTTCATCTGAGGTGCTTCTCCAATCTGCATCACAATCATAAGAAATAGACCAAAGTGCATTTCCGTCTTCCTGATTGACCAAAGCAAAACCTGTTCTAACTTTTTTATTTCGAGAATTTACGTAAGGTAAAACTCTATTTCTTGAAATCGCTGAAATGATTTGTGTTCCTGCTTCAATTCCATAAGAAGCCATATCAGACATGTATCTTCTCTTTTCAATTTGAGCTTTGACCACCGCATCTACTCCTAAAACTTTAGCTAATTCAGCTGGATCTTTACTCCATGAATCCTTCACTCCAACACCATTCTGTTCTAACAAATTAAGTGTTTTAGAATAGTGTTGTAAGTCAACTCTCAATTGAGATTTCCCCCTTCGAGTACTTGCCAAAATTGCATTGAAAAAAGAAGATTGAAAAGCTTTACTTTCTGAAATTTCGATGCGTTGAATATCTTCTTCCGTTATATCTTTTGGTGGTACACCGGTGTAAACCATTTCAAAAGGTAAGACTGCAATAGTTTGATGTGTTTGAGTTTTTTCTTCAAAATCAGTTACCGTATAATATTGTTTGCAACCTGTAGTGAGTAATAAAAAAAATAATGGAATGCAGATTAAGGTTTTCATAGTTAGGAACTTTTAAATGTGAATTAAATAAGTTTGTCTATCAAATATATTTTCTCTTTCTATCTTTTTCAATTATAAAAACGAATTTAACTCAGGATTAACTCACTCGTTGTCAATGTGTTATGAATTACAAAAAAAATGATCAGTATTTAAGATTTTGATAACTAGAATTAGATCTCACTTAATTATCTCTCATCTAAAATTTTATTCTTATCTTCTCATTTCAAATAATTACATTTTCATAACAATACAATTACAAAAATGGAATATCGACGACTCGGCAAATCTGGTTTACAAGTGAGCGCACTTTCTCTTGGCTCATGGTTAACTTTTGGAAAACAAATTGGTGATGACACCGCAGAAGATTTAATGAAACTCGCTTATGACAAAGGAGTTAATTTTTTCGACAATGCGGAAACTTACGCCAATGGAAAATCCGAAATTGTGATGGGAAATATTTTGAAAAAAATGGGTTGGGATCGATCAAGTTATGTGGTCTCAAGTAAAGCATTTTTTGGTGATGGAGGGAAATTACCTACACAAATTGGATTGAGTCGAAAGCATTTGGTAGAGGCTTGCAATGCGGCATTGAAAAGATTACAAGTGGAATATTTGGATTTATATTATTGTCATCGACCGGATAAAAACACGCCTATTGAGGAAACTGTTTTGACGATGAATCATTTGATTCAGCAAGGAAAAATATTTTATTGGGGAACATCGGAATGGAGTGCGCAAGAAATTATGGAAGCTCATATGGTTGCAAAGGAATATCGATTAATTGGTCCGACGATGGAACAACCTCAATATAATATGTTTCATAGAAAAAAAGTGGAAGTGGAATTTAATCAAATTTATAAGACAGTCGGATTGGGAACAACGATTTGGTCACCTTTGGCTTCAGGTGTTTTGACGGATAAATATATAGGTCAAATGCCAGAAGGAACTCGATTAGGAATGGCAGGTTTGGAGTGGTTAAAGGAGCGTTCTTTGGATCCTCATCGACTAAGTCTTTGTCGAAAATTAAATACTTTGGCTGGTGACTTGGGAACGAGTTTGGCGAAATTGGCCATTGCTTGGTGCGCAAAGAATCCAAATGTGAGTACGGTAATTCTAGGTGCGTCAAAGCAACATCATTTGGAGGAAACTTTGACTTCGTTGGAGATTGTTCCAAAAATTACAGAAGAGGTGAATCAACGGATTGAAGATATTTTAGAAAATAAACCGAAGCTTCCAATGTTTTAAAAAGAGATCAAGTCGCTCGTAAGCTCGCTGTCAAGAGTCAAGTGGTTTTTGTATTTCTCATTTTATTAACAATAAAATTAAAATGACAACCGAAGAAGAAATTGAAAAAGAAAAGGCCTCCCGAAAATTAGAAATCTTAAGAAATGATTTAATTATTAGTACGATTTTCATTGTACTAATAATTTTTTTTATTTATGAATCTGATCACGAAAATAATACTCCATTTAAAATCAGGAAATGCATTTTTTTTAGTCTCTTTTACATTTTTCTTTTCACAAAATTCGCAATTAATAATTTCATTTTAAATTTAACAAACAATACTAGGTTTGTGCTTTTTAGTACAAGAGCAATAAACATTAATGGTAAAGACAGTTCAAGATTTTCTCAATACCTAAAAATATTATTTTCAATTTGGTGGACTAAAAAACAAAATGATTCCGCTATAATATTAAAATCGAAAACAGTTTCTAACCTTCTTATTATTCCTATTCTAATCCTAATTGGTATATCCTTTATTTACACTTATTCTAAAGAAGTATTTTAACTTTCCCTTCCTATTTTTCGTTTTTTCCTGTCTTAACTTTATCAGGTATTCAAGCAAATGTGTTGAGTGATTTTTTTTATTAAAAATACTTTTATCATGGATACTGGACTCCAACTAAAAAACCTAACGAATTTAATTTTTGCAATGCTAGCTTTACTTTTTTTGATTATGGTTTCTCAATGCTCGATGATTATGGAAGAGGAAGAAGAAGAACTTTCGGAATTAATTGACACCGTCCAACCAGAAAGACCTCCTGAGATTTCGATAGGAATGAATTTATTTAAAAACAATTGTGCCTCTTGCCATGCTAAAAATATGAAAGCAGACATGACTGGCCCAGCATTAGCTAATGTAGAAAAAAGATGGAATGGTAATCGAGAAAATTTGCGAGCTTGGGTTCGGAATTCTCAGGCTTATTTGACAACTGATGATGAATACGCTAAGGCTTTAGCCTTGAAATCTCCAAGTATAATGACTGCTTTTCCTACTTTGAAAGATGAGGAGATCGATGCTATTTTGGATTATGTCAAATTTGTCACCAACTGATTTTAGTTATCGGATACCTAAAAGGTATCCGATAACTTTTAGCTTTATTTTATTCAGATGTATCACCCGCCTCAATATTAAGTGCTTGTTTTCCAGCACCTACTTCTACCCATCTTCCTGGTTTACGAGAATAGATATCATTGTCATACATTGCCTCACAGTAAGTAGTTGGCAAATAATATCTTCCTTGATAAGATGCATTTAATTGCACTCGATAAGTATGTCCTGTATTTCGATAAATATCAAAATAAGTCAACACTCGGTCGTCTCGGATATCTTGATACTCAGGTCGAGTTGAATTTTTGAACGTATTCATATTGCTCATTCGAGAGTTATGAATTTCCCAACCTGAAGGGAACACCTGTGTCAATGCCATCTCATCTAATCGATATCGATAGCCTGGATTATTAATCGTAACTTCTGCTACAAAATCAGTTCCTTGCACCAAGTAAGATGGATCAATCTTTTTACCTTTCATATCTTTATAAGTGATTGACATTCGCAAATTACTATCCTCTTCTTTTTGATCTCCCACTAGTGGTTGACCAGTCGAAATTGCTCGCACATAAAGGATTCCATTTGATTCATTTTTGGCGGAAATGGATCGATTAGTTGCTCCATCAATTGGAACGTCGAGTTGCATCATTGGTTTGTTAGATCCACCATTGACCATTTTTTGATCACCGATTTTATATTGAAAATTAAACTTCTCACCTACTTCATTATCTCCTACAAATTTCCCAATCGCAATTAAACTATAAGCAACGGTTTGCGTACTAAACCATTCACCAGAACTTAATCTTTTTGAAATTCGTTTGGCGACACCTCCTGCTTCATCCATATCCCCAACCAAAGTTAAAGTCTCCAAAATCATCGCTTCATCTCTTACGCCCGATCCATAACTATAATACATCCCTCGATAATCTTCTACTCTTGTATCCAAACCTGTAATGATTTGTTTTGCCACCTCTGGTTTTCCAGCCAAGGCATAGGCAGCAGCCAATCGCCAAGTTGCAACGTGATACATTCCTTTGATTTCACGCATTTGATTCATTGCCCCTAATTCTGCATTTCCAGAAAGTGCTAAAACGTAAAGTCGATAAGATTGATCTAACTGCTTTTGTCGCAATCGCCATTTGTAATTATAATATTTGTAGTAACTATTTTGCTCGACAGAGTTGGTCCATTGTCTGGCCTTTTTAGATTGATAATTTACCCATCGTTCTTCCATATTCAAGGGAAGTTTATAACCCAACGTTTTTGCTTCCAACAAGAAGTGTCCAGCGTAACTTGTTCCCCAATCTGAATTATCTCGATTCCCTGCCCAATAGGACATTCCTCCTTCGGACGTTTGGAATTTTTTCAAGCGTTTAATCGCAGAACGAATATTCTTTTCTGTCTGTTTTTTGATTCGCTCATCGACATCTAACAATCTACTTACATAAAGTTGCGGAAATGCTCCCGAAGTAGTTTGTTCCACACAACCATGTGGATATCGAATTAAATATCTCAATCGCTTACCTAAATTAATTGGAGGAATATTGGAAATTTCTAACGTTCCATTATTAGTTCCGCCAACTCCAACTGGCAATAATTCGGAAGTCCATTCTTCACCAGGTTGCAACACTTTTTCAGCCACCTCAGTCACATATGGATTGGGATTTCGCACTTGAATTTCGATTTCTTGAGTAGCTGTTTCGCCAGCACCAGTTGCAATCATTTTAAATTTTGCGACTCCGATGGCTTCCTTTACTTTGATGTCAAAAGTCGCTAATTGGTCTCCAATTTTAGAAAAAGTAAGATTCTGAGAACTACCTCCGACTAGTTCCACCAAGCCACTTGACTCTTCTATTTTTACGTTTACATTTTTGACTTTTTTATCCATTGCAAAAATGTTTATCGGTAATTTTAACGTCTCACTTGGTCCTAAAACTCTAGGTAAAGTTGCCAACAACATCAATGGTTTTCGAACTGGAGTTGTTTGTTCAACATTGCCGTAAGCCCCGTCTTTACTAGCTACCACCATAGCTCTAACTGAACCAATATAGTTCGGCATCGTAATCTGATGAGTAGCGGTTTTTCCTTTTTCCAAATAAAATGGACCAAGGTGAACGACCACAGGTTTGAAGCGGTTTGCTTTTTGTGCATCTTTCTTTTTGCCCAATTCATCATCACCACCAATACTTAAAATACTTTCTAATTTCCCGCCGTAAGCTCCTAAGACTTGATCGTATACATCCCAAGTTTTTACACCAAGTGCTTCTCTTGCATAAAAAGTTTTCCATGGATCAGGTGTTTTAAAACGAGTCAAATCTAACAATCCATCATCCACAATCGCCACGGTGTACGCCATCGCTTTTCCATTTTCTTCAGAGACTTTTAAAGCAAAATTTTCTTCTGGTTTTAATTCAGGTGGCATATTAATTTTTGGATGCAATCGTGTTTTTTCATCTTCCACATGAATTGGAACGACACCATACATTCTGATCGGTAAATCATTTTGCACTTGTGCATGAGGTTGAATTAATGTCACATGAGCATAAACTGTTGGCGTCATATCTGGTTGTGCAAGAAAAGTAAATTCATTATCTCCCTTCTTCGCATCGATCCAATAGGTTTCGATAATTCGAGAACCATTTTCAATAGATACCAAACATCTTCCAGACTCACTTGCAGGAATATTTAATTTTACTTCATCGCCCACATTATATTTTTCTTTATCAGAAACAAACGACAACATTGCCGCAGCTTGCCGCATTTGTTGATTCGCATAAGAGTTGTCGCCTTCGTCTTCATCATCTTCTCCGTCACCATCCATATCATCGTACCAAGGATAACCTGCATAGAAAAAACTACCTGAACAATGTCCACTTTCTTCATCACAAACTCTCACCATATATCTCCCCCACTCTTCTACATTGATTGTCCAATCAACTTTACCTTTGCTATTAGTTACTAAAGAAGTTTTCTCTTTTGCTAAATTATGATTCGAAGAATTGTATTGCATCAAATCATTATTATAACTATCCCACCACCATCTCCATTTCACTCGATACAATCCAATATTTAATTTTCGGCCTTTCAACGCATTGCCATCTCCATCGACTGCTACGAAATCTAACGTTCCATCTCGCTCCACTTCGATGCGTTGTTCGTGATATTTATTTCTAGGAATTTTTACTCCAACATAACTATCGAAAGGATCATAATTTACAGAAAATTGATCAGCACTCGCATCTCCTCCTTTTTCAAAAGCTCGAACTTTAAATGCTGCTCGAACTTTTCCAGTTGCTGATTTTTTGACATCTAAGTTGGCTTCTACTTTTGTAAAACCATTTCCATCCAACGGACCATCATAAATTGTTTTTGGCTGTTGAGAAAAACGTCTCGTGGGATCACTAAAACGGAAATCTTTAAATTCTTTAAAATAGGTGGAAGCGGAAGTCAAATGCATTTCCACCTTCGTTGTCAGATTAGAAGCAGGTGCTCCATGTAGCCAATTGACTTGCAAATCACCTTTTAGTTTTGCGTCAGCAGCGGAAAACTTTTCTTTTCCAAAATCCATATTAATTTTCAATCGGTTGGGTTTGACCGTTTCGATTTTAAGATTTTTAGTAAAACTTGCGCCACCGACTTTTACGATTGCTCGCCAATTTCCAGTTGGGTCTTCTGAACTAGTTGCGGTATGTAATGCGTAAACTTTATTGACATTTTCGAGCACCACTCTTTTCTCTTTTAAAGTTCCTCGCACGTCATATAACTCAAAAGTGATCGGATGATCTTTAGGTAATTTGTTCGTTTTATCTTCTAAAATAAAATTCAAAAAGATAGAATCTCCTGGTCGCCAAACGCCTCTTTCTCCATACATATATCCTTTCAGTCCTTTTTGTGCATAATTACCACCTACATCAAAACGTCCTAATGGCAAGGAATTTTGATCCATCAACTTTAAATAACCTCTTTGGTCTCCTTTATTAGCAATCACAACAAAAGGACTTTCATCAAATTCGATCGACGCCATTCCTGCATGATCCGTGATAACTGATTTGATTAATTGTTGTTGATAATCATAAAATTCTAGATTCACGTGATCCATCGGTTCAGTCGTTCGTAAGTCCGTCACCGCAATCATATAATTATCATCGGAACCTCTTTTTACTAAAATCCCCATGTCGGAAGCCAAGACATTTCTACGAACAAATCGATTCGACTGATAGTAAGCTGGGAAGCAAGGATCATTTCGGTGTGCGTATTCATAGCCCTCATAATTCCTTCGATACACGTTCCAAATTGATTTAAATTTCTTTCCATCATTTTCAAAAAATGGATCAGCAATTACTTTTTTCTCATCAGTTGTTTCCTCCTCACCGTCGCAACTATAAGTGGAATACTCTGGACGAATCCCCATACTCACTTGATAAATCGCATGTGGATCATCTTTAATCAACTCACTCAAATCCAAGGCATAATGCGTCCAATCTTTAGCGTTCGCATCTGGATTGAGTTGCGATAATTGAATTTGTTTTTGCATAATAATCCGTCCCACTTGGTTTAAATTATACCAACCATCTACTTCATTATTTTGTAAAAACTGTAAAACATTATTATTAAAAATTTTAATTACCTCAACATCTACATAATTCAAATTCACAGCATCGAATGGAAACATCAACCCTTTTGAGTTAGGCATAATTACTCCATTTCCAACAAGACGTACACGTGGTTTCTTTTGTTTTAAAACTAACTTCCATTCGCTGTCATTTTTCATTTTATAACCAGCAGCACTTTTAATTCCAATAGCTGCTTTTACGGTCATCACTCCTGCAGATTTTCCTTCTGGATAAACACTCACTTCGCTTCCATTAATCATATATTTTAATTTTCCTTTTTTTCCTACAAGGGAAATCAAACCTGTCAAATCTTGTGCTTTATTTAATGGATCTGAAAAATATAAAACGATGTATGGATTATCGCCTTGCATTACTTTAGCATCCATTACTTTAAATTCACCTAAGGCTGGAATTTCTACTTTCTTAGTACTTTTCTTTTCTAAGCCCATCGGTTTTCCATCCCAACTCACTTCAACTTCCGATGTATTTTCTCCTCGTTGAATATTCTCAATAACAAACGTGTGTTTAATGTTATCTTCTTTGTGTTCCCAAGTGATGGGCAAAATATTTCCATCTTGCTTTGCAGTTATTAATTTTTCTACCTCTTCACTACTTGCAATATCAGCAGTATTTAACCAACCAGATAATCGTTTTTTCTTTTCATCACCACTAGGATCATTCTTTAACCCTTCTACAGAAATATAGAAGTGTTGTTCTTTTGTAAAAAAGTTAAATTCAAATGTTTTTGCATCAGATGGCACTTTTTTAAAAACTTTTGATAGTGCAAATTTCCCTAAATAATGTTTATCGGAAGGTAAATTTTCTTTTGGTTGGAAAACGATGGTCTGCTCATCTTGCCATTGCGCCGTTCCATCGATAGAAGGTTTAAAAGAAAAAATACTTTTATCCACTTCAGTTCCAACCAAGTCTTTTCCGACAGGCGAAGTTAGTTGAATACGAATAGGATCAGCTTTGGAAATTGAGTTGGACGTGTAGGCATAAATATAATTGCTCATATTTGTTGTCATTTCTTTTGCTTCCAAATCAGATTTGCAAGAAGAATAACTAACCAATAAAATTAAGGATACTAAAAATAAGGACGGGAGATTTTGGAATTTCATTTTTCTCATTTTTTGGTTTTTAAAAGGATGTGTCCCAAAGATAAAGTTTTTACCTAAACTCAACATTTGGTTGGACTTTTTTATTTTTAGAAAAAGGGATTGAATGAACATAGCAGAAAATGTTTTGAACGATTAATTATAGGCTTTAGTTTTCAAATTTGTTGTTAAGCTTTATCAATATGTTCGCAATCTAATTGCTTTTACACATTATATATAGGTACAATGATTATTTGCAAAAACTTATCTATTATTCGTAGTTCAGTAAAGATTTTTTGAAAAAGGTAAATCGAGATTTGTTGCGTTTAGAAATTTGGAATACATTTAACCTTTAAAAAATTTGTACGTATAAATTACCGTTTAGTTTAAAAAATAATAATCTAAACTTTTTCTTGAACCATAGATTTCAATTCAATATTCATGACTGACTTCCTTCCACTATTCCCACTCAAATTAGTTGCCTTCCCTGGAGAAGAACTCAACTTACATATCTTCGAACCTCGATACAAGCAGCTCATTCGAGAATGTGAACAAAATGGAACGACCTTCGGACTTCCTACTTTTTTGGACAATAAAGTTATGGACTTTGGAACTGAAATTGAGTTGGTCAAAATTGTCAAAAAAGGCTCCGACGGTTCGATGGACATCAAGACCCGTGGACTTGGTGTTTTTAAAACTCATGAATATTATTCCATCATTTCAGATAAATTGTACTCTGGTGGTGATATTGAACGATTGACTGGAAATGAAAATGGTGATCCACTTTTATACTTAAAAGCCTTAGATTTGACTAAACAACTTTTCGAATACCTAAATATCAAAAAAGATATTCCAAAAGATAAATCTGATTTTTCAACATTTGAGATGGCTCATCATGTTGGTTTCTCTATC
Source organism: Saprospiraceae bacterium (assembly GCA_045106765.1). Lineage (GTDB taxonomy): Bacteria > Bacteroidota > Bacteroidia > Chitinophagales > Saprospiraceae > CAJQQY01. Next base: position 19,742 of record JBGCFD010000045.1, on the reverse strand, counting down.
GAGCAAGAATATAAATTTCTAACCATTCGAGATGAATTAGATCGGCAAGAATTTATGATTAATCATTTAGAAAATTTGATTCCGATTGTAAAAGATATGGAAAGATTGAGAAAACGAGTGGAGATGAACGGGCATTTTAAGAATATTATTCCTCCCGTGTAGGGGCATTGTGTTGCCCTGTGTCACGGGGATTTTACTACAATTTAATTATTTCAAAACGTATTTGTCCCATCGTGTTGGGCAACCACAAGAGATTGCCCTTACAAAAAAAACCATCCAAATATCAAAGGTGCTATTGGACCCCTGGTATGACATGATTAGAGTAGCCGATCCATTTTGGGTAATCCCCTTGCTTCATTTTCTCGAAAGAAAAATCCGACCGGACAAGTCAACGGCTTGAGGCCCGCCCTACTCATGGTTCGAGTCTGTTCTCTAATATTATAAGTATCGGACCATAGCTTAATAATATTCAGATGGATTTATTTTTAATTTCTTATCGACAGCTTTTTGTCGATTGGGTCGCAAGATATATCAAAATTGTTAATACCACAATATTGTTTTTTAAGTTTTTTTTTCATAAATGGAGGCCTACTTTAGCTGACCTAGAAAAGCACATAATAACCTACTTTTTTACAACAATCTTCGTACGTTTGTGTTCAGAAAAACTTAAATTTTAATGAAATTAAGAGGAGAATTGTTTTTTATAAAACAGTTGGGATTACGATTTATCGGACTGCTTTTCGTTTGGATGATTTGTAGAATTAGTTTCTATATTTTCAATTCAGATGCCTTTCCGATTAGTGGATTTTGGAGTTTCTTAAAATTACTTTTCTTTGGTTTACGATTTGATTTGGCGGCATTGGTTTATGTCAATTCATTGTTGGCACTCACCTATATCATTCCTTTTTCTTTTCGAAAAAATCCTACTTATCAAAAGGTACAAAAATGGATATTTATCCTAACTAATTCTATTGCTTTGATTTTTGAAGTTGGTGACATAGGGTATTTTCGATTTGCTTTTCGGCGAGCGATTGGAAGTGATTTGAATTTGATTGGTGAGACGACGAATATGGCTTTTCAGTTTTTTTATGACTTTTGGTATTTGATCATTTTCTATGGATTGATGATTGGGTTATTAAATTTTATTTATAAAAAAACGACACTCCCCGCGCCTTCAATTAAATTCAATTTCCTGATTCAAACTCTTATTTTCCCTATCATCATTGGACTATTGATTTTAGGGATGCGGGGTGGTATTCAGCTACGACCTATCATGTCTTTGACTGCCGCACAATATGTCAATGACATGCGATTGATGCCTTTGCAATCGAATACCACTTTGAGTTTACTCTTCTCTGCTCAACAAAATTTTATTGAGGAAAAAAAGTATATGTCCAAGGAAGAAGAAGCCAAATTATTTTCTTTTTCTAAAAATCCAACACCCAAAGGCGAGTTAAAAAAAGACAATGTTTTTATTATCGTTTTAGAAAGTTTTGGAAAAGAACATATTGGCTTTTTTAATGATTATGAAAAAAGTCCGACGCCTTTTATTGATTCATTGATGTTGGAAAGTTGGTATTTCGAAAATGCTTATGCAGCTGGAACTCGATCGACGCAAGGCATTGCAGCCATCTCGGCAAGTGTTCCTGCGCTGATGGATAATGCGCTGACTTTTTCTCCTTATCAAGGAAATCGGTTGGATGGCATTGCTGCTCATCTAGGAAAAAAAGGATATACAAGTGGATTTTTTCATGCCTCTAATCCAGGGTCGATGGAGTTTGAGCGTTTTTCAAAATTGACTGGTTACCAAAATTTTTACGATCGAACAGCCTATCCAAATCAAGAAGATTACGATGGCAATTGGGGAATTTGGGATGTGCCTTTTTTTCAATTCACAGCCAAGGAAGTCAATCAATATCAACAACCTTTTACGACACTTTTATTTTCACTTACTTCTCATCATCCTTACTATGTAGAAAAAGATTTTGAGGAAAAACATCCTGATGAAAAACCAATTTTACGAGCCATTCGATATACTGATTTTGCGTTGCAACAGTTTTTCGAAACAGTAAAAAAAATGGATTGGTATGATAATACTTTATTCATCATCACCGCCGATCATATTGGAAAACGAGCTATTAAAAAATATGGAACAATAGCAGGTATGTATCAAATTCCATTGTTATTTTTCAAACCAAATTCTGACTTGAAAGGTAAAAATTCTCACATCATTCAGCAAACTGATATTCTTCCAACTGTTTTGGATTATTTGAATTATGACAACTCTTATTTCTCCTCTGGGAATAGTGCTTTTGATACGCTAGCTGATAAAAATGCTTATATGTATTCTAGTCAAATTTATCAAATATTGAATGATAGTTTGATTCTTTCTTTTGACCAAAAAGAAACGATTGGAGTTTATAATTATAAAAAAGATGTATTTTTACAATATGACTTGAAGGATAAAAAAAACTCCGTAAATATATTGTTAGAAAACAAATTAAAAGCGGTGATTCAGGCACATCATCGGGTAATGATTAATAATCAATTGGTTGCTCCTGATTACTGATTTTTTTATCGCAAAATCTGGAAGGGGTTTTACCTATATTTTTCACCTCACTCTTCCTTGCAATCATAAAACACTAACTACCAACACTTTACAAATATAAATATTTAAAATTGAATTTATCTAAAAGAATAGAAGCACTTGTTTTCCTTGGCGGAATTCTTCAATTAAAGGAAGAAGAATTAATTACTACACAACGAATCAGCAAAAGTAAAAACAGTTGGTTCAGCCTCGAAAACAGCAATCGTTCCTTGCAAAATATCATTACTAATTTTTTACAAAAAGAAAAATTAGAAGCATGGGCAAAGCGCTACGATGTTCCTGAAGTTTCACCTTCAAAAACGATTGGAATTATCATGTCGGGAAGTTTTCCATTAGCAGGATTTCAAGATTTGCTTAGTGTTTTTGTGAGTGGTCATCAAGCAAAAATTAAACTATCGGCTGACGATAAATTTTTAATTCCTTATTGCATCAAAGTGATGAAAAATGAATTCCCTGAAGTGGAAAATTATTTTTCGTTCGTAGAAAGGATGACTGATTTTGATTCGATCATTGCGAATGGAAATCGAGATTCGATAAAAGTTTTTAAAACTTATTTCTCGAAATTTCCCAATATTATTAGAGACCATAAATTTGGGATTGCGGTTTTAGATGGACAGGAATCAAGTGAAGATTTAGCCAAATTTGGAGAAGATATTTTTCATTATTTTGGATTAAGTAGTCGGAGTGTTTCGAAAATTTATATTCCTGAAAATTATGACTTTGTTCCACTTTTGGAAGCAACCCATGAATTTAATAACATCGTACTTACAAATAAATACAAAAACAATTTTGATCATAATTACACCTTGCAAATCATCAACAAAATGGATTACAAAGCGAATGGTTGCATCATAATAATTGAAGACGAAGCGATACAATCAAGAATTGCGATGTTGCATTATGAAGTGTATAAAGATAAAAATCACTTGACTGAATTATTGAAAAGCAAGTCTTCTGAAATTCAGCACATCATTTCTAACAATACTCTTCCGCTTTATAAAAACAAAAATTTTGGAGTGGCAAATGTGATTAAGTTAGATGATTACGAAAATGGAGTTGATGTGATGTACTTTTTGAAAAATTTAAATTAATATAATTTTTACCGCAGAGTTTTAAAACTCTGCGGTAAAAAAATAACCAAACTATGACCAAACAAGAGAAAGCCAACGAAATCCATAAAATCTTAGACAAATATTATCCAACTACTCCAATTCCACTTGACCATAAAGATCCCTACACTTTGCTTGTTGCCGTACTTTTATCTGCTCAATGCACAGATATTCGGGTGAATCAAGTCACGCCACATCTCTTCGCCAAAGCAGATAATCCAACTGATATGATAAAGCTTGAAGTCGAAGAAATTAAAGCAATTATTCGCCCTTGCGGACTTTCGCCTCGGAAGTCAAAAGCAATCTCAGATTTATCGCATATCATTTTGAATGAACATGACGGAGTCGTTCCTCAATCATTTGAAGAGTTGGAAAAACTACCTGGCGTGGGACATAAAACTGCTTCCGTCGTGATGGCTCAAGCCTTCGGATTTCCTGCAATGCCAGTAGATACACATATCCACCGATTAGCTTATCGTTGGACTTTGAGTACTGGAAAGAATGTAGTAAAAACAGAGAAAGATTTGAAAAAACTTTTCCCAAAAGAGAGTTGGAACAAATTACATTTACAAATTATTTTCTTTGGGAGAGAGCATTGCCCTGCACGAGGACATGATCCTTTAGTGTGTCCGATTTGTAGTAAATATGGAAGGAAGAGTCTTTTTTGAATACCTGTAGAAATAGCCAATGTCGAAGTTTTACGACACTTCTCAAGCAGTATATAATATACTATTATCGTCAAATTTCAATATTGGATATTCTTAAAATGGATACCCCACCGAGAGGCTTCCTCGAAACTTATCCAAGGCCAAATCTTTTTGAAAAGTTTTAAAATGAAAAACCCGATGATCTCCATCTGCATCAGGATATGGATTTCTTAATCTATATCCTAAATCAAATCTTAGAATAAAATAATCTACATCCAATCGAAATCCTACACCTGTATTGACAGCCATTTCTTTTAATATATCCGAACCTTTTTCAATCCCAGCACCTACCCTGTCATCAGCTTTACTAAGCGACCAAATATTCCCTGCATCTAAAAATATCGCTCCTTTTAAATACCATAAAATGTGAAATCGGTATTCCAGATTAGCTTCTATTTTGAAGTCACCTGTTTGGTAAAAATTTGTAGTCGATTCATCTACATCAGGATCAACATAAGACCCTGGCCCAAGTTCTCGTAATCGCCAACCACGCATACTATTAGGTGCGCCTACAGCAAACTGCTTGACGTAAGGAACTTCATTAGAAAACCCAAAGTCTCCTGCAATTCCAATATTTAATCGAGTCGCTAGAAGTCGTCCTCCTGTAAATTTTCGGTAATACCTAAAGTCTCCTTCTATTTTTGCGTATTGAGAAAATTCATATTTATTAGCTAACTTAAAAGTGATATCATTGCCAAGTGCATTTCTAATTTTATTAATTCCCCAAACCTCTAAACCTGAAACTTCTAAATTCCCTCGTGCCAACAAAGAAGACTTTCCACTTCTTCCAATGTCTTTTCGATACACTACATTTAAATCTCTAAATATTCCTCCTGTAAATAATTGAGATCTAAAACTTCTTTCCAAATAGGCATTTTTTGCAATAACAGAATCTCGAAACGATTGAGATAAAACTGGATCTAAAAAATCAATTCCAACTTTATTCAGCGCTACATCCCAGTTATTATTTGGACGAAATTTCCATCCCCAAGATCCTGCAAAAATGTCGATTCTATAATTTCCTGTATTCGCCAAAACATTATATTTCAACGATGTACTCGTGACACCTTCTATCTTTAATTTTTCATAAAAAGCTTTTCTTTTACTTTTCATTGGAATAAATATCCTTGACAGAATATAATCATCCGTTTTAAATAAGTCATGATACTTTGGAAAATCCATAGAGAAATTCAAATTAATATTCCAAGCATTGAGACTAAAGTTTTGTCTTGGAATTACCTCCACTCCTCCTTCTGCTCTAGCTGTAAAGACTTCTCCACCTCTGAATGTATTCCGGTTTCGATAACTTAAGGCTGCCGCTGTTCCTACAAATGCGTTACTCGTGGTTACAATTCTAGAATTGTTAAATTCGAAATCAACTCCAAATTCTTGCCGTTTTTTGGGAATCAATCTAATCTCATAATTTAAAATGGAATCTGATTTTTCAGAAATAGATCTCTTGATATTCACAAATTGAAAAATATCTAAACTCCCTAATTGAATTCGTGTTTTGTCTACATTTTCCAATCGATAAAGATCTCCCTCTCGCAAAAATATTTTCCGTTCTAAGGCTTTTAATTTGATAAAATGTTTGCCCTCTCCGACATAAAAATGAGTATTATTAAAAACAGAATCTTGATCCAATACTGGATTTCCATTTTCATCATACATCGATATTACGGTCACTTTTCCGATGGAATAAGTCTTATGTTGGGAGGAATCTTTTGGAAGCAGAACTTCCAATTCAACATTATTTAGCTGATTATATAAACTGTCCGTAGAAAGGGTATCGGATTGAAGTTTGGAAAAATATTTTTTGTAAAAATTAGCATAACCATTATTCAACAAATGATAAGTAATCCTACGAGTCTCTTCTTCATAAATAGATTTACTGGCGGGCGCACCTTGAGGCAGTAATGTTTCACTTTTTATTTCTTGTAAAATTTTATGAATAGCAGTATCCTTACTCGTAAAACTTACTCCATCCAAATAATATCTTTTCCCTGTTTTAATATTATAGGTAACATGTATTTTTTTCTTTCGGAGTCCTTTTTTATTCGTCTCAAATTCTACTTCCGCATTAAAATAACCTTTGTTACGCAACGCCTTTTCCATATTCTCCGCAGAGCGATCTGCTTTTTCTAAACTATAAACTGCAGGTACTTCAACAAAGTTTTTTAACATAAATCTCCCCCACCAAGTCGTATCACTTTTTGCTTGTATCCGATAATAATACCATGGTCCAAAACTTGGCAAAACTCCTAAAAATTTTGAATTAGGTTTTTGATAAATCAACGAATTTAATTCATATTTTAATCCATTAATATTATCAACATTTTCTTTATCCTCTACTTCGATCTTATTTTTACGAAGCATAGTTTCCCCTTCTTCCAAATGCTTGAGCGTTCCACAACTTGTTCCAAGAAGGAGAATGAAAAAAATAAAAAATGTGTACCTTATCGCGCTGTTGCAGTTCATGCTGTCAGAAATACTAATCTGATTTTTTTAGAAAAAATTTCATATCTAATATATACAACGACATCTTTCTAAAAAAGGTAAAATTAAATTAAAAATAAATGAGCGACTGTCAAACGTTTATCGTTCAACGTCAAACAAAAAAGTCTAATGATTTCAAAAAATAAAATAAAATACCTCCGCTCGTTAAAGCTAAAAAAGATTCGGCAAAAGTATAATAATTTTACTGTAGAAGGGGATAAAATTGTTCTAGAAATATTACAATCTCAAAACGTCGAAATTGAATCCGTCATTGCAACGGAAGATTGGAAGCGCCAACACTTTAACCAATCTTTAAGTAACCATATAGAAATAGAAGTTGCAGCCGAAAAAGATTTTAAACAATTTTCCAATTTTAGTACTCCTTCGCCTGTATTTTTGGTGGCCAAAAAATTGCCTACTAATTGGAATGAAGAGGTAATAAAAAATAATTTTTCATTATACCTCGACGGAATTCAAGACCCTGGAAATTTCGGAACAATTTTGCGAATTGCGGATTGGTTTGGAATTCCTTATGTTTTTTGTTCTGAAAAATGTGCTGATTTTTATAATCACAAAACGATTCAATCAAGTATGGGTGCATTTTTAAGAGTCAAAGTGATGTACTTGCCGTTTGATGAAGTTTTTGAAAAATGTAGTGAAATGCCATTTTATGGAACTGTTTTGGAGGGAAAAAACATATTCGAAGAAAATAATTATAAAAAGGGAGTGATTGTGATTGGCAATGAAGGCAAAGGAATTTCACCTGAAATATTAAATAAAATTACGCATCAAATTTTAATTCCAAAAGGCGAAGGTGGAGGAGCAGAATCTTTGAATGCAGCGGTGGCGACGGGGATTGTTTGTGCGATTCTTTCTCGTTGAATTGTTAATTTATTAGGTAATTGCTTTTGCGAATTTTCAAATCATCATTTCACATCATACCTGATTTCCTAATGACCTGATAAACCAATACACTAAAAAAACATGGCTAATAAAAATCAAGATCCACTCGACCTCGAAGAAGTTTTTTCTCCTGAAAAAGAAATTCCGGCAACTCCTTTACAACGTTTTTTGCAAAATTTAGAAATCATTCCTTTGATTATTTTAGCGATTGGTCTGGGGATGAAGTATAAAGGAATGGCCTACTCAAGTGAAGCTTTAATTATTGGAGGGACAACTTCGGCGATGCTCTATATTGCATTTTCGTGGTTAATGTTTCGAGTAGGAAAATATAAATCATTGGAAGTGATTTTATCGATACTTTGTGGATTGGCTTTTGGGGTTGGAATTTTAGCCATCCTGTTTAGATTAGAATCTTGGGAAATGAGTGAAGAGATGTTATCTATTGGAATTACAGGAATGGTCGGGTTATTATTTGTAAGTATCGGATTATTTGCTTTTCATTTGAAGGATAAACGGGCGAGTGTTTTTTATCGAAATGTGATTGCAAGGTTGTTGATTTTTACTGTTTTGTTGTTGTATTTTAGTCGGCTTTATTTTTAGTTCTTCTTCGTTTAAACCAAAATATAAGATTGATTTAAACGAAAAAAATTATCATTTCAAATATTCCTTAGTTATTAGATTTTTCCTTTTTCTTCCTTTTAAGATTTTTTAAATTAAATTTTATCCCATCACTTTTATTCTTTTTATAAGTACGTTCTTTTGCTGTTGGCTTCCCTCGACTCTTTGCTGGATCAAAATCCATATATTCATCATCCATATCATAATGCCATCCAACTCTCCAAGCAGTCAAGTCATCTACTTCCAAATCTTTATTTGAAAAAGTGCTGATCATAATTGAATTTGGGAAAAGCTCTTTGGCTCTTTTTGCATTTTTTTGTGTTTGACTTTTCCCTTGGTATAAATCCCATGCTCCAAATTGATGTAACACTTCATGAGAGATTACCTTATGATTGGTTAGCATTCCATAAGTACTTTTACAATAAACAATCGAAACATCTAAATCTAAATTTGAAAAATAATTATAGGCATGGCTTCTATCAAAGCTCTTGACAAAAAGTAATAATTTTAATTTTTGTTTTTTAAAATCAAAATTATTTCTATCTAAAAAATCATCAAAATTATCATATCCAAGTTCATCCATTACATTAGAAATAGTTTCTTTGGGGTTATCTCCTCTTTTTACTTTTTCTATATAAATAGTTTCATAATTATCGACAAAAAAAGTTTCATTATTGAATTCTAATTCTTGGTCATAAAATTCTGCTTCCTTTTTTAGCCAATCTTGACTTTTGGTTAATTGTCTTTTATAATATTTTTTTTCATCATCTTCCCAATACTCATTTTGAGTATCGACAAACAATGTCAATAGGTGTACTTCTCCAATTAAGGATTGGTATAGTTTATCTTTACTTGGTTTAAAATTTTGACTTTGAGAAATGGATATCTTAAAAAAGAGAAAAAGGATAAAAAAGAGCATTTTATACTTCATAACTTTTATTGTTTTATATTTTATTTTGTTGTTGAAAAAGGATAGTAAATCAATTGAGTCAATTCATTTATTATCAATAGAGTTTATTCCGAAATAAATTGTATGTGAACCATTCAACTGAATAAAGTCTAATAGAGTTTATTCTAAATAGAATTGTATGTGGGACCGTAAAACGTCAAACGTTCAACGTCAAACGAATAAACTCTAATATATAAATTTAGTTTTAGCAATTACTATCTCGTTGCTAATTCGTTCTCCAAAAATAAGGCGTAAACAAAATCAATATCGTAAATAATTCCAGCCTTCCTAGCAACATCAAAAACGATAAAAACCATTTTCCTAAATTAGGAATATGTGCAAAATTATCCACCGGTCCAACTGCTCCAATTCCAGGACCAACATTCCCAAGCGCTGTAGCTACTGCACCAAACGCAGTCATCATTGGATGTTCATAATCGGAAAGAATCATTGCCATGATAATTGATCCCAAAAAGAAAATGGCTAAATAAATCAATAGAAAAACCAAAATATGAGTCAATACTCTTGCTGCAACTAATTGACCATCTACCTTGGTTCGAATCAATGCACGTGGATGTAATAATCGCTTGAATTCTAAAAAAGTATTTTTGACTAAAACTAAATGTCGAATCACTTTTATCCCTCCACTTGTCGATCCTGCACATCCTCCAATAAATAATAAACAGAAAAAAACTAAAGTCAATCCTGGAGACCAAGAAGTGTAATCTGCTGAAACAAAACCAGTCGTCGTAATGATGGAAACAATCTGGAATGCTGAATCTCGAAACGATTGTTCTAAGGAATAATCCGTAAAATTATAGACCAAACAAGTGATTACTATTATTAAACTTAACAATAATATTACATAGGTTTTAAACTCATCACTTTTCCAAACTTTTTTCAACTCTCCTTTTAATCCAAAATAAATAATCGTGTAATTAGTTCCTGCTAAAAACATAAAAAAGATTAATAAATATTGAATTAAAGGAACATCAAAATATGCAATACTGTTATTTTTGGTAGAAAATCCTCCCGTCGCCATAGTCGTCAAACCATGATTAATAGAATCATAAAAATTCATTCCGCAGAGATATAAAAGAAAAGTAAGAAAGGCAGTCAAACCAACATAAATAAACCACAATCGTTTGGCCGTTTCTTTTATTCGAGGATGAATTTTGTCAGAGGTTGGTCCAGGAGCTTCTGCAATAAAAAGTTCTACACCACCAATTCCAAGCAATGGAAATAAAGCAACTGTTAATACAATAATTCCCATTCCACCAATCCATTGTGTCAAGCTTCGCCAAAATAATACTCCTTTAGGAACTGCTTCAATATCATTAATAACAGAAGCTCCCGTAGTCGTTAAACCTGAAATACTTTCAAAAAAAGCATTGGTAAAATCAGAAAGTACGTCACTAAATAAATAGGGTAACATACTTACTAATCCCATAGACAACCATCCCAAGGCTACAATTAAATAGCCTTCTCTCTTCCCTACATTTTTTTGGTTCTTAAAAAAATACCAAAGTCCTACTCCTGATAAACCTGTAACTAGCGCAGAACAAAAAAGTGCCATTGCATCCTCTCCTCCATAATAAAATGAAAAAGGAAGTGAGCTCAACATTAATGCACCAAGTACGATTAATAGAACTCCCAAGACTTTAAAAACAGCACCTATATTTATCATTAATTATTTCTATTCTGTTTTTTTAGAGTAATCAGAGGCGAACGAATTTTCAAATTATTGTTCCACTTTCTGCCTGATTTCCTATTAAACTGTTTCCCTGGTATCCTGTTTCCCTGATATCCTATTCAACCATTCAACTAAACATTATTTAAAAATTTCTTCTACTTGATGTATCGCTTCTGGTAAAGCAAAAACAATTACTTTATCATTAATTTCAAAGAGAAAATCTCCACTTGGAATAAAACTATCTTCCCCTCGAATAACACCTGCAATAATTGAGTGAGTAGGTAAATGAAGGTCACTAATACAATTTCGGAGAAGTCGATTTTTTTTATGAATTTCAAATTCAATCACTTCCGCCTCCACACCATGCAAACTAGCAATTGCTTCTACTTTTCCTTTCCTTACAAATCTGAATATATTATTCGCAGCAATTAATTTTTTATTGATGATGGTATCCACTCCAATATTTTGAGAAATATGAGTGTAGTTTACATTATCAACCAAAGCAATCGTTTTATACACATCCATATGCTCTGCCATCAAACTTGTTACAATATTCGTCTCATCATTTGCAGTTAATGCAATAAATGCATCCATTTGTTCCAGTCCTTCTTCTTTTAAAATATCCACATTACTTGGATCCGCATTGATAACTAAAGTGTTATTTAGATTTTCCACAAATGACTTTGCTCGATTCCTATTTTTTACAACCACAGAAACAGAATATTTATCTTGAATCAATTCTGCTGTCCGAAAAGCAAGCGAAGTTCCTCCTGCAATCATTACTTTTTTGATGGGTTGTAATTGCTTCCCTACAAACTGTAAAATTGCATCCATCGACTCAGCAACTGCTGCAATATATAAGTGGTCTCCTTTTCGTAGTTTAGTTGAACTACGAGGAATAATAGTTTTGTGTCCCCTCAAAATTGCAATTCCTCTAAAGGTAAAATCATTAGTTTGATCAATTTCACCAATCGTTTTATTGATGAGTGGACAAGTCATATCTAAGGTAAATCCAACAATAGAAATTCTTCCATTTTCAAATTCAAATACATCAGTAAATGAACCTCTTTGGAGTAATCTTTCGATTTCCTGTGCTGCTAAAAGTTGTGGAGAGATGAGTACATCTACACCTAGTTCCTTAAAGTTATCTTTTTGTTTTTTTTCAAAGTACTCAGGATTGTTCACTCTCGCAATTGTTCTTTTCGCACCTCGCTGCTTTGCCATAATTGCCAAAAGAAGATTAGTAGAACCGGAAGTCGTCACCGCCAAAAATAAATCTGTATTTGAAATTTTTGCATCTTCCAATACATGAATTGATGCTGCATCACCTAATATGGTCATCACATCCAAATGTGTCGAAACATGATCTAATATCTCTTCATCTGTATCAATCAAAGTAATATCTTGATTTTCCTTAGCTAATAATTCAGCTAAATGAAATCCTACGGCACCTGCACCTGCTATAATTATTTTCATGAACTTTTTATTAATAAAAAAAAAACTCTCCCCACTCTTAACACATTGATAATCACTTATTTACAAAATTCAAAAAATCACATTTTAAATTTTATTTCTTATGCTTCAAAAATCAAGATGCAAAACTAAACAATTACATAATCGAATATTCAATTTTAACACAAAAAATCAAAAAAGGAATCCTTCTTTAAATAATGGACGTTAGACGTTGGACGTTTTACGACCCACTATACAATTTCATTTAGAATAAAATCCATACAGTAATTTATAAACTTTTTTAGTTCTTATTTTTTTTACATATTTGGGTTTTTGAAAAAATAAATCAATATGTACATAAATAAGAATTTTTCGATTAGAGAAATGTTTCGATTTTCGGGTGGTCATTTAATTTGGCTAACTGCTTGGGCAACTTTCGTTACTGCTTTTTATGAATTTTTCCATTGGGAGTTTTTGCATATTCCATGGCTGCCACTTTCTGTCATTGGTACCGCAGTCGCTTTTTATGTCGGTTTCAAAAATAATAGTGCCTATGACAGGCTTTGGGAGGCTCGGAAAATTTGGGGTGCTATAATTAATAGTAGTCGAATGTGGGGCACTACTGTAAAGGCATTTATTAATGACCAATTTTCAGAAAAAGAATATTCTAAAGAAGAACTTGCAGACATCCATAAAAAATTAATGTATCGACACATTGCCTGGTTGTATGCATTAAGAAGTCAACTTTTGATCCCTACTCCTTGGGAACATATTAGTCTAAATAACCATGTAGGAAGAACGACTAAGAAACGAATGAAACGTTTTGGTTTTGGTCTTAGTAACGCTGATGGTGTAACTGAAAAACAACTGGAAGAATACCTCCCGAAAGAAGAAGTCACCCGTTTAATTAATTTTAAAAATACCGCTACGCAAATTATCGATCAACAATCACAAGACCTTCAACATCTTCGAAAATTAGATTTGATTGATGATTTTCGCCACATGGAATTACAAAAATTGTTGAATGATTTTTATACACATCAAGGAAAATGTGAGCGTATCAAAAAATTTCCTTTACCCCGCCAATATGGGAGTATGAGTTTTGTCTTTGTTGGTATTTTTATTTTTCTTTTGCCACTAGGAATGGTTTCTGAATTTCACAAATTGGGAGAATATTCAGCCTGGTTTTCTATTCCATTTACGATTCTAGTTGGATGGGTTTATTTGATGATGGAGTTAATTGGTGATTACTCTGAAAATCCATTTGAAGGTTTGGGGAATGATATTCCGATGTTGTCGCTTTGTCGAGTAATTGAGATTGACTTGAAGCAAATGTTGGGGGAAACAAATATTCCGCCAGCGGTGGAGGCAAAGAATGGAATATTGATGTAATTATTTTTTTACTACTGACTTGGACTGACTTATATGACTTTTTATGACTTCTCTTGTTAGGTGTTATTTAAAATACAAATTATGGGAGAGTCATAAAAAGTCATATAAGTCAGTCCAAGTCAGTGGCAAAAAAAAAGCGAAGCCCTTTTCGAAACTCCGCTTAATTATTTTTCCAAAAATTTAATCTTAAAAGTTAAACTTTCGCAGTCTCTCTTTTCACAGGAACCACCCAATCAAACTTATCAGCCACTTCTCCACTTCGGATTCCATTAATTGTATTTTTCAACATATGCGCAATTTTATGCGTCTCAATTGGAGGCATTTTCATATCCGTTCCATCATAAGAAATCAATTCCACATTTGAAATAACGGCAGCTGTTCCTGCTCCAAAAACTTCAGTCAAACGACCATCCTTGTGAGCTTCCACTACTTCATGAATGCTAACCAATCGTTCCTCCACGTCAATTCCTTGATCTTTCAAAATATGGATAATCATTTTTCGAGTAATCCCTTTTAGAATTGTACCAGTAGTTTGAGGTGTAACCACTTTTCCGTCAATGACAAAAAAGATATTCATCGTTCCTACTTCTTGTACATATTTAAACTCCTTAGCATCCAACCATAGAATTTGGTCATAACCTTTTTCCATTGCCTTCTTAGCTGGATATAAAGACGCAGCATAGTTACCTGCAGTTTTTGCCTCTCCTACTCCACCATGTGCAGCTCTGATATATTGAGTATCTGCCAATAATTTTACAGGTTTTGGATAGTAAGGTCCAACTGGTCCGGTAATAATCAAAAACTTATAAGTCTCAGAAACAGCTACGCCTAATTTCGCATCCATCGCAAACATAACTGGTCGAATGTAAAGAGCACTTCCTTCTTTTTGAGGAATCCATCCACTTTCCATTCCAACTAATTCATGCAACGCTTGCAAAAATAAATCTTCAGGAACATTAGGCATACACATTCTATCAGCAGAAGCATTCAATCTTTGTACATGTAATTCAGGTCGTAATAAGGCAGGAGTGCCATCATTCATTTTGGAAGCTTTCATTCCTTCAAAAATGGATTGTCCATAATGTAAGGCCAAATTGACGGGACTTACTTCCAATGGAGCAAAAGGAATAATTTGTAAATTCGTCCATTCTCCATCAATGTAATCAGCAGAAAACATATGGTCAGAAAACATTTTTCCAAATGGAATATTGTCAAAATCGATTTCAGAAAGACGAGATTTGTTAACTTTGGTGGTTTCTATTTTATAGTTCATAAATTAAACGGGTTTTTTTTCAAAAATAATTAAAATCATCCACTTTTTCTAATGTTTTTGATTAAAATACAAATTTTTATTCTTTATTGTACAAAAAAACAGTTCGATGGAAAATAATATTTCGCAGAGTGCATTTTTAGACTTTTCGGTTATTCCTCTTAATGAACCACTTGAGATGCTCAAAAAGTGTAGTGGAAGCAACCAAAAAAAGCTCCTCGTCGTCTTTAATAAGAATGATGAAAGTGAGGAACGTTTAGAATTTTTAAAGAAAATTCTTGCTGCCGCAAAATTCGATATAGAGAAAGACATTCTGTTATTAAAGATAACTCCAAAAGAGACATTTAGTTTCATCGCACTACGGACAAAAATAGCACAAACTCATTCTTCTGGCGGCATTGACAATTTGTTGATTTTTGGTTTTGAACCAAAGCATTTTGGATTAAATCTCGAAGTGCAAAAATATGTTCCTTTCCATTTTTATGAAAATGGATTTTTGTTCGCTGATGGATTGTCAATGATTGAAAATGATAAAGCGTTAAAAGGAGCACTTTGGGGAGGAATGAAAACTCTATTTTTAAAATAATGGTTAACAGTTTATGATAAATGATTAACACCACTATGGAATCCCAACATGGTATTATTAATCATTAACAATTAACCATTCACAATTAGTCGTTATGAAAAAAATAGTATTTGCTACAAGCAATCCAAATAAAATAAAAGAAGTAAAAGAACTTCTTGATAATCAATTTGAAATCATCGGACTAAAAGACATTGGTTGCCATGAAGATATTCCTGAAACGCAACCAACTATAAAAGGCAACGCTTTGCAGAAAGCAAGATATGTAGTCGATAATTATGGTGTCAATTGTTTTGCCGAAGACACCGGTTTAGAAATTGAAAGCTTGAATATGGAACCTGGAGTTTACTCTGCTCGCTATGCCGGAGAGCAGCGAAATTCGGAAGATAATATGAATTTAGTTTTGGAAAAATTGAAAACCAAAGACAATCGAAAGGCAAGATTTAAAACGGTCGTTGCTTTAATTATTGATAAAGAAGAATTTACTTTTGAAGGAATTGTCAATGGTAAAATTGCTTTTGAAAAAACAGGAATAGATGGCTTTGGCTACGATCCTATTTTTTTACCTGAAGATCAAAAAATTAGCTTCGCAGAAATGGGAAGTGCTGAAAAAAATAAAATTAGTCACCGTGGACGAGCAGTTCGGCAATTAATCGAATGGCTTTCTAACAAATACAACTAGCTGGTAACCAAACAATTACATAGCATTAAGCAAAAGATGTTAGTAAATAATAATTCATATTGTTCACTAACAATTTTCTAAATGCTATTTTAGGGTTAGAAACAAAAAAACTAATCCGAATGTCGAAACTAAATTTTAACCGTTTGGAAAAAACAACATACCTAGAAGGGATTGTAACTCAAGATGTTTTGAAAGCATGTATTGCTGGGCATCGAGAGTCACAAGAATCATTGTACCAATATTTTTCTCCAAAAATGTTTGGTATTTGTCTTCGCTATGGACATGATTATTCGACGGCAGAAGATCTGCTGCAAGAAGGATTTATCAAAGTGTTTAACAAATTGCACATGTTCCGTTACGAAGGTTCTTTTGAAGGATGGATGAAAAGGATTTTTATTAATACATCAATAGAACATTATCGAAAAGCGAATAATCGAAAGTTTTTTGTTGAAATAGATCAAGCCAACGAAATAGGTTTTGATAGTATCGTAATTGATCAACTTGCTACACAAGACTTACTTAAAATAGTGCAAAAATTACCTGATGGTTATCGGACAGTTTTTAATTTATATGCCATCGAAGGATACAATCATAAGGAAATTGGCAAAATGCTTGGCATCTCAGAAGGAACTTCCAAATCTCAATTAGCCAGAGCAAGAGCCACTCTAAAAAGAAATATTAAATTACTTAAATAACTGATGCAAAAAGATACTTCTAAAAACGGAGAGAAGGTTTTTAAAGATAAATTAGCCAACTTTACTCCTCCTCCTTCTAATAATAATAATTGGCAAAAAATTGCTTCTCAACTTGATGGAGAAGAATTGGATGCTTTCGCTAAAAATAATCTCAGCGAAATTGAACCAACTCCTAATCCTAAAATTTGGGCCAACATAAAACGAGAATTACCACTTTCTTTATTGGTCAGAAATCAATTAAATTGGTTAAGTCGAATTGCTGCTGTTTTAATTATTTTTATGGTCGCTATTTTATTTTTTGATAAAAAAGAAAATATAAGTATTGAGACTAAAAACTCAGAAATAGCTTCCACAAATACTATTGATGAAAAAATAATACCCGAAGAAAACTCGGACTTCGTTTTTGCCATTGGTAATGATGAAAAAAAAGAAACTTCAGCAAGTGAAGAACTTTACTTAGAAGACGATAAAACTTTGGAAGATTTTTGGTCATCCATAGACGATGATGAAGATTTTATCTCAGCAGTAGATCAAGATATTATTGAAAAAAGTTTACAACCACTTTTAAAATTACCCATTGAAAATTTGGAAGCGGCTCTTCCAAATAAAAATAAAATTTCAAAAAAACCAATTTCTATTTTTCAACAAGATCCGATTACCTTGCCAGGTGGCGATGCTTTATCTGATGAAAAATAGATTCTTTTTATAATAGTTTAGTTTAATAAACAAAACGACAAATCCAACACGTAGAGACAAGGTATGCCTTGTCTCTATTTTTTTGCTATGAGATGTAAATTTGGTCGCCGCACGCACCGTCAAAAATCAAAGGATAGGAATATCAATTAAGAACAATAATCTGAGACTTAATAATTTTGAAGAAGCCTCACATAGTAAAGCATTAAAAGTATCGTCAACTCTGACATTGAATATTCCTTGTTCGATATTCGATATTCCCAACTTCGTCCAATCAAATCAACATTTTATCCTTAAATATTTGTCGACGAGCTATAGAAAGTTATTTTTGATAAAAAATAATTCACAGATAAATTCTATGAATCAAAACAAAACATTATGACTGTACTCCAAACCAACGAACTCTCCAAAAGATACGGCCCAATCAAAGCGGTCAATCGACTTTCCCTCCAAGTGGACGAAGGGCAAATTCTCGGAATCCTCGGTCCTAACGGAAGTGGTAAAACTACCTTCCTCGGCATGGTGCTCGACATCATCAAAAAAGATAGTGGCGACTACAATTGGTTCGAAGGAAAATATGGAGAGAATGCTCGAAAAAATTTAGGAGCCTTACTTGAAACACCTAATTTTTATCCTTATAAAAATGCGGTGGACAATCTCAAAATCATCGCACACATCAAAAAAGTAAATAATCCACGCATCGATGAATTGTTAGAAATAGTCAACTTGGCTCATCGAAAAACATCTCCTTTTCGTGCTTATTCTCTAGGTATGAAACAACGATTAGGAATTGCAGGGGCAATGATTGGCGATCCTGATGTTTTGATTTTTGATGAACCAACCAATGGATTAGATCCTCAAGGAATTGCCGAAGTTCGGGAAACTATCGTCAATATCGGAAAACAAGGAAAGACTATTATTATGGCAAGTCATATTTTGGATGAAGTAGAAAAAGTATGTACGCATGTTTCTATTATCAAAAATGGTAACCACTTAATTTCGGGTCCTGTAGGTTCAATTATTAGTGATGATGTTCAAATTGAGATTGCTGCATCCAACCTAGATGGTTTAAAAAATATATTATCCAACGATTCTCGAATCACAAAACTAGATGAAAAAGAAGGAAAATTAATCCTTTATGTTGATAGTGAATTTTCCACAGCCGAGATTAATCAAATGGCACATAACAATGGTATTACATTAACTCATTTAGTAGCGAAAGCGAAGAGTTTGGAATCAGAATTTTTAGAAATCACTAGCAAAAACTAAACGAAAACCATGATACATTTATTAAAACTAGAGTTTTTAAAAGTCAAAAATTACAAGCCATTTATTGTAATGACGATTTTGTATTTAATATTATTACCAGTCTCCCTTTTGGTGACTAAAAGTTTGCCAGAAGAGCCTGCTGCTTTTTTTGGAACACAAGGATTTTATACTTTTCCAAACGTGTGGAAATATTTAGGCTACATTGGAAATTGGATTGGATTTTTCTTTTTGGGTTTTATGGGGGTACTTTCTATCTCTATGGAATTTGGGAATAAAACCCTTCGACAAAATATCATCACGGGGCTATCTCGAAAAGAATATTTTTCAGCAAAAATAATTTTCATTCTTGCTATTAGTTTAATCGCTACAGCTTATTATTTTTTATCCGGAACTTTGATTGGTTTATTTCATGCTGATCCATTTTATATGGATGTTTACACACAAGGATTGGTAACTTATATTCCACGTTACTTTTTAATGAGTTTTGGATATATGTCCCTTGGCTTATTTTTTGGAATGTTGGTCCGACGTACAGGTTTTGCCGTATTCATTTTTCTAGCTTATGGTGTTTTTTTAGAACAAGTTCTTCGAGGTATTCATATGTATTATTTAGAATCTCGAAC
>JBGCFD010000044.1:0-107697 GCA_045106765.1 Saprospiraceae bacterium | reverse complement strand
ACTTCGCCGTAATCACTAAAAACTCTTTGCAATTCACTTGCAGAATAAGAATTCACTAATTCTTTAGCTGAAAGTGCATCTTGCTGATTCATCCGCATGTCGAGCTCAGCATCAAATCGGTATGAAAAACCTCTTTCGGCTTCATTTAATTGATGAGACGAAACACCTAAATCTGCTAAAATTCCATCTACCTCTTTTACGCCATGCAGTTTTAAAAATCTTTTTAAATACTTGAAATTATGATGAACGAAGGTAAATCGCTCATCGTTTGGTAAGTTCGGCAGCACATCTTCATCTTGGTCGAAGCCGAAAAGCCGACTGTTTTCATCCAGTCTTTCAAGTATTGCTCTAGTGTGTCCTCCTCCGCCGAAAGTAGCATCCACATGGATGCTACTTGGCGATATCACCAAAGCATTTATGCTTTCATCCTTCAGAACGGGGTCATGGTAGGTCATAAAGTTTAAAGTTGGTTGTTGGTTTCGAAAAACTAAGCCTCTCCAGGCGAAGTCCCTTTATTTACCTTTCCCATTACCTCTTCTGCTAGGTCGGAGAAATCTTCAGGTTCTTCTTCTAGAACCCCATCATATTTATCTTTTGCCCAAATTTCAATTTTATTGGTATGCGCAAACAAGACTAATTCTTTTTCAATCCCTGCATAATCCAATAATTTTTTGGGCAAATTAATTCGATCAGAACTATCCGTATTCAATTCCGTTGCTCCTCTAAAAAAGTATCGAACAAATGCTCTATTCTTTTTTACATAGGTATTCAACTGATTCACTTCTTCACTTACATCATCCCAAACTACTTTAGGATACAAAGTCAAACAATCTTCAATTCCTCTATTCACCACAAAAACATAAGCCTCACCTTCTTCATGTTCACCCAATTGCTTCAATAGTGGGGAAGGCATCCTTACCCTACCCTTTGCATCGAGTTTACAGTCATATTCTCCTAATAATTGAGGCATTTTTGTTTTTTGCTCTACTTATTTATTTAAAAAAAAGATTCTTTTTGTAAGAACTTAATTCAAAAGTATAAATAATGTCCACAAATTACCACTTTCTGCCACTTTTTTTTAGCAAAAAGTTATCCACAATTATCGACTTTTATTTTTTGTAAACAAATGATTGTCAAATCATCATTAAAATGATTTTTATGTAATTAAATAGTGGATATATTGTTATTTTTCACAATTTAAAAATCAAAAAAAGATGTGGGAAAAAGTGGTAGAGGAATATTCCTTTTTGGAAAAAATGAAAAAGAAAGGAAAATTAGGTTCTTATTTGATAAAAAACACATCAAAAAAAGACTGATTTTCAATGGATTATGTATTGAAAAAAAAAAGGTGGGAATTTTTAACCTAAAACGGGAAGGAAGTGGGAAATTGTGGATAGAGTTTTCTCAAAAAATTAAAAATACGTGGCTAAGAATTTTTTTTTGAGAAAAAAGGTAAAAGATTAGAATTGAAAAGAAGAAAACTTAACTAGATTTCCCATAAGAACTAAAAAAACTTTTCCACTTCATATTTAGAACTCCAAAAATAGCTTCTTTAATAATTCCGCCATGCATTTTGGAATCGCCTTCTACTCTGTCAGTAAAGGTAATTGGCACTTCTGCAATTTTGAACCCAAGAGATCGACTAGCAAATTTCATCTCAATTTGAAAAGCATAACCAATGAATCTAATTTTATCAAAATCCATTTTTTGTAAAACTTGACGAGAATAACATACAAATCCAGCAGTTGGATCTTTGACAGGCATCCAAGTAATCATTCTGACATACCAGGATGCTCCATAGGATAATAAAATTCTGTCCCAAGGCCAGTTTTCTAATTTTCCGCCTGATACATATCTAGACCCAACTGACATTCCACCACAATTTTTAGCAGCATCGTACAATCGAATCAAGTCTTTTGGATTATGAGAGAAATCCGCATCCATTTCAAAAATAAAATCATAGTCTCTCTCCAAACTCCACTTAAAACCATGAATATAAGCAGTACCTAATCCTAATTTCCCAGTTCGCTCTTCAATAAAAAGTGATTCGGAATATTTATTTTGAAGCTCCTTGACAATAGAGGCAGTTCCATCAGGTGAACCATCGTCCACGATCAGAATGTGAAAAGATTTGTTGAGTGAAAATACCGCCTCAATAATTTTGGCTACATTTTCTTTCTCATTGTAGGTAGGTATAATGACAATGCTATCCGACAAGGCAGTAGAGTTAATGGTTACTTTATTATTTTATAATTGATACAACGGCAAATATAATTTTTTTTTAGTGATACAAAAGACTAAAAAATAATATATGTTGTGATGGGAAAAATAATACATAAAGCTTTTGTCAGATATTATTCAGTTTTAGCTTTATAGGAAATCAGATAATGTGTGCTAGGTTAGATCCTTTTCACTAATCATTCATTATTCATCACTTGATGAATCAAATCACCTAATTTTCGAAAATCTATTTGGTTCTCCTTCTCGCATCATATTATATATAGCTTCAAAAATATCTTCTGCGTTAGGTTTTGAAAAATAATCTCCATCTGAACCATAAGGAGATCGATTTGGACGAGCAGTAATCGTTAATGGTTGAGCATCTAAAAATGAATATCCACCTTGTTTTTCCAGAACTTCTTGCATCATATAAGCAGTTGCTCCACCAGGAAAATCTTCATCTAAGAAAACTACTCTATTTGTTTTTTTAACAGATTCCACTATTTGATGTTCTAGATCAAAAGGCAATAATGTTTGAACGTCAATTAATTCAACTGAAATATTATGTTTTTCTAATTGTGTAATTCCAGCTTGAGCAATTCTTACACATGAACCATAAGTAACTAGAGTAACATCAGTTCCTTCTTGCAAAATTTCAGGCACACCTAATGGAACAGTAAATTTATCAATATTATCAGGTAAAGATTCTTTCAATCTATATCCATTTAAACATTCAATCACAATTGCAGGATCATCTGACTGTAAGAGTGTATTATAAAATCCTGCTGCTTGAGTCATATTTCGAGGAGTCAAAACATACATCCCTCTTAATGAATTAATAATCATTCCTATTGGAGAACCAGCATGCCATACACCTTCCAATCTATGACCTCTTGTTCGAATAATTGCAGGTGCTTGCTGCAAATTATTACTTCTCCACCTCAATGTTGCCAAGTCATCAGTCAATGGTTCTAAACCATAGATTAGATAATCTAAATATTGAATTTCAGCAATCGGTCTCATTCCTCTCATCGACATTCCAATAGCTTGCCCCATGATACTCCACTCTCGAATTCCTGCATCAAAAACTCGTTCAATTCCATAGCTTTCCTGCAACCCAGCGAACCCTTGATTTACATCTCCAATATGTCCCACATCTTCTCCAAATGCGAACATTTCAGGCAAGCGTTTCAATGCTTTGTCAAAGCATTTATTTAACACTTCAAAGCCATTCAATTTAGGTGATTTCTCAGTATAAACTGGAGGAATAACAGGTACTCTCAAAGCTGACTTTGGAGAGTTACTATAAAGATGAGTATGGTATCTTTTATCACCTAATCGTTCAACACGTTCAATCCATGTAACAATATTTTCACGGGCATTACTTTTAGCACCAATAGTTGCGAACAACATCTTCCTTGCATTGGCTAAAACCTCGGAAATCATTGGACTAAAAAGATTATTCATCTTTTTATGAATTGAGTGAATCTCTTCCGGATTTTGGACTTCATTTTGGAGTTGGGTATATATTTCAGAAAGTGTTTGGATCTCTTTTTTAATTGGATCGGTAAACATTTTCCAAGCATTATTTTTTGCTTCTTTTACATATTGTTTCGCATTTTCATGAAGCATTTCTGCCTCTTCTTGAGTAATAAATTTTTGGTCGATCATCCACTCTTCCATTCGTTTGAGACAATCATTTTCTTGTTCCCAACCTAGTCTCTCCTTTGATTTATATCTTTCATGAGAGCCTGAAGTAGAATGCCCTTGAGGTTGAGTTAATTCATCCACATGAAAAAGTGTTGGATTATGATCTTTTCGCATGGCTTCAGCTCCATCTTTAAACATTTTTCGGAGTCCAATATAATCCCACCCTTTAACATTGTACATATTGTATCCGACTCCTTCCTCATTTATTCGAAATCCTTCCAAAAGAGTAGAAATATCTCCTTTTGTAGTTTGATACTTTTTAGGAACTGAGATTCCATAACCATCATCCCAAACACAAACAGCTAAAGGAACATTTTGCACTCCTGCAGCATTAATTGTTTCCCAAAAAATCCCCTCTGAGGTACTAGCATCTCCGATGGTTACCCAACTTATTTCATTCCCTTTATTGGAAAATTGAGTACTTTTCAAAACTTTGGATTCTCTATACTTTTTGGAAGCCAAGGCTAAACCAAGAGCTCTTGCCATCTGCCCAGCAGTTGAAGAAATATCAGAAGAAACATTATATAAATCTTTATGATCCAACCAATCTCCTTTTTCATCAAAAAGATTCGTAGCATAATGACTATTCATTTGACGACCTCCTGAAAAAGGGTCGTTATCAGGATCTGCATACAATTGTGCAAAGAACGCCTCCACCGTGCTCAATCCCATCGCAAACATAAAAGTCTGATCTCGATAATATCCAGACCTCCAATCTCCTTTTTTAAAAGCACGAGCCAAAGCGACTTGAGGCACCTCCTTTCCATCACCAGTAATTCCAAACTTAGCTTTTCCTGTTAAAACTTCTTTTCGGGCTGTCAAAGATGCTTGACGGCTTACTAGGCAAGTCCAAAAATCTTCAAGAGCTTCTGAACGTAATATATTTCCCTTTTTCCCTTTCTTTGTAATTGATTTTAATATAGGATTGTCAATCATGAGGTAAAACGATTTTATTTTTAACGAGTTTTTTCCAAAATACATTTTTAATAAAAAGGCGCAATGAAACAACACCCAACTTTATTGCAAAAATTAATTCTTGAGAAATATAAAATTCGTTATTTGTTTATAGCTAAAAAATAAAAAAAGAAGTAGTTGGTCAGAATTTCGAATAGAGCTCAAAAGTACAAAATATTGAGGTGAAATTTGCACTTTTCCCTTGAAATCCATGGGCATAAAATTTGCACGTTTTGAAACAGAACATTAATGATTTGTTCTCTGAAACATGTTACTTCTTACTTATTTTTTACGTCAAAAAGTCAAATCAAATTCAATGCTATTTATCATTAACATGTTATTAACCTTATAAAAAACAAAGAAACTTTCATTTTGGAAAATATATCTTTATTTTTGTTACGTTAAATAATTTCAGGACATCAATTTATAAAAAATAAAAAATACAATGAAAAAATTATTCTCTTTATTCACTCTATTGTCTTTCGCGGCAACTATCTCTTTTGCTCAAGTTCAATCTACCACTCCAACTATTGAAACTGCTGATGGACCAGCAATGGAATTATCTTCAACTACTGTTGATTTTGGTACTATTGAGCAAGACTCTGACCCATTCAGAACGATTACATTTACTAATACAGGTAATGAGCCATTGATTATCAAAAATGCTAAAGGAAGTTGTGGATGTACAGTTCCTACTTACGAAAAAGCACCTATCCTTCCTGGAGAGTCCTCGGAAATCAAAATCCGATATGCTACTAATCGTTTAGGAAAAATCAATAAAACCGTTACACTTTACACTAATGAAGGGAAAGATGTAAAAAGAGTACTTAAAGTAGTAGGAATGGTAAATAAGAAAGCTGCACAACCGGAAGCAGTTCCTGCAGCGGCTCCAACTATTTTATCTAATCCAAATGGTAAAAGTCAATAATGATTTAGTTCAATTTGACCTTAGTCAAAATAAAAAAACCTACTCTGATTTCAGAGTAGGTTTTTTTATTTTATGGAAGGATGTATTGATTATTATCTTTTTTGAAGGAGCAAAAAGAAAACCCTTGCTTTGAAAGCAAGGGTCTCTAACCCAAACAAATAAACACAAAAACTACTTTTAAATATTTTCGATTGAACAAAAGTAAGATGAATTTATTAGTACAACAACTATTTTATACATTTTTTGTGACATTAAAAATCAATATTTTTCTACAAAACCCCTTACAAAACATAAGAAAACCAAAGAAAACTGGGAATCGGTTTTTTCAATTATATTTCATATTTTCGTCACTTAATAATCGCTTATTTACATCACAAAAAACATCATATATTTCAAGATTAAATGTCTTGCGAATCTTCGCTAATAATCAATTCCAACGCATACTAAATATTCTACGTGAAGCTAAAAAAAAAAGATTCGGATAAAATTAATTTTACATCCGCACCCCAAACGTAAGCCAAAAGAAAATTGGCTAATATTATTTTAAATGATATTTTGCATCTCAAAAAATAATCAAGAACAATTAAAATGGACAAATTAAAATTTATCATCGTTTTATTATCCACCATTGCACTTACTTATCTTCTCAATAATCCAATTCCTCTTGAGTCAAATCCTGTCCCCCCTTTAGGCAAATTATTAAATCCATTTACAGGATTTTGGCAAAATGCTGACAAAGTAAATGCTTTTCCAAAAGTAACCTCTTTGGAGGGCTTGGATTTAAATACCTCGGTAAAAGTTATTTATGACGATAAATTAGTCCCACACATTTTTGCTGAAAATTTGACAGATGCTATGACTGTTCAAGGTTATATTGAATCTAAACATCGATTATGGCAAATGGATTTTACGACCCGAGCTACAAGTGGAAGACTCTCAGAAGTTTTAGGAGAACGAACTATTGAGTTTGACAAAGGCAAACGTCGGAAAGGATTAGTTCATGCTGCTCAAAACACCCTCAAATCTTGGAAAAAAACACCAGAAGAATTCGCTTTAGTTGAAGCTTATGTAAAAGGTGCCAATGCTTATATCAATTCACTTTCACCAAAAGATTACCCGCTGGAGTTTAAATTTTTAAATTATCAACCTGAAGAGTGGACTCCTCTCAAAAGTGCCATATTCATGAAAGCCATGGCAGAATCACTTTCTTCTCGAGAAACCGATTTGGAAGCGACCAATGCTTTAGCCACTTTCGGTCGAGCTCAGTTTGATTTTTTATATCCTGAACGAAGTGAAAAAGAATCGCCGATTATTCCAACTGATGTGGAATGGAATTTTGAATCTCCTTTGTCTTCCGACTTGATAAAAACACCAAGCATAGGAGCAGTATTTCATGAACCTTATAAAAAACCTCATGAGTCGAATGGTAGTAACAATTGGGTAGTGGCAGGAAGTAAAACTGCTTCAGGGAATCCAATTTTGTGTAATGATCCTCATTTGAGTTTAACCTTACCTGCCATCTGGTTTGAACTTCAAATTCACACCCCCGAAGTCAATGTTTATGGCGTTTCATTACCCGGAGTTCCTGGAGTGACGATTGGTTTCAATGAAAATATAGCATGGGGATTTACCAATGTTGGACATGATGTTTCCGATTTATATAAAATAAAATGGGCCGATGAGAGTAAAGAAGCTTACATTCTTGATGGGGAATCCAAACCAACTCAATATGTGATTGAAACGATCAAAGTGAATGGTCAAGCTGATATTCTAGATACCGTAAAATATACTCATTGGGGACCGGTGAGTTATGAAAATAAAGATCATCCTCGACAAGATTTAGCACTTCATTGGTTAGCTCATGAAAGTAAGGGGAATGAATTAAAAACGTTTTTAGGTGTTAATTCTGCCAAAAATTTTGAGGAATTTTATGACGGTATGAGACAATTTGACAATCCTGCTCAAAATGTAGCATTTGCCACAACGGAAGGAATTATCGGTCTAAAAGTTCAGGGAAAATTACCAATCAAGGAAAAAGAACAAGGTCGATTTGTTCGAGATGGAAGTCTTTCTTCTAGTGGTTGGAAAGGGTATATTCCTTTCGAACAAACTCCTTTTGTCAAAAATCCAACTCAGGGATTTGTGGGATCCGCTAACCAATTTTCGGCAGATACTACTTATCCATATTATTATAATGGTGGATTTGAGGATTTCCGAGGACGGGTTTTAAATCGAACTTTAGCAGCAATGTCAAATATTACGATTCAAGATATGAAAGATTTGCAGGGTAATAATTTTAGTATTAAAGCTGCTGAAACATTGCCTATCTTATTACAATTTTTAGAAAAAGAAAATCTAAATTCTGAGGAAAAAGAAATTTTTGATATTTTAAAAAAATGGGATTATAATTTTGATAAAGACAAAGTTGCCCCAGTAATTTTCGATAATTGGTATAGTAATTTTTATAAAAAAACTTGGGATGAAATTTATGCTTTGAGAAAAAAAGAATTTCCAATGCTTCTTCCTGAGCATTGGCGAACAATTGAACTACTAGAAAAAACTCCTGATAATATCTTTTTTGACCTAAAAGAAACAACGGAAAAAGAAACAGCCAAAGACATTACTTTAATCACTTTTAAAGAAGTTGTTAAAAATGCGCAAGAGTGGAAAAAAGATGGCAATTTTGTTACTTGGGAAAATCATAGAGATATCAAAATTCCTCACATGATTAATAGTTTGACGGGGCTTCAATCTGATTTTGTTTCAGCGGGTGGACATGGAAATACACTCAATGCTTTTGGAATCAGAGGCAGAAATGTTCACGGCCCATCTTGGAGAATGATCGTGGAAGTTGGAGATGAACCAAAAGCTTATGGAGTCTATCCTGCGGGACAATCCGGAAATCCTGGAAGTCCTTTTTACGAAAGTATGGTAAAGACTTGGGCAAGTGGAGAATATTATGAATTGCTCTTTTTCAAAAATAAAAATGTGGAAAATGAGCGAATACTTTTCAGTCAAGAATTTAAATAAAAAAGGTAATCGACTGATTATCAATAAATTAAAATCACAAAAAATAAATCTTAAAATCCTTATTTATGAAAAACTTACTCTTTATTTTTTTAACCATTGGTTTGTTCTCATGCTCTTCAAAACCTAAAAACTATACTGAAGTTCCTTGGGCAACAATGAACAATATTGAATCATTGGTTCAAAAAGAACCTAGAAAAACTATCGTAGATGTTTATACTCCGTGGTGTGGCCCTTGCAAGATGATGGATAAAAATACTTTTACGAACCCTGAAATTATCAACCAAATTGGGAAGAATTTTTATGCCGTAAAATTTAACGCTGAAGGTCCGGATCCAATTAAATTTATGGGAAAAGAATATGCTAATCCTCAATTTAGACCGAAGAAAAGAGGTCGAAATTCACCACATCAATTATCGGGTTTTTTCTCAGTCAGAGGTTATCCTACTTTAGTTGTTTTGGATGAAAACATGAAAATCATTGAGAAGATTGTTGGTTACAAAACGCCTGAACAATTGAAAGTCGAATTGGCAAAACATATGTAGAAAATTGATTTAGAGTCACTTCGCTTGACGGTAGACGCTTGACAGTACTGTCAAGCGAAGTAACTGCTGGAACTAATTTTCCACTCTTGCTGTTTTATAGTTTTTAGAAAAAAGAGAAAACATGAAAGAGCAAAGTTTAGCCGAAAGGCTTACCGATTTAGAAAAAGAATTTAGTTTTCGTATGTCGAGGAGTTCTGGCAAAGGAGGACAACACGTCAATAAAGTTTCGACTAGAGTTGAGCTACTTTTTGATGTTTTGAATTCTGAAATTCTAACTGAAAAAGAAAAAGGATTAATGATAAAAAATCTAGCAGCTATCATTTCTCAGAATGGAATTTTACAAATTGCTAGTCAAAATTCAAGATCCCAACTTAGAAATAAAGAAAATGCTAAAGCAAAATTTTTTGAAAGATTAGAAAAAGCGTTGACAGTTGAAAAACCACGAAAGAAAACTAGAAAACCAAAATCGCTGAATGAAAAAAGATTAAAAGAAAAGAAAATCATTGGAGAGAAAAAAGCTTCTCGCCAAAAGGTTAATCATAAAAATGATTAACCTTTTTTTATGTCTTTAAATTTATATCCGCTCTAAATAGAAGCTCACCTTTTTGTTTTTGGAAAATCACTCTGTACTTTTGTGATTGATTTTTAGAAAACCATTTTAATTAAAAAAATTACAGGGAATTTATCATTGCATGTGATTGT
Source organism: Saprospiraceae bacterium (assembly GCA_045106765.1). Classification (GTDB taxonomy): domain Bacteria; phylum Bacteroidota; class Bacteroidia; order Chitinophagales; family Saprospiraceae; genus CAJQQY01. The sequence continues at coordinate 97,611 of JBGCFD010000044.1, read as the reverse complement.
CTACTTTAGCAGACCTGAAAAAATAATTTTAGCGATTTTTTTACCAATTTACCTTTCGTCTAGGTCTGCTAAAGCAGACAACTACGTGCAATATATTCCTACAAAATTATATTTACTATGTTTAAAAATATTAGCCTACTTCTAATCTTAAGTACGATTTTTTTGTTGAGTTGTGGAGAAGACCAATTACAAAAAGAAAGAGAAAAAATTTATAAAGAAGTGATGGTCGTTCATGATGAAATGATGATCATGGGAAAAATTCGTAAAGCACAAAGTCAATTAAAAAAAATGATTTATGACTCATCAGATTCACTCAGTATTGAAAAATATCAAACTGCTTACGATCATCTTCAAGTAGCGGACGATGCCATGATGAACTGGATGAAACAATTTAAAAATCCTCCTGAAAATACTGCTCCGAAAGAAGCTATTGAATATTTAAAAGAGCAAAAATTAAAAGTACAAAAGATGAAAGATGTAATGGTTGAAAACTTGGATAAAGCTAAGCAAGTGGCTGGTTTTCCAGAATTCTAAACAACTGATACTTTCCATTTAATTTTTACATTTTTCCAAAAAAATAAAACATGAGAAATATCTTATTTTATAGTCTTATCATTTTATTACTGACCAGCTGTGTAGAGAGAGAACCACTTAAAATTTTAAACAGAGGAGAAGAAGTAAATGGTAAAATGGTTCATGAAAAAATTCGTGACTTTTCATTTACCAATCAAGATAGCCTTGAGGTAACGAACAAGACTTTTGCAGGGAAAATTTATGTGAGTAATAATTTTTTCACGACTTGCCCTTCTATTTGTCCAACGACGAGTTTGCACATGGGTCGCATTTATGATAAATTTTTAAATGATGATCGAGTGCGAATGATTTCTCATTCTATTGATGTGAGAACGGATAGTGTTCCTGTTCTAAAAAGGTATGCAGAAGGATTAGAAATTGAGGCACCAAAGTGGAATTTAGTAACAGGGGACGAGGAAAAGATTTTAGCGATTGCCTACGATTATTTCTCTAACGCATTAAAAGATGAAACTGCTCCTGGAGGATTTGATCATGATGACCTTTTCGTTTTAATTGATAAAGATCGGCACATACGATCTATTTGCCATGGAACTGATCCAGATGATGTTGACCGATTTATGGAAGATATTGAATTTCTGTTGAAGTCTGAATATTCTCAAAAATAATTTTTTTTCATTTGACATTGAACGTTAGACGTTCTACGATCGCTCATTTTTTTATTTAAAAATGATCTTGACGATTCGGCATTTTTCTAAAAATCAAAAATTTTGATGCCTCGACACCTTTTTTTTATCATCCTATTTTTTTCTTCCATCTTCTTTTTAGCAAATTGTAAAAATTCTTTTAGTGATGGAAAATACTTATATGAAACTCATTGCCAATCTTGCCATATGCCTGATGGAGTTGGATTGAGAGGTTTGATTCCCCCTCTTGCTGATGCTGATTATTTAAAAAATAATTATGATCAACTGCCTTGTATTATTCTTTTAGGAGTAGAAGGCGAGATGATCGTAAATGGAAAAACTTATAATCAACCCATGCCTGCTTTTCCTGAATTGGCAACAATGGATGTTGCATTAATAATAAATTACATCAACCACCAATGGGGAAATGACGGAAAATATACAGATTTTAGAGAAGTAGAAGCTAATTTTCAAAAATGTGAATAACTATAACTAATTTGTTGCACGGATTTTTTATCAACAATTGTCTACCAAATAATTGAGTTTAAAAATTAATTATTAGTGGTCAACTATACTTAACGAAAAACTCAACTAAGAGTAGAAAACACATTAGTTTATGATTAAGCGAATCTTTTACATTTTCTCTTTCCTTTTCTCATTTTCCCAAATCCAAGCTCAAACTCCAACATATGATGAATGCAATACAGCTATTCAACTAGGAACTGCGCCTATCGGAACTTGTACTACTACAGAATATACCAACGTCAATGCAACTTTGTCTTCTGGGTTATTTTCGAATCCTGCTGAAAATATTCCTTCTTGTTGGGGATCAGTTGATCATGATGTTTGGTTCGAATTTCAGGCACCTATTGATGGAAGTTATGTTGATTTTGAGGTAACGGTTACAAGTACTGGTTCCAATCCAATAGGACAATTCAAAGCTGCACTTTATCGAGGTGAATGTATGGTTGACGAATTAGCAGAATTAGATTGTCAAGTGGCTGGTGTAGGTGAAACTGAAATAACATTTGATGCTACAGGTTTGACTCCTGGTATTAATTATTTTATTCGAGTAGATGATCAGAGTAGTACAGCAAGTCCAGTTTGGGGAACATTTAATGTATGTGTTGATACATTTCCAGATATTAATTTGATGTGTAATGATATTGGTTCAGATGCAGATTCTGGTATTCTTTATGATTCAGGTGGGCCTGATAATAATTACTCAGATTTTGAAAATTGTACGTTTACCATTTGCCCTGCTTCCAATCCTGGATGTATTGCTTTGACAGTCAATTCTTTTGATACACAACCAGGTGCTGATGAACTGGAATTTTATGATGGAACGACCACTAATAATGCCAATGAAATTGGTGAAGATGTCTCTGCAGGAGGAGGATGTTATACCGTTTTTGCATCGAGTGGATGTTTAACCGTCGAGTGGAATTCAAACTTTTTCACCAATGAAGCAGGCTTTGAAATTACTTGGGAGAGTTCTCCTGATCCATGCCCAACTTGGACCGGTGCCAACGCAACCACTTCACCAACTGAAGCTTTGATTATTGAAAAATTAGGTTCATTACCAAGTTCAGTTTCGAATGTAACGGTCAATTGTGATGGTGACGCTCATGCAGCTTTTGATGGAGGTGAAAACACAGGAATATTTATGCCGAATGGAATTGTGTTAACTACAGGAAGTGTTGATTATGCCTTTATGCCAAATGATTCTGATGGTGACCCTAACCTCGATCTTAATTCTAATTCAGATGCAGATTTGGCAACACTTGCTGCCACTTTTTCCAATAATCCAACACTTACAGATGCTTGTGTTTTGGAAATGGACGTTTTAGCTGCAGGAAGTGAATTGTCATTAGAGTATATTTTTGGGTCAGATGATTATGTGGGAACCATAGGTTCTAATGCTGGACGGGATGTCATGGGAATTTGGATTTCAGGGCCTGGGATTGTTGGTTCTCCAGTTTATAATGGTCAAGAATTGATTTCTGTTTTACCTGGAACGACGACACCTGTTCATTATGTTAATGTGAACCCACAAGTTAATTTTGAATATTATCGGAAAAATGAGGAGACAATTTTGGGACCACATTACGATGGATTAACTACTGATTTTAATAGTATCAATAAAAAAACATTGACCGCTTCTTCTCCTGTTCTACAATGTAGCACATATCATGTAAAAGTAGCAATTGCAGATGTTAGTACGAATGCCGATTCTGGAATTTTCTTTGGAGAAATCAACAATGGTTTACCTAATACTTCCTTGAGTGCAATTGGTTCATTTGATTATTTTGTAGAAGGATGTACTAATCCCGATCAATTGAATTTGAATTTATCCAATCCACTAGGAGAAGATTTGACTTTGAATGTTCAAGTTGCAGGAACTGCTACGGCAGGAACAGATTATAATTTAACCATTCCAAGTTCGGTGACTTTTACAGCAGGACAAACCAACTTGAATTTTCCAATAGACATCATCAACGATGGAGTGATAGAAGGAACAGAAACGATTGAATTAACTTTCGTTTATGATTTTGGTTGTGGTACATTTGACTTTGCCACAGTTGTTTTGGAAATAAAAGACGAACCAGAGTTTTTTGTAGCAAATGGAATGGATACGCTTTTTGTTTGTATAGGAAGTACGGTTCAATTAACTGCTGAAGGTGCTTCAACTTATAGTTGGTCGCCTGCTGCAAATGTAAGTAATCCAAATATTGCCAATCCAATTGCAACGCCAACATCAAGCGAAGCATATATGGTAACTGGAACTTTAGGAAGTTGTAATTTGACGGATGATGTTTTTATAGAAATTATTGATCTGACAATTGATATTGTGGCTAATAGTTCAACCAATATTTGCGAAGGATCATGTGTCCCTTTAACAGCTAATAATAATATAGGAAATTCAGGGTTAACTTGGTCGCCAATTATTGGTTTAGATGATCCAACTTCTGCTAATCCAAATGCAAGTCCTCCACAAACAATTACTTATACTGCTAGCGTTTCGAATGCTGGTTGCACCATTTCAGATCAAATTACAGTTAGTGTTGATCCCTTTCAATTTCCAACTTTGACGACGATGGATACGGTGCTCTGCCTTGGTGATAGTTTAATATTGGCATCAAGCACACCCGGTTCTACGACTGATTATTTATGGTCACCAGGTGGGGAACTTTCTGATCCAACTATTTCCAACCCAATCGCCTACCCTACTGCAAATTCAACTTACACTTTGGTTGCCACTAGTCCGAATGGATTTTGTAGCGAAACCACTTCGGTAAATGTCGAGGTAGTTACTGCAACTTTGGAAATCGTAGGAGGAAATTATTATGAATTATGCTTAGGCGAAACTGTTTCTTTAAATGCCATCACTTCTACACTTGGAGTTGGATTTACTTGGTCACCTGATTCTTCTTTGACAAGTGGAACAGATGTTACGGTAATTGCATCTCCTGAATATACGACTAATTATATTGCTCAACTTGTGGTAGGAGGATGCACCTTGGAAGAAATCGTTACCATCAAAGTCGATTCAATTCCTACTGATACTTCTATCGATTTCATTCCTCAAAGAGATGAATATTGTAAAGGGGAAGTCGTCTCATTTATTTCTCCTTCTATTGATCTTGGATTTTTTCCAGACATAGAATTTGAATGGACGCCAAATGATGGTTCTTTTTTGAGTGATGATGATAATTATAACTTAGCCATTATAGCTACCAACTCTCAAACCTATACTCGAAATATTGTCAATGGAGCTTGTTCCAATACAGAAAGTATTGCCATTGAAGTCATTGATATCGATGTAGAGCTTAATACTGGAGATCCAAATCTTTGCGCAGGGGAAGAATTAGATTTAGAAGTAACGGGTGCTGATACTTATAATTGGACTATTTCTAATTCAGATGTTTTAACCTGTAATGATTGTCCTAATCCAACTCTTTCTGCTTGGGGAAATAGTACGGTAACCGTAATTGGAGAACGAGAAGGTTGTCAAGATGTAGAATCAATTGATGTAACGATTATTGAATCTCCACTTTGTAATGGTATTTCTTTTTCGCCAAATAATGAAGTTGGTTTAGGAGAGTCTGTTAATCTTTATATAGATTACCTATCAGGAAGTTCTGTAACGATTGAATGGACTAACCAAGGAAATACGATTGGACAGGGTGATTCCATTGAAGTAATTGCATTGGAAAGTTCAAATACTTTTATTGCTACCGTCACCAATAGTGAAGGTTGTAGCTGTGTTGCTCCTGTTGAAATATTTGGAGTAAAACAAGTTCTTTTTATGCCTAACGTATTCACTCCAGATGGAGATGGACTTAATGATTATTTTTCCCCACTATTCAAAAAAGATGGAGGTAATGAAATTATAGGAATTGGTAATGCAGAAATTGTTCAGTTCACCATCTTTAATCGATGGGGAAATATTGTTTATCAAAATGATACTCCTGCTACAGGATGGGATGGCACGAAAGATGGGAAAGACTTGCCATCTGATGTGTATGTTTATGCAATCACAATAAAATACCCTAATGGAGATACTGAGACTGATTCTCAGGATGTGACTTTGATTCGGTGATTGTTGAAAAAATAAAATAATGTTGTTTTAGTGAAACATAGTTTACCCCAATTTTTTGATCCTTCAAAAAATTGGGGTTTCTCATTAAAGTATGGAGATGAAGCAGCTACTCACAATATTCATACTGCTAGAACAAAAGGAGGAACACCTATTTCAATTAAAGCTCTTGAATCCACGTCAATATTAATCGCACCAACTGAAGATGTAAAAAATCTACTTAAAGTTAATCTAACTTTTAATAAACTAATGAAGGAGTATATCATAGATAATATATTAGAACTGGAGAAACTTCATCTTTTATTTTTGCCAAATATCGCAAAGAAACGATATAGATTTATCCTGGAAAAAATCCAAACTTAATTAAAAAGTGTCCTCCTCCGCTTCATTGCCCCAATGATTGGAACCATTCCTGCTCAACTAAGTAGAAATAGAAAAAAGGAGTAACCAATTTATTATTATTTTAAGTACTTAAATTTTAATTCAGGAAAGTATAAAATAAGGGAAATTATATTCTTAATCCGAGTACTAATTTAGATTAGTGGATCAAATAGAGCCTTCAATGAATATAAGATTTAGGAGTTCTTATTAAATTGAGCTTTAACTATTAAACTAGTAAGTTGTTATCTTTTATCATTCACATTCTCCCTTTAGTTTTCAACTAAAGAATATTCATCTCGCAATATTTTACGATAAGTTTTCTGCATTGTACTCATCAACCAATCTTTAAAAATTTCCTCTTTTAAATTAGCTTGATTCTTCATCGCTTGGTGAGTCGTTTCTCGATATAGAAAACGAGCAGTCGCAAAATCATTTGATAGCTCTGTCGCAAGACCTTGAATGTGAATCTTATTTTGATTTAAGTATTGGAAGAATATTTCGTTTTTCATAATGCTAAAATAACACCACTTAGGTTTTTTTGTTTAAAACTTTCAAAAAAAAATGAAAATTAAAAAAATACTAATCAGTCAAACAAACATCACAAAATACTGATAATCAGAAACTTACACTCCAATCCATTTCATAAAAGCAAATAAAAATCAAATCAATTTAATTTTGTTTAACATTTTACTTTGTTTTGTTAAACAAAAAAACTACCTTTATATTATCATTAAATAACTTCCTAACAATTAAAATTTCAGAAAATGACAACTGCAGAATTTCAAACTAAGTATAGCCACCTTTCTCAAATGTTAAATGCTTTTGCTTATAAATTGACGCAAGACAAAGAGAGAGCAAAAGACTTATATCAGGAAACCACTTTTCGAGCTTTGACTTATAAAAACAAATTTCAAGCAGGAACAAATTTCAAAGCTTGGGTTTTTACAATCATGAAAAACCTATTTATAAATGATTATAGAAAAAAGGTAAGAGCAAATGTCATCATGGATTCAACAGACAACAACTACTATATTAATTCAGGCAAACACATCATTGCGAATGAAGGAGATAGCAATATTATGATGGATGAATTAACGGAGATTATTGGTCAATTAGATGAAGGGCTTCGAATTCCCTTTTTGATGCATTATGAAGGATATAAATATCAGGAAATTGCAGATAAATTTAGTCTTCCAATTGGAACAGTAAAGAGTAAAATCTTTTTTGCTCGAAAAGAATTGAAGCATCAAATTGAAAAAAAATATTCACAAAAATTCGCTTTTAATTAAACTGTATAGTTTTTAATGATAGAAAAATGCGTCATGGAAAGTAAAATTCCATGACGCATTTTTTTTTGTCATTAGCTAAATGAACGATAATTTAAAATCCAATATCAATTCCAGATTCTTGCACTTGTTCCATTATTTCATGTGGCTCTAAATAAGTGAATTTTTTAAAATTTTTATATTTCAATGAAGCTTGAGATTCTTCCAAAATATAATGATAAGCATCATGCAATTTTTCTCCTAAACCTCGTTCAACAGTTACCTTATCTATTTCTCGTTCGTAATTTCGAATACTATGTGCATTAATATAAAAACATCCCGTGACCAGTAATTGTCCAAAACTTTTGGTTTCGTAATCTAAAATATGTGCCAACTCATGCCCTAATATTCCTACCTGACCTTCCTCCGGCAAATCCGAAAAAGGAACTTCACAATTGCTAGCATTATTAAAAATCACTTCATATTTTCTTTCATAATCTGTATTAAAAAAACTCGTTATCATCGGACGAGCCGCCAAAGTAGTTCCAATTTCTGCTTCTCGAAATTCAATATTTACATCTTTTAACTCTGGATAAAAAGAAAGTGCTTTCAAACATTGAGCTTTGTAAGTATCAACAAATATCTTGTTATTTTCTAAATTTGAAACCAAAGAAATCTCATTTTTATTTTCTGATAAAATCACAGATAGAAAAGATCTTGGAATAAAAAAAGAAGCAACTAGCAAGAGTATAAAATATCTTTTCTTTAGCATGGGATGGAAATTTTTGGATTTTAAAAATGTAAGTCGATCTTCTAACACTATTGACAAGTATTTGATGAGCTGAGTCACCTTTTTAAAAATACTTTAACTTTTCAATTATTATGGCTTAAAAAACCTTGCCTAAATTTTATGCAAAAAAAAACTGTGCAAATTATTTGCACAGTTTGTAATATTCGGTTTTTGGATGGATGTTTATTAAGTTTTTGTAAAAAGGAAAAAAGAAACATTGATTAAATCTTATTCTAAATAAAAATTTCTGTTCGACCGTCAAACGAATAAAGTCAATTTATAGGCCTTCTATTTCATCTAATTTTTTCTGAATAATTTCTATTTGTTGATACACCAACTTATTCAAATCCGAAGAAGCTGGAACATATTGTTGAGACAACTTTAAATTTTCCATAGCCAAATCATATTGTTCAGCTGCTTTGTATTCCAAGGCTATCGCATACCAAGTCAATCCAAGGTTAGGCATTATTTCTTCCATTTTTTCGTCATTTCCTTTCACTTGTCTTTCCACTTCTTTCAAGTCACCTTTAATTTCTTTTCCATTTCGGAATTTGTAAGTAGCCTTTCCAGTCATTTCGCCTTCATCCCAAATACTCGTAAATTGATCTCCATTATTATAGTGGAAGGTTCCTGTTTTATTGATTTTTCCATTTTTCCATTTTCCAATAAAGTAATCTCCCGTTTTCCATACAATTCTACCAGAACCATGACGCTCTCCCTTTTTACTTTTTCCTTTGTACTTACTTCCATCTAATCGAGTATAAGTTCCTTTTCCATCAGCTAATCCATTTTTCCACTCTCCATCATAAATTTCACCATCTGGTAAAATAATGGTTCCTTTCCCTTGCATCAAACCTTCAACGAATTCTCCTTTGTATTGTCCTCCATTTTTCCAAAGGTAAATTCCTTCTCCATGCATCATCCCAAATTCCCACTCTCCTTCGTACTCATCATCATTATTAAAAATATGCTTTCCTCTTCCATGCCTCAAGCCATTCACAAATTCTCCATCATACGTTTCACCATCCGTCCAAAAATAAACACCTGTGCCATGTGGTTCGCCATATCGAAATTCTCCTTTGTAGGAACTACCATCTTTAAACTTTATAGTCCCTTTACAATATTTGGCTCTCTTGCCACAAGGTGCATTAGTAGTTGAAATTTCTGAAAATAACTTTGTAGTTGAGTTCGAAATATCGCCAGATGCTTGAGCTGAATGAGTTGACAAAAACAAAGCAGCGAATAATAAGAATAGGTTATTGATATTTTTCATTTAGAAATATTAGATAGTAATAATATGTGTTAGAAAATCGGTGTGGGGGAAAGGTTTTTTGGAAAAATCTAGAAAGGTTTAATTTTCCAAACGAATTTAAAGTAGTTTTTATTGGGGATAAAAAACTAAAACTTATTGACTTTTGCAAAAACAAGATTTATACCAAATCTTTCTTTCGTGGACTTTTTTTACAAAAGAAAATTAATCAGCTTTTGATTTTTCAAACAAAATATTAGTCGAGTAACACCTGTTTTTTAACATAAAAAAACAGTATATTTTATTCAGAAAGAATCTAATTAAAAAATCATATTGCTCATCATCATTTTTCACAGCAATAATTATTAAATTTGAAATCATAACTTCATTTTTACTTTTCCTCACAAAAACCGACCTTAATTAATTGAAAACCAATCACTTATGAGCAAAGAAATCCCACTCATTCCTCGTCGAAAAACGCTAGCTAATGCTTTTAGGTTTGTAAAAAACCCACTTCCCGTTTTAAATGAATTTGTGGAAGAGAAGGGGGAAATATTTGCCATGTACATGGGTGGATTTTCAAAAGCAATCTTCACGACCGATCCAGAAATCGTCCAACATGTGATGCAGAAAAATAATCGTAATTATCGCAAGTCTGAGATTCAAACAAAGATGATTGCTCAATTTGCAGGGCAAGGCTTGCTAACAAGTGATGGAAGTTATTGGTTACGTCAACGTCGTTTGATTCAACCAGGATTCCACAGAGCAAAGTTGGCTGCGCTATCGGATGTGATGCTAAAAGTGGTGCAAGAGTCTTGGAATGATTTGGATAAATTAGCTAGTTCCAATCAACCTTTTGACCTCTCTATTGAAATGACAAAAATGGCTTTCCAAGTAGTTGCCAAATCACTTTTCACCACAAGTGTAAGCGATGAAGAAATGATTACACTTGCTAACAACATTCAAGAAATTCAAGAATATATTGTTCAAAGACTTCGACAACCGTATATGATTCCTTGGTTCTATTTGACTGGAAAATCAAAACGTCAATTAAAAATTTCACAAGAATCTAGAGCTATTATTTTAAGAATAATTCAAGAAAGACGAGCAAGTGGCAAATCTCATGATGACCTTTTGGATATGCTTTTGGCAGCTCGATATGAAGATACGAATGAAGGAATGACAGACTTGCAATTATTAGATGAGTCTTTGATTCTTTTTGTTGCAGGTCATGAAACATCTGCCAATGCTCTTGCTTGGGCATTTTATTTATTATGCAAAAATCCAGATGCCACTAATAAAATCAGAAAGGAATATCAAGACGTTGTCGGTGATCGAGAGGTTGAATTTACTGATTTTCCAAAATTAAAATATACCACTCAAGTCATTCAAGAGACGATGCGAATTTACCCACCTGCTTGGATTACTGACAGATTAGCCAATGAAGCCGATGATATAAAAGATTATCACATTCCAAAAGATCGGATGTTTGCCATTTATATTTATGGTTTACATCATTCCAAAAAATATTGGAAGAAACCTGAAAAATTTATCCCTGAAAGATTTGAAAAAGAAAATATGAAAGGGAAACCTTCCTTTGCCTATATGCCTTTTGGAGGTGGACCAAGACTTTGTATTGGAAATAATTTTGCCATGATGGAAATGCAAATGGTTATTCTAGAATTACTAAAAAGATATGATTTTGAACTAGTAAAAAATCAGAAAATTGAAGCGATGCCTTACGTCACTCTCCAACCAAAATACGGAATCAAAATGCACGTTAAAAAACGGTGAATAACTAATCGTGAACAATTAATACCATAATTTAATGACAGAGTGATATTAACATCATTAATAGTTAACTATTACTTAGCTGGTATCCATGGAAGTTCCTTCGCATCGAGTTTCATTCCAACCCATCGTGAGAGAACAAATAAATAATCAGATAAGCGATTCAAATATTGAATTAAAATATCTGGCACTTCATCGATAATCGCCAATCCAACGACTCCTCTTTCTGCTCTTCGGCAGACACATCTTGCGATATGAATTTGGGAAACAATTGGATGTCCACCTGGCAAAATAAAAGTTTTCAAAGGTGGCAGATCTCCTTCCATTCGATCAATTTCTTTTTCCAATAATGTAATAGCTGCTTCTTTCACTTCAGGAACATTCATTGCTTTGGATGGATCAGTTGCTAAGTTTGAACCGATCTCAAATAATCTATTTTGCACATTTTCCAAAACACCTTCTGTTTTTGGATATTCTGTCAAATCTCGAATGAGTCCAATCCATGAATTCAATTCATCAACCGTTCCATAACTTTCTATTCGGAGGTGACTCTTTGGTAATCGCTTTCCTCCAAACAAACCTGTTTCTCCAGCGTCTCCTGTTTTTGTATATATTTTAAATGCCATTATTTTTAATTTGTTAGACGTTTTACGTTCTTCTGATTTTTTTGACTAAGTTATTTTATCCAATAAATCCTGCACTTGTATGTGATCCATCACAATATGGTTTTCGTGAAGAAGCTCCACATCGGCAAAAGGCGGTTTTTTTATTTTTTAAAATCACACTTCCATCCGCTTGAGTTAATTTGATTGCTCCGTCAATCATCAATGGCCCATTTTTCATTAACTCTACATGAGTATTGGATGATTTTGGTGCCTCTGGATTTACATTTTCCAAAATAGATAATGCTCCTGATGGACAATCTTTTACTTGATTAATAATTGACTTGGTATCTGCTCCTTCAATATTAACCCAAGGTTTTGCTTTAGCATCAAAAACTTCGGGAAGACCTCTAACACAATTTCCTACATGAACACATTTACTAGGCTCCCAAACTACGGTAATTTCTCTGTTAGAATATTTTTTTACGATTTTACTCTTGTCCATCTTTTAGTTTTTTGGTTAAAAAATTCAAGACCTAAAGTAAACAATAAATTTTAAGTTATTGTTGAAAAATAAAAAAGCGAATTTGATTTTATTCAAATTCGCTTTCAATTTATTTTAACAATCGTAAACTTAAAACTTGGTTTATCTTTCTGCTGCTCGAACAATTTTCTCATTCTTCTCATCTAATTCGATCAATCCATCTCTCAATCGAATAATCCGATGTGCATGCTCAGCAATGTCAGGTTCGTGAGTAACTAAAATAATTGTATTCCCTTGCTCATGTAATCTTTCAAAAATTTCCATGATTTCGACGGAAGTCTTTGTATCCAAATTTCCTGTAGGCTCATCAGCAAGAATAATCGCAGGGTCATTTACTAAAGCTCGAGCAATAGCAACTCTCTGACGTTGCCCACCTGAAAGTTCATTAGGTCGATGATCCATTCGATCACCCAATCCTACTGCATTTAATGCTTTGGCCGCTTTTTCTTTTCTTGCTTTTTTTCCTAGACCTGCGTAAACTAACGGCAACGCCACATTATCTAAAGAAGACAATCGAGGCAATAAATTAAAGGTTTGAAAAACGAAACCAATTTCTTTATTTCGAACTTCTGCCAATTCTCCATCGGTCATTTCACTCACATCAATATCATTCAAAAAATAGTTACCACTACTAGGTGTGTCCAAACAACCTAACAAGTTCATCAAAGTTGATTTCCCAGAACCAGAAGGTCCCATCAAAGCAACATACTCATTCTTTCTAATGTCGACGGAAACATTTTTTAAGGCATGGATTTCTTCCACTCCCATAACGTAGGTTTTCCGTAGTTCTTTAACTGCAATTATTGGATCCATTTTATTTTTTTGTTGATTGATTTTTTTGACGGTAGACGTTGAACGTTGGACGTTTTACGTTTTCCCAATAGTGTAATTTTCTTTAGAAGAATATATTTTCTTCAACTGTGCAATCAAAAGCGAATCGTTTAACGTCGAACGTAAAATGTCCAACAAACTAAAGTCTACTTAATAACTTTTGGCACTTTAAAAAATTGCTCATTTTTATCAGGTGCATTTCGAAGCGCATCTTTTCGATCCACTTGATTAGCTACTTTATCCTCTCGCCACACATTTTGTTGTTCATTAATATAAATGAGTGGTTCGACATCATCGGTATTTAACTCATTCATTTTTTCTACCATTTGTAGAATATTATTGAGATCATTTTGGATCCCATCCTTTTCAGTAGTTGAAAGTTCCAAGCGAGCTAAATGTTCGAGTTTCGAAATTAATGATTGATCTATTTTCATTTTAAAATATTAGATGATTGATAGGTTTTTATCTGTCAATCGCGTTATTTAGTTCATTTCCTAAAACGGAATCACAAATTAACCTTTTTTAAAACACAATATTGAATAAGCTCACCTTGAATTTTTAAGCTTAACAAGTTATTTACAACTACTATGAATATCCTAGTCATTAAGGATGGATAATTATTTAAAATCACAAAAACTCAAATGTCCTAGAAAAATAAATTTGGAACTCACCTTGTGACTTTACTACCCAAAAAAATTAGTGGAAAACTTTAAACCCTTACATTCCAAAAATAAATATAGGAATTGTATTTTCGCAACATATTAAGCAAGCTAGAAGCTCATCAGCTTTGGATAAAATCATAATACACAAATCTCTAAAAGATAACAATGAAGTCGGAGGAAACAAAAAAAGAAGTCAAATACGTAGCAGTTGCTGGAAATATTGGCGCAGGGAAGACCACACTCTGTACACAATTAGGTAAAAATTTTGGTTGGGAAGTTCAGTATGAATCTACTGATGATAATCCTTACCTCAATGATTTTTATGGCGATATGCAACGTTGGTCTTTCAATCTACAAGTTTATTTTCTCAATAGTCGATATCGACAGATTTTGAATATTTTGAATGGAGATAAAACGGTTATTCAAGATCGAACGATTTTTGAAGATGCTTTTATTTTTGCGCCCAATTTGCATGATATGGGATTGATGACGACGCGTGATTTTGAGAACTATTCTGATCTTTTTGAAACGATGACTTCGCAAGTTCAAGCGCCAGATTTGTTGATTTATTTGAAAGCAGATATTTCTACCTTGGTTTCACATATTCAATCGCGTGGTAGAGATTATGAAGGAAATATGAGTTTAGATTATTTGAAAAGATTGAACGAAAGATATGAAAATTGGATTTCAGGATATACTGCAGGGAATCTTTTAGTGATTGATGTGAATACGATGGATTTTAAAAATAATCCTGAAGATTTGGGAAAAGTGATGAATATGGTTTCCGCAGAATTGCACGGTCTATTTTAAATAAAAAATAAACTCAAAAAAATAGAAAGTGAATAATTCCCAAGAGCAATTATTCACTTTTTGTTTTTAGCTAAAGGTTCTTTTTTCTTAGCAGTAGGTTTTTCATCTTGGAAAAATTCTTTGACAGTATCTGTAATCTTGTCGCCCATTTCAGTTCCAAAAGTAATTCCTCCAAAAAGCAATGCATGAAAAACGATAGTGAAAAGTAATGCTTTTCTCTTTGTGTTTTTTTCTGCTCGTTGGAATTGAAAATTATTCATAATTTAAAAATTTTAAATATTGTTCTAAAAAGTAATATTTGAAAAACGAAAAACGTGCCGAACTTAGTAGGTTTTTACTTGTTAATGTTTTTATAAAAAATGAAAAATTGAATATTAGAATCTGTTTTTTCCAAACCAAAAAACTGCTAATACAAATTACTGATTTACAGACTTTTACTTATTAAATTTATTTACCACATATTATTTTTTATGTTAAAAAAAATCTTAAATAATTTAGCTCCTACTTCCACACAACTAGTCGCTGTTTCTAAAACTAAACCTGCGGAAGCGATTCAAGAATTATACGATCAGGGACAACGAGTTTTTGGAGAAAATAAAGTCCAAGAATTGACCTGGAAATATGAGGCGCTTCCCAAAGATATTGAATGGCATGCCATCGGGCATTTACAAACGAATAAGGTAAAATATATTGCTCCTTTTGTTACATTGATTCACTCGGTCGAGAGTCTGAAATTGATGAAAGAGATTAACAAGCAAGCAAAGAAAAATGATAGAGTCATTGAGATTTTATTACAATTTCATATTGCTGAGGAAGATACTAAATTTGGCCTTGACTTATTGGAAGCACAAGAAATATTAAATGGAAATTTTTATAGAGATGCACAAAATATTAAAGTCGTCGGTGTGATGGGAATGGCTACATTTACGAATAATAAAAGTCAAGTGCGGAATGAATTCCGAACATTGAAAAATATTTTTGAGGAACTAAAAAAGGAGTTTTTTAAAACCGAAAATAGCTTTAAAGAAATCTCCATGGGAATGTCTGGTGATTATGAAATTGCGGCAGAAGAAGGTAGTACGATGGTAAGAATTGGGAGTTTGTTGTTCGGAGCGAGGTAACTTTTGAATAGCCAATGTCCAACTATTTAAGATTTAATTCTTTTGCGATTGTTGGACATTGGTTATTCCTTGTTCGATATTTATTTTATTTTTTTATCAATTTCTTCAAGCCTCGATTCTCTCCAATTGTTATTTCACAAAAATAAACCCCTGCTGGCAATCTTCTCAAATCAACTCCAGATTTCCAATAAGGAAGTGATTTTTCTAAAACGATTTGACCAACTGCATTAATCATTCGTAATTGCGTTTTTCCTTCTTTAAACCCTTCCACTTCAAAATAAACAAAATCACTCGCAGGATTAGGTAAAACTTTGATTTCTAATGATTTTTCATTAACGATATTATTATTCGATACCGGTGAATCTGATGTAAAAAAACCTAAACCTCCTCGGCTATTACCAACAATATAATCCATCTTTCCATTGCCATTTATATCTGCAATATCAAGGTGAGTGATTTGCCCTTCCCGAATTTCCCCAAAAGTAGAATCGACCATTGTAAATTCTCCTTCTAAATTCCCATCTATATTTTCGTACACCTCAATTCGTCCTCGTTGAGTTCCGACATATAAAACATATTCTCCATTTACATCAATCATTGTTGGCGAGGCAGCTCCATCAAACCCTGGAATAATTCGAGTATCAATCTCACCAAAAGAGGAAACATTTGGAGCCGTGAATTGGTCAGGTTCAAATTGAGGATCACTAGCTGTTCCAAAATTAGGATAGTAAATAATTTTCCCTAACCTCCAACCAATGAGCAAATCATTTAATCCATCTCGATTGACATCAATAATTTGAGGATTGACTCCTTGCCCTGCATCAATATCTTGAAAATTCAAATCAGGCATTCCAAAAGAAAATGGATTTCCAACTCCTGCTGTATTTTCAAAATAAATTAATTTACCTGTCTCCTCTCCTACCAATAAATCCAAATCGCCATCATGATCCAAATCGCCAAAAGCTGGTGAAAAATTAAAATAACTACTCGAAGAATTATATTGATTCAGTCCTAAATAATTATCATCCGCTAACTTGTATTTAGGCACATCTGACGTTCCAATATTTTCATATAAAAACAGTCGGGAATCTTTATTTCCGCCAGGCAAAAAATAAGTATTATTTCCAACAACCATATCCATCAATCCATCTGCATTGACATCTGCAAATGTAGGACTTGCACCAGTTCCATTATCAATCATCGTTTCCACCAAAAAGTCATTTTGTTGAAATTCGAATGTTGGAAATTCATTGTCAGTTATATTTTTGTAGAACCAAATATTTTCATTGTCTTCCGAAGATTTAAAATTATTAGGTGCTGCTATAAAATCTTTATTCCCATCATTATCCATATCCAAATAAAATCCTGCTAAAAAAATCGGCATGTCCACAGGCACATCATAAGTTGGATAAGTTGGATCAAAATCAATCATAAATGAATTTTCGGAATCACCTCCATTTTCCAAATAAACCAAAGACACTCCACTCAAATCTCCTAAAATGATTTCTTTATCGCCATCATTATCATCATCAAGACTCAGAATTGTTGATCCAGAGTGTCGAGTCTCCACCGTTGGATTCCAAAGCGACGGACATATATCTGTATCGTCTCCTAATTGAATGGAGGAACTCAACCCAGCTTCTTTAAAATTGCCCCAACAATCATCATACAATTCAAACTTCAAACTATCTAAACCAAATCCCATTTCGACGGAAAGATTTTTATACATTTCCACCGTCGCTCCCCCCAAGTCAAAAGTCAAAATATCTAAGTCACCATCATTGTCAATATCATCAATTGCAGGAAGATCTTCATTCGTAATTGCGATTTGTGGGTAGGTTCCGTTTGGAATTAAAAACGATAACAAATTGTGCGGTCCATCTGCATGGTACAATCGAGTGAAAGTAATTTTATCATTTTCATAACTTCCTTCGTGAACTTTTAATCCATGAACTCCAGGTCTATCTGAGTAAGAAAACATATCCACAATACCATCACCATTATAGTCTCGAAGCAACACCCAACCTTTGGTGTCTGGAAAATTTTCAGCATACTCTGGAGCAAATTCATAAGCAGCTCCAGTAGTCGATCCATTATTCAAAAAGGTAATATGCACTTCACCAGCTTTATCAAAAAAATGCGCATCTAACACACCATCATTATTCAAATCGACAGCATTGATTTCAGGAGAGTTTAATCCTCCAGCAAATGGATTTTGCAATTCCAATCCGTTTTTTTCAAAACCAACATCAAGTCTTCGAATGTCTTGAGCATCTACTTTTTTTCCAAAAAAAATAATAACAACAATGGTAAGAAGAAAAATTCTATTCATAATATTTCGGTGAATTAGGTATTTAAAAATGAAGTCCTTACTTTAGAAATTTAGATTTGATACCCCAAATTTAAGAAAAACAAAGGAACCAAAAATACAACAATCTTTAATAATTATCGGTTTGCATAGCTCTTGTCAAAAGTTAGAATTATTTTTTCAAAACAAAAACAAACCTGAACTCAAAGCATTGATAATCAATATTTTATGGAAATATTAACTGGAATTTTTATTGCATTCAGTTTTTTGACAATAGTAGTATTTGGTAGAATGGTCACCACATTTTTCCATGAATTAGGACATGCAATTCCTTCTCTTATTTTTACTAAAGATGCCGTTGCCATTCATATTGGTTCCTATGGCGATGATAAAAATAGTTTCCAAATCAATCTAGGGCGACTAAAAGCATTTTTTAATTTTGACATTTTCCAATGGAATATTGGACTTTGCCAACATAAAACTCCAAAAACTTATTGGCAAAATATACTGATCGTCTTAGGTGGACCAGTTGCTAGTCTTTTAGTAGCTGTAGTTTTATTTATTATTATGGAAAACATCACTTGGAACGACGATAGAATAAGTTTCTTTTTTGTGTTTTTTATTATTTCATCTATATGGGATTTTTTAGTAAATATTATTCCTTTTAAACATCCTATAACAATGGCTGATGGAACAATGACATATAATGATGGAAGTCAATTAGTTGGATTAATCAAAGCATCAAAGTATCCAGTTGAATATCATGAAGGCGTTAGCTTTTTGTATGATGAAAAATACGACGATGCGATTAATACATTCCAACAAGTTTTAGAATTGAAACCAAATTTAAAAGAAATAAGGCTCACTTTGATAGAGACTCTTATTGTAACAAAAAAACATGATGAAGCGCTTAATGAAATGATAATTTTAGATAAAAAAAAGCAACTTGGTGTTAATGAATATAATTTGTTGGGTTGGTTATTTATGGAGAAAAAAGAATATCAGAATGCAATTTCAGTTTTGAGTAAGTTTCTATACAAGTTCTATACAGATCCTTATGCATTAAATAATAGAGGATATTCATTTCTGCAAATTGGCGAATATGAAAAAGCAATTCATGATCTAGATTCTGCTATCATCCATCGTCCTGACTTTGCTTTTGCTTACAATAATCGAGGCCTAGCAAAAGTTCGACTTGGGCAAGTAGATGATGGGTTGGTCGATATTGAAAAGTCAAAATCTTTAGATGAAACTAACGCTCATGTTTTTTTACACTTAGGATATTATTTTCAAAAAATAAATCAAACCCAAAAAGCGCATGAACAATTTCAAAAAGCAAAAGATATGAAAATTGATTTTCATGGAATTGATTATTTGATTGAAACGACTAGGGAGAATGATTTTTAAAAAATAGTAAGATGACTCACGAACTACCCGTTCTGCTAAAAAAAATAAAAGCCTGTAAAATTTGTGAACCCAATTTATCACATGGAGCTAACCCTGTTTTGACGGCTGCACATGATTCAAAAATCGTTGTCATCGGTCAAGCACCTGGCATGAGAGTTCATTTGAGCAATCAACCTTGGGCGGATAAAAGTGGCGAACGACTCATCCAATGGTTGGGCATTGATCGAGAAACTTTTTACGATACTTCCAAGTTTGCCATCATCCCCATGGGTTTTTGTTATCCTGGAAAAAATCCAAAAGGAGGTGATTTACCTCCTCGAAAAGAGTGCGCTCCAGAATGGCATCCACCACTTTTTGATCAACTGAAAAATGTAAAATTAACCTTACTCATTGGCGCATATGCACAGAAATATTATTTAGGAAAAAAGAGAAAAAAGAACTTGACGGAAACTGTCATGCACTTCGAAGAATACTTACCTGAATATTTTCCGATTGTACATCCTTCTCCATTAAATTTTCGATGGCAGAGGAATAATCCTTGGTTTGAAAAAGATGTAATTGGAGTGTTACAAAAAACGGTTCACGATATTTTAAAATGATAAATTGTGCCTCAAAACTAACACGTGGTGGTCTGCTTTAGCTGACCTAAAAAAATAAAAACCACTTTTTGAATTTTCACGGTCAGCTAAAGCAGACCACCACATAGCAATCAACCCACTCATGAAAAAAATACCTCAAAAAGGACTTACAGAAATTGAATTATTCGCAGAAATGAACGACTTACGCAAAGACGATTTAAACTGGCGAAATGGTAGAAACTTCGCTTATGTATATTATCCAGGGGAAGAAATTTTAAGCGTTGTCAAAAAAGCATACCAATTATTTTTTTCAGAAAATGCACTAAATCCATCTGCATTTCCAAGTTTGAGAAATATGGAAAATGATGTCGTTTCGATGTGTGCTAATTTATTTCATGGAGACAAAGATGTAGTTGGAAGTCTTACCACAGGAGGAACAGAAAGTATTTTGATGGCAGTAAAAACAGCAAGAGAATGGGGTAAAAAAAATAAAAATCTAACTAGTACTCCAGAAATAATTTTACCCGCAACGGCACATCCTGCGTTCTTTAAAGCTGCTCACTATTTCAATGTAAATATATTGTTATGTCCCGTGGAGCAAGACTTTCGAGTCGATCCAAAAAAAATGGAAAATTTAATTTCTGAAAACACCGTTCTTCTCGTTGGCTCTGCGCCCTCCTATCCTCAAGGAGTTGTTGATCCAATTGAAGCACTTGGTCAAATTGCAAAAAAACGTAACTTACTTTTTCATGTAGACGCTTGCATCGGAGGTTTTATTTTGCCTTTTTTGCAACAGTTAAATTATAAAATTCCTGCGTTCGATTTCTCCGTTGAAGGTGTCACTTCAATTTCTGCCGACATTCATAAATATGGATATGCTGCCAAAGGCGCGTCAGTTATTTTACATAAAAACTCCAATTTGCGGAAGCATCAATTTTATACTTACACCAAATGGACAGGTGGAATCTATGCCTCACCAACTATGACTGGAACTCGCCCTGGCGGAGCAATCGCAGCAGCTTATGCAGCACTTAAATTTGTGGGAAATGATGGCTATTTAAAACTTGCCAAATCTTGTATGGATACTACATTAAAACTACAAAATGCCATTCGAGAAATTCCTGAATTAGATATTTTGACTACGCCTGACTCCACACTTTTCGCCATCACTTCTGATAGCTTAGATATTTATGAGGTGGGTGATGAAATGGGAATTTTAGGTTGGCAAATTGATCGCCAGCAGATGCCTCCAAGTTTACACTTTTCCATCAACCCTGCGCATGAAAAGGTGATCGATCAAACGATTCAAGATCTAAAAATTTCGGTGCAAAAAGCTAAAAAATTATCATTCAATAAAGTAGGAAAAAATGTTCAATTGCAAGCCATCAAAACAATGCAACGAATGTTACCACAACCTCTTTTTGAAAAAATAAAACAACTTGCTGCAAAGCATTCTGATGTAGGTGGAAAACGTTCAGCGGCGATGTATGGAATGATTGGAGAGTTGCAAGGCAAAGGAGATTTGGATGATATGATCAAAGATTTCCTTGACAAAATGATGAAACAGTAAAACGACTTTCCGAATTATTAATTTTGAATCTTAGAGCATGTTTTTTTTTACCACATAGGCACATAGAACACATAGATTTTTTCAGAGAAAAAAATTAAAGCCTATGCTTTCTATGTGCCTATATGGTAAAAAAAATACATATTACTTTTTTCGTTTAGGAACTTTATTTTTTAATAATTCGGAGAATAATTTTAAAATTTAATCTTCTATTTCTAACTCATCAAAATAAATTAAACTCTGCTTAAATTCTTTTTTCAACAACAACTGAATATTTGTCAAAACGATCTCTCCCATATTTCGGCATTTCATAAATACTTCATTTTTATGATGAACCGAAAGATCTTTTTTTAACAACTCTACTTTTTCTGGAAAGGAGATTTCATCATCTACCATGACCTCAAAAAGATCGTTCAATCGAGTACGTTCTGCTTTTGCTCGAACAGCAATTAGACTTCGTTCCTCCAGTTGATATTGTGTCACGACCTCTGGTGCCATGTGTTGAATTCCCAAAAAAATAATCGGATTGTTTTCTTTAAAAAATTGCGGCAAGTAAAAACTTTTTCGTCCTTCATAACTTTGTTGATCAAAATCTATCGCCCTAATTCGATATTGGGAACCTTCAATATCGGGTGTAATATCTACCACAAAATTATATGATCGCATATCTCCCAATAATCGTACAAAACATCGTTCATTAAATTTTATAAACTCCTTCGCAATTCTTGTTTTATTAAAAAGTGACTCGTCCAAATTATTTTTCATAAAATCATCTCCTGGAATTCCAGCCACATGTTCCTCAATCAAAGTCTCACCATCAACAAAATATTGAATCGAATTAGGTGATAAAAGATACTCCAATTCCAATCCATAAATCCGAGAAGCATCCGCTCTTTTCACATAAAAATGATCATAATTATCATTAAACCGATTGATGATTCTGACACGAAAAGGTTTACTATTTCCGAAGGTACAATAATCAATTCGAGCTACAGAAAGGTGTTCCATCACGTTCATATCTCCATCCGTTTTCAACAAAGCATAAATCTCTCTCATCGCTTTGTGCAATTCTCTGGAATCCGATTCACTATAATAGACTGTTTGCCAAAAAGTATCATTATCCTCATTATCCATCAAAGGAACCGCAGTTGTAAATCGCAACAAATCTTCATATTGCAAAGGCAAATCAATATTACGATTGTAAGCTTGTAAGTATACATTCAACTCCTTTTGGACATGAAAAGAAACTTTCTTTTTTGAAGGTTTATTACCTTTCATTTTTAGATTTTTTTGACAACAAAATTAAACTTAATTTTAAGAAATTTTTCAACAAAAAATATTCACAATGAATAAGTATATAACGCTTTTTACGATAATTTTTACTTTCCTCCTTTTTTCTCCTTCTGCTAAAAGTCAATCTTTGCTTTGGGAAATTTCTGGAAATGGATTACACGAATCTTCCTACTTATTTGGAACAGTTCATCTCAGCGATAAACGAGTTTTCAATTTTAATGATTCTGTTTTTGCAAAAATTGATGAGTGCGAGGCATTTACCATGGAAATTGAATCTACTCCTGAGAATACTAAAGAAATTGGAAATAGCATTTTTTTGGAAGATGGCAAAACGATAGATCAAATGCTTTCTAAAGAGGATTATGCTAGTTTGAAAATTTTCTTCAAGAAAGAATTAGATTTAAATTTAGATGGATTGAAGATTTTCACCCCAATGTCGATTATCTCCATGACCACCTCAAAATTGGTAAAAAGCGATATGAGTACTTATGTTGATAATTTTCTTTATCAATATGCTAAAAGCAAAAACAAAAAAACATTTAGTGTTGAACCGCTTCAACTTCAAATTGATTTGTTGAAAAATGTACCTGCCGATTATTTACTTGATGTTGCTAAAGAGTGGGACACTTACCAAGGGATCACAGATAATTTAATTGACGCCTATGCTAAAGAAGATATGGAAGCTTTAATCAAAGTTATGTTTAGTGATAGTGGTTTAAAAAAAATGGAGGACGAATTTATTTGGGATCGAAATAAAACGATGGCTGATTCAATTGATCTTTTTGTCAATCGTCAATCGACATTCGTTGCCATCGGAACGGGACACTTACCACTTGAAGGTGGAGTGATTGACTTGTTGAGAAAGAAAGGGTATGAGGTAAATCCTATTATTGCTAAGAAGACTAAAACGCTTCCTGAAATTAAACAAAATGAAGATTGGATTACTCTTGCTCCTGAAGAAGCAGGATTTTCTGTTGAGATGCCAAATCAACCTACCAACCAGGACATGAATCAACCTTCTGCAATTGGAGATTTAAAAATTAAAATGTTGATGTGTGAACCGACAAATAACGAAGATGGTAATTATTACATTATTGCGACTACAGATTATCCAATAGACATGGTCAATTCTACCACAATGACTCCTGCTGAAATTAGTGATTTTTACGATACAGTTTTAGAAGGTGGAAGAACTAATGTAAAAGGAACTTTAATCAAAAAAGGAGAAATAAAGTTAGATTCATTTCTTGTCAAAACTGTGGATGTCAAAACTCAAGATGGAGCATTAAGTATACGATTTGGAACACTCCTAATTAAAAATCGAATGTATATGTTGCAAGTTTTAACAGAAAATTCATTGGATGATAATTCAGGTTTAGAGCGATTTTTTAAATCATTTAAATTAGAAGATTATAGTTCAGATGAAATTTATACACCTAAAGAAACCATTGTAAATGAATGGAATATTTTAGAATCTACAGAAGGGAATTTCTCCATAATGATGTTTGGAAAACCTAAAATTACTACGAATACAATCCAAACGGAATTTGGTACAACAACGATGAATTTTTACATGACAGATATTTTGGACAGTTTAAATAATGAACTGATTTACTATGCGCAGTATTCGGATTTTCCAGAAGACCATAATGCTGATTCTATGTCAACAGAAAGATTATTAGAGTTTTATGATGCGACTTTGAATAAGCCACTACAAAACGGAAAAGGAAAATTATTAAGTAAAAAGATGATAGATATAAATGGTAAACGTGCACAAAGGGGACAATACCTTATTTTCCAAGGAGATATAACTGTTAAAATTAATGCTCTCCTTTTTCTCTATAAAAATAGACTGTATTTTCTACAACATGGAACAGTTGGAAAAGAGGCAACTGAAGAGGAAGTTGAATACTTTCTCAATTCCTTCAAAATCTTAAAAAAATAATACCCTGTCTAACCAAAGACATTTCCCAATCATTCTGATTTTGAGTTCTTTATAAATATCTAATTTGTGAAAAACTCAAAATCATTTATTATGAAAAAACATTTACTTTCCTTGTCCATTTTATTCTTCGCTTTTCAAGTTTTCGCCCAACAAAGAGTGAATGGAAATTTCGCCTTTCAAACTGATCCCGCAAAAAAATATTCGATTTATATTCCCTCGAACTATGATGTAAATACTCCACACTCTTTAATGCTTGGTTTGCATCCTTTGAATACCAATCGGTGGGATGGCATATCTTGGTGTGACACTTTGATTGATTTTGCAGAAATGAATAATTTGCTACTCGTTTGTCCTGATGGCGGAATTGATGGAGCGATTGATGATCCAATTGATACAGCATTTACGACAGCACTTTTAGACTCGATGGAAATATGGTATAATATCGATTTAGAGAAAGTTTATGCGATGGGATTTTCGTGGGGCGGCAAGACCGTTTACACTTACGGTTTGAATAATTATGAAAGATTTCGAGGGTTTATGCCGATTGGAGCAGCTGTGTCTATTGGAGAAATTTCAGGGCTTGAACCGAATGCGGCTTGGCATCCAATATACCTAGTTCATGGAAGTAATGACTCGCCCAATACTCGATTTACGCCCTTAAAAAATGCAATGGAAAATAACAATGCTTGCGTTAATTCTATTTTGATGAGTGGCATTGGACATACGATTGACTTTCCCAACCGAAACCAAATATTGACTGACGCATTTCAATGGATTGATAGTGTTGCTTGTGCTGAAACAACTAGTACCACTACATTATCTAACGAAGAAAAATTTCATCTTTTTCCAAATCCAGTTTCTCACAACGATCTTTTGCAAGTGGAATTACCTGACTCTTGGTTTGGAAAAATAACGATGGAAGCGATTAGTATTGATGGAAAAAGTATTCGACAAGAGGTTTTTACTATCCCTGAAAATGGAACGAACACTTTTTCATTTTCAATAAAAAGATGTCCCACAGGTAGTTATTTTTTATTAGTAAAAAATGAGCACGGAGAAAAAGTGAGTCTAAAATTTCAAGTAAAATAAGATAAATGGGCAAGTTTCTTTTTTTGTCTACACTAAAAAAAGACTAATAAACTATAGGCGGATTTGAAAATCTGCCTTACTTTTGCAGCCATGGAAAAATACATTAGTATTGGTTTTACAAAAAAAGAACATAGACTTAAAGGAGAACTTAAAGTCTTGGTGGATGACGAATATTTAGAAGATTTATTAAAGACACCTGTTATCTTTTTGTCAATCAAAGGAAGACATCTTCCCTATTTTGTAGAGGAAACAAGACTTGAGAATGAGTTAATTATAAAATTAGAAGATGTTGATTCCAAAGAAGCTGCTCATCTTTTAAGCTCCAAAGAAATATTTTTACAGCCAGCCAATATTTTGAAAAAAGAAGAAAAAGAATTGGTGTTTGAAAACCCATCAAATTTACTTTTTGGACATTTAGTAGATTTCATGTTGGTAGATTCAGAACTTGGTGAGCTTGGAAAAATTATAGATGTGGTGGAATTTCCTCAACAAGAAATGGCAGTAATTCCTCATAACGGAAATGAATTTTTTATTCCAATTCATGAAAGTTTGATTGAAAAAATCGACGAAGAAAAACAATACATTTACATGAATCTGCCTGAGGGTATTTTGGATGTTTAAACCTAAAAAAATGAGCTTCATCATAATTTACATCACTCACTCCTCCGAAGAAAATGCACAAAAAATAGCTGATCATTTGCTTCAAAAAAAGATGGTGGCCTGCGCAAATATCTTTCCTATAAAAAGCATGTACTGGTGGAATGAAGCTATCGAAAATGAAAACGAATATGTTTCCATCGTCAAAACGATTCCTGAAAACTGGGAGATTCTACAAAAAGAAATAACTGAAATTCATCCATACGAAGTGCCTTGCATCATGAAGATGGAAGCAGAAGCAAATGAGGAATATGAAAAATGGATTTACTCAATGGTTAATGTATAATGGTTAATACCACTATGTAATTACAAAATGCTATTAACCATTATCAAACGGCGTCTACCATTAAAAATGCTTTTAAGAAACCATCCAAATCTCCATTCAAAACAGCGTCCGTATTATTATTTTGAAAATTGGAACGATGATCTTTTACTCGCCGATCGTCGAGGACATAACTACGAATTTGAGAACCCCACTCGTTTGCCATTTTTCCAGCTTCGACTTTATTTTTTTCGGCAGCCAATCTTTTAATTTCTAATTCGTAGAGTCGAGACTTCAACATTTTTATTGCTTTCTCTTTATTGAGATGTTGTGATCGTTCCTCCTGACATTCTACCACCAAGCCTGATGGCAAATGCCGCAATCGAACGGCAGATTCTGTTTTATTGACATGCTGCCCTCCTGCCCCACTCGCTCGAAAAGTATCCCAATCTAAATCTGCGGGATTCACCTCGACCTCAATGGTATCGTCAATCAATGGATGAACAAAAACGGAAGCAAAAGAAGTCATCCGTTTTCCTTGAGAATTAAATGGACTCACTCGAACGAGTCGATGAACACCATTTTCTCCTTTGAGCAATCCGTAGACAAAGTCGCCTTTGATTTCAATTTCGACACTTCGAACACCAGCCACATCTCCATCTACTCGATTGAGTTGTTTGACTTTATAACCTGATTTTTCTGCCCACATAATATACATCCGAAGGAGCATTTCTGACCAGTCGCAACTCTCTGTTCCACCTGCACCTGCGTTGATTTCCAACAAGCAACTTAGCTCATCTTCTTCTTTATTCAAGGTAGATCGAAACTCTAAATCATCAACAGCAGCAAGGGTTTTTTCGTATTGAGCATCGAGTTCTTCCTCTGTTACTTCCTCTTCTCTGTAGAATTCGTAAAGCACTTCGAGTTCATCAATTTCTGCCTTGGTGGTATTATAGTTGGACACCCAATTTTTGTGTCCTTTGATTTGTTTGATAATGCCTTCGGCTCGTTTGGAGTCTTTCCAAAAATCAGGATCTAGGGTTAATTGTTCTTTGTCTTCGATTTCTAAAAGTCGCTGATCGACGTCAAAGATACCTCCTTAAAACGCCCAATCTTTCTTCCAATTCTTTGTATTGGTCTTGAGTCATAATTTTTATAACAACACTTTTACAAGTGTGTATTTTTTTTGTTAAAAATAAAATGCTATTTCTTTTTTGCAAAAGTAGAGAAATGGTTTCTTTTTTTATAATGCTTATTTTTTCAAAAATTTCGTCGCTGTACTCTTTTTTTTAAAAGGCCAGCTGAAGTAGACCACTACGTGCTACTTAATTGCTACTCAATAATTCTATATAAAAAACTAAGTCAGCACGTCGAGGTATTTTTCCAAACCAACCTGCTCGCCCGTAAGCTAGTTGGTAAGGTACGAAAAAGGTTGCTTTAGAACCTACCGTTAATTTTGAAATTCCTTCGTCCCATCCTTTGATTACTTTTTCTGCGCCCAATGGAAATGTGAAAGATTTCCCATCATCAAAAGTGGTGTCGAAAACTTTTCCATCTGGTAAAAACCCCATGTAATGAACTTTTACTTTTTGCAGCGGCGATGTTTTTTTACCTTTTCCTTTTTCATGCAAAACATATTTCAATCCTGAATGAGTATAAATCAAATCATCCTCCAACTCGCCGCTTTTAAATTTTTCGATATTGGCAAGAGTCATTTTTTTCACTTCTTCTTTTCTGGCAATCGTTTCTTTTTTTAGTTGTTGAGCTTTTGCAGCTTGCAATACTTTTTCAATTTCAAATTCGCCTGGAGTAAAAATATCTACAATTTGAATTCGATAATTAATCGTATCCGTTTCCTTGAGATTTTTAGGTAGTTGTTTTACACCAAGTAACAATTGATCTAAATGCAAACTATCTCCAATTCCCCCTAATAATAATGCTTCATAATTCCCAGGAGGTGGAATTGGAATTGTCCTCCTTGCTGGCAATGTTGCTTGCAAAGGTTGGTCCATCGGAGTCTCTTTTTCTAGTTCATTATTGATATATCGATATTCTCGGTATCGAACTCGATCACCAGGTTGGGCAGTTACATTTCCAGTTTTTTTGAAAATTTCGTAGGGATATTTAGAAACAGTTTCACTTTTTTTTTTAGCGGAGCCTAATTTTTCTTTAGGAGTTATTTCTATTAATTTGACGATATACTTTATTCGATCTTTTGTCGTAAATCCTTCTGGAAGATTTTCTAGATCTTTTAATTCTTGAGTGACCGTAACACTATCCCCTTCTGACATTTTAAATAATATCTCATAATTCGGTGGAAGTGGTCGAGTCAATATTTCTTCGGGAGGTAAAATAATTTCTTTTAGACCTAATTTACGAGTGGATGAAATTTCTTTTTCATTCAAAAAAACAATCTCACTAAATTTTACCAAATCTCCTACTTTTGGAGATTCGCCTTCTTCGTTGATAATAAATTTATAAGAATAATTAGAAGGAGTTTTTCCATCGCTAAACTCGCATGATGAAATTATTAGAAGAAAAAGTATGAGAAGAATATGTTTCATAGATTTTAGGTATTATCTATAAATGTAAGCGTTTTTTTGAATAACCAATATCGAGCAAGGAATCTCCAATATTGGTTATTCTACTATTCTACAACGCATCCAATTGTTCTTTATATTCTGGCAATAATTTTTTAAATTTATTAACCGTAGCACTTAATCCTGAATACGATGCTCCACCCGAAGCATTTTTATGACCTCCGCCTCTAAAATATTTTCGACAAATATCTTGAACTGAAAAATCACCTTTTGATCTCATGGATATTTTTACAATTGTAGGTTGCTCGTGGATGAACACCGCTACCTTTACATTTTTCATTTTCAATATTTGATTAACAACTCCTTCTGTATCACCACGTTGGATATTGAAATCTTCGTAATCTTTTTTGGTCAAAGTGATAATCCCCGTTTTATATTCAGGTAAAATTTCCATTCGATTATGCAATATATGTCCCATGATCCGCAATTGCTTTTCGGTCATACTATTGAAAATCAAATCCTGTATTACATAATCATCTGCCCCTCTTTCCAATAAATCTGCTACGATTCGAAATAACTTTGGAGAAGTACTGTATTTAAAGGAGCCGGTGTCTGTCAATATTCCAGTAAACATACATTCACTTACAGTCACATCAATTCCTTTTTTCTCCTCCATCATCACAAGAAAATCATAAATCAATTCGCAAGTCGAGCTCGCTGTCGTATCTGACAAAACATAATCTGCAAAATTTTCAGGATATAAATGATGATCTATTAAAACTTTCGTTCCACTTGAGACACCAATCACTTCACCCATTTTGTCCACTCGCTCCAAAGCATTGTAATCCAAACTAAAAATAATGTCTGCTTTTTTTAAATATTCATTCGAATCTTCAGGCTCAATATCGTGAATCAATATTTTATCCGCATCAGGCATCCAAGCAAAATTATCTGGATATTCAGATGGGAACATCACTCTAACAGTATGTCCATTTCGAATTAAATAATGATATAAAGCAAGAGAAGAACCAATTGCATCTCCATCAGGATTTCTATGTGAAGTGATGACTATGTCTTTTGGTACAGAAAGTAGGTTTTTTAGTTCTTTTATATTTTCCATATTGGGTTTAATCAGAAGTCCTTTGAATTAGTCTGTGTTATTCCAACTTTATTCCTAGATAATGTATGTAGAAATAAAGTTTATTTACTTCGCTTTTTTTCAAAAATATTATTTTTCAAAGAATCAAAAAACGAGAGTGTGAAATTGATAAATTTTAGGGATTTAATGATACTTTTGCAGCGTTTTTTTTAAAATGCCTTTGAAAAAATGTAACTCATTAAAATTTCAAAGGTTTAAAAAACTGATTTGAATTCATATTATATTAAATAAAAAATTTTAACAAATTATCATGGCAGGTAAAATTACTTTTACAATGATCAAACCGGATGCAGTTAAAGCTGGACATACCGGAGCTATTTTGAATCACATCAACAAAGCAGGTTTCAGAATTGTAGCAATGAAAAAAACTCAATTAACGAAAGCATCTGCTGAAGCTTTTTATAGTGTTCACAAAAAACGTCCATTCTTTGGAGAGTTAGTTGAGTTCATGACTAGCGGACCTATCGTTGCTGCTGTTTTGGAAAAAGAAAATGCAGTTGAAGATTACCGAGCAACTATTGGAGCAACTAATCCAAAAGAAGCTGCTAAAGGTACTATCCGTAAAAAATATGCTAAGAGCATCGGAGAAAATGCAGTTCACGGAGCTGACTCTGATCGAAATGCTAAAAAAGAAGCGGCTTTCCACTTCTCTGCTATCGAAATGTTCTAGTTTAATGGTGAATGGTTAATCAGGATATTTCTGATTAACCATTCACCGTTACTTAAATCTCTCTCCGATCCATCTCCTTTTTTATCAGTCCATACTCTCTACTCATATCTCCACTCACCGCTGTATTCTCTTTTGCTCGTCTAATCAAGTAAGGAAAAACCTCATTCACTTGACCATAAACCATATACTTAGCTACGTTGTAACCAGCATTCGCAAGGTTGAAAGTTAAGTTGTCGCTCATTCCATAGAGTTGACAAAAATTCAAATGTGGATGATCTTTTTGAATGCCTTTTTCATCAATCATTTTAGCTTGAAGGCGAGAACTTTCTTCATTGTGAGTTGCAGCACAAGAAGCAATTGATTTATAATTATCAATACAAAATCGCAACGCCATATTATAAGCATCATCAGTTGCTTGTTTGCTTGGTTGAATTGGAGTAGGATAACCTTTCTCTTTTGCTCGTTCTCCTTCTTTTTCCATGTAGGCACCTCGTACTAACTTTGCTCCAAGTAAGTAGTTCTGTTCTTGTGCTTTGTCAAAGGAGTTGGTCAAAAATTTTAACCGATCATGTCGATACATTTGAAAAGTATTGTAAACAACTACCCTTTCTTGATTATATCGTTTCATCATCAAATCTGCGATATGATCTATCGTATCTTGAATCCAACTTTCCTCCGCATCAATCATTATTGAAACGCCATTTATTGAGGCAGCATAACAAATCGAGTCTATTCTTTTTAATACATTCCGATACTCCACCAAAACAGATTTCGGCAACCCTGATCTATTTTTTTGAATAGTTTCCAATAACCCGAATCGAGCTATTCCAGAAATTTTAGAAACGACAACTGGCGTACTTTGATTTATTTTTGCAAACTCAATCGCCCGAATATTTTCATTCATCGTTTTGTTAAATTCATGCTCGGTGGTCTTCGCCTCCGCTCCATAATCTAAAACTGATTGAATATTAAATTCATACAATTTTTCAATGGAGGCAGTACTTTCTAGCAAGGTTCTTCCCCCTACAAATTGTTGAAACATCGTCTCTTTTACAATCCTTTTTGTAAAAGGTACATGCAATTTCATGGCTAACAAACCTAAATCAGAAAGTGGATTGACCAGCCAAGTTTTATTCATCAGACTAAATAGCCAGCCTGCTTTTTTTAACTCTTTGTCAGACTTATATGCAAAGGCTATTTCCGTATTAGAAAAATCCAAACTTGCCGCTGAAGGTTTTGATTTTTTTTTGGTTTTACTCATGGTAAAATCTATAATTTTATTTTTTTAAATGGTTAGTTCTTTTCAAAAAGCATTACTTTATTACTTCTCTAAAACTCCTGATTAACCGATTTCCTAATCAACTGATTATCCAATTATCCGATCAACCTTTTCCTACTCCTCATTCCATATTTCCCACGATTTTTCTGCCTGTAAATGTAGCATTTCCAATCCATTTTTGATTGATGCACCTTGACTTTCTCCTCTTGTTAAAAATACTGTTTTTTCAGGATTATATACTAAATCATACAAGTAATATTTTGCATTAATTCGATGAAATGGTAAATTAGGACAACTATCCACATTAGGTAACATTCCGAGCGGTGTAGTGTTGACAATTAATCGACATTCATCAAAAATAATCGTATCCAGATCATCATAGGTTAAATCTCCTTTTTCTTTTTTTCGAGAAATTACAATTGGATTTATTCCTAATTTTTTCAAAATAAAAACGACTGCTTTCGCTGCTCCTCCAGTACCTAAAACTAAAGCATTTTCAACTGAAATATTCTTTTGTTTTTGACTCAATAAATCTAATAAGGATTTTTCAAAACCATAAACATCAGTATTAAATCCTTTCAATTTTCCATCTTTAATTTTAATGGTGTTAACTGCTCCGATAGCTTTCGCTTCCTCAGATATTTCGTCTAAAAATGGTAGTATTTTCTCTTTGTAAGGGATCGTTACATTTAGACCAGCTAAGTTCGGATGAGCAGAAAGTAAGTTGGGAAAATCTTCTATTTTTTCCAAAGGTGAAAGGAAATATTCATGATTGGAAATCTGCTCTCGTTCAAATTTTTCCGTGAAATATTTTTGGGAAAAAGAATGAGAAAGTGGGTAACCGATAAGTGTAAATTGTCGCTTTTTACTAGACACTTTTTTTATTTTTTCATTAAAAAAAAAGGAAGCTGCAATTTAGATAATTTGAAGGAAAATGTGATATTGTTTTGATAGAACACGACTGCCTCAGCTTTTGCGGCACCCGTTCCATCAAAACAACTCAATTCATGAAAATTCAATATCAAGATTCTATCACCACCATCTTCGAAAGTGCACTTTACCAAACCACTTCTACTGTCATTAATTTAGAAAACTTCATCCTAATTGTCGATCCAAATTGGTTGCCTATCGAAATTAAAACAATACAATTACATGTTGAAAAAATAAGAATTTCTAAACCAATTTATCTTTTATTTACACACTCTGATTATGATCATATCATTGGTTATCGGGCATTTCCAAATGCAAAAGTTATCGCCTCCAAAGCGTTTCAAAATAATCCCGAAAAAGAAAAAATCATTGCACAAATCAATAATTTCGATGATGAAAATTATATCCTTCGCAACTACCCGATTGAATTTCCAACTGTTGACATGGTAGTCTCAGGTGATTTTCAAAAAATAAAAATTGAAGGAATTGAATTTATTTTTTGTCAGGCAGTTGGACATAATTCAGATGGAATTTTTACGATGATTCCAAGTTTGGGGATATTTATCACAGGAGATTATTTATGCGAAGTCGAGTTTCCATTTATTTATGTGAGTGGATTTTTATATTTAAAAACGTTAAAAAAAGCAATGAAATTAATTGAGCAATTTAACCCTAAAATTTTAATTACAGGTCATGGGCTTTTTTCCAAAAACGAAAATGAAATGCTCAACCGAGTTGCCGCTGCTGAAAAATATATCAACGATTTAATTTTTTCCATAAAAAACAAAACACCTTTTGACTTAAATTCACTTTTAGCCAAATATCATTTTCCAAAAAATATGATTTCTGCCCATGAGAAAAATTTAGAAATATTGGAGAAGGAATTAAATAGTTAAAGAAGCTCAAAATCCATGATTTGAATCAAATCGAGTTTAGAAAACCGATCTACAATTTTTAAGTACATTTTTTATCTTTGCCATCATTTAAAAACTAAAAAAAACTTCATGTCAGCAGATATTCAAAACCTTGAACCAAAATCACTTTGGAAAAACTTTGCCCACCTTAATGCTGTTCCTCGTGCTTCAAAAAAAGAAGAACGGGTCATCGAATTTGCCAAAAACTTCGGAGAAAATTTAGGCCTCGAAACTACCGTGGATGATATCGGAAATGTTATCATCAAAAAACCAGCAAGTGCCGGAATGGAAAACCGAACCACTATTGTCATGCAAAGTCATCTCGACATGGTGCATCAAAAAAATGCAGATACTGATTTTGATTTCGATACAGAAGGCATCAAAATGTTGATCGAAGGTGATTGGGTGCGTGCTGACGGAACAACACTTGGCGCAGATAATGGAATTGGAGTCGCAACAATTATGGCACTTTTGGAATCTACCGATATTCCACATCCACCTTTGGAAGCACTTTTTACGATTGATGAAGAAACTGGGATGACAGGAGCTTTAGGATTGAAAGGAGGTTACCTTGATGGAAAAATCATGTTGAATTTAGATACCGAAGATGACAACGAATTAACTATCGGATGTGCAGGAGGAATTGATGTGACAGCTGAGGGAAATTACGAAATCGAAAATTTAGATGCTCCTCACAAAGCATGGAAGATAAGTTTAAAAGGTCTCGCTGGAGGACATTCAGGAATGGAAATTCATTTAGGAAAAGGGAATGCGAATAAATTGATGAATCGTTTTTTGTTGGAAGTGACCAAAGAATTAAATATACGAATTCATTCCATTGATGGCGGTGGATTACGAAATGCCATTCCAAGAGAATCATTTTCTATTATTACTGTTGCTGCAGAAAAAGAAGATGAGCTAACAAATTTGATTGCAAAATATTTAGCCGTTTTCCAAAAAGAATATCAAACTACTGATCCTGATTTACAGCTGAATTTAGAATCTTCTGAAGATGTAAATACATTGTTATCAAATTCGGATCAACTGAATTTGTTGCGAAGTATTTATGCTTGCCCAAATGGAATTTATCGGATGAGTCCTGATATTCAAGACCTTGTTCAGACTTCCAATAATGTAGCTAGAGTTTTGGTGAAGGATGGGAAATATAAAATTCTTTGCCTGACTCGAAGTTCTGTTGATAGTGAAAAAATGGACGAAGTAAATGCCATTTCAAGCGCCTTCGAATTGATCGGAGCAAACGTAAGTTTTAGTGGAACCTATCCAGGTTGGACTCCAAAACCAGGAGCAGAGATTGTCAACTTGATGAGCAAGTTGTACGAAGAAATGTTTGATGGAAAAGCAGATGTAAACGCTTGTCATGCAGGTTTGGAATGTGGAATTTTAGGAACTAATTATCCTGATATGGAAATGATTTCTTTCGGTCCTAATATTCGAGGAGCACATTCTCCTGATGAAAAAGTACAAATTAGTTCTGTGCAAAAATTTTGGAAATACTTATTGGAAACCTTGAAAAGAATTCCTTAAACATATTTCTACCGCTGAATTAAAACAATAGAATTTAGGAACACTCCTAAAAATTTTGTGACTGTTGAATTAAGTTTTTGTTCTTTTATTTCCTGACTATAAAATTAAGCAGAGCTTCATCAGCAGTCACAAATTTTTCTCTTTCTCCTCCAAAAACAGTCTTAAACAAGACTCAAAAAATCATAATAAATACTGTATGATCAATTACCTCTCTCCGATCTCCTAGCAACCACCACTTTCCCTGAATCCATAGATAAAACTGATTAAATTAAAAAATCAAAATTAAATATCAATAATTAAATATAAAGACAAATGTGACGAAATATAATTCTTTCGTCACAAAAACGACTATTCAATACACCCGCCTTAATTTAGTAAAGATAAACACATTCAAACTAAAGTTCTTTTTAGATTCCCTTCGAAATTTGAAGGGAATGAAAGACAACATTCTTTTTAATTAATTTAATATCATTATAATTTCTAACACACGCCAATAAAGGAAAATCCTTTATTCTTTATGATGATTGAATTCAATTTACTTAAGTATGTTTTAAAGAATGATTAAGAATAAAATCTTAATTATTTAAATCTAGTAACTGTCAATTTTATTTGATAGTTACCTTTTTTTTTCAAAAAATCATCCGTTTTTTTCAGTCATTTATGTGAAACTTCCGTTAAGAAAATAGGAATTCTTTTATTATTCATTCATTTAAGTTAAGGTTTTGTTATTTGTTGTTACTCCCTTATTCCACCTCGTCAAAAGGGCAAACAATATGATAAAAATCATTACGTTTCTAATCTTTGAAAATTAAGGACTATCCCAATTAATCTAATTTTCAAAAAAAAATGCACAAAACAATTTTTTAAAAACCTAGCCAATTTGGCTTCAAAAATTAAATATTATGAAGACATTAAAAATCATATTAAGTATAAGCATGCTTCTTGTAATTGCTTTTGCTCCGATCAACACATTTGCTCAGACTCCTGAAGAAGTTCAAATTGATAAAGTTGAAAAAGAAGTTAATAACCAATCAAAGATTGATGCTAAGAAAAAGAAGAAAGCCGCAAAAGTTAATCGAAAAAAAGGAAAAAAATCTGCTAAGGTTCAAAAAAGAAAAAAGATGACCTCTAAGCAAATTGCTGATAGAAGATCGAAAAAAATAGCAGCAAAAGAAAAACGGGAAAAGAATATGACACCTGAACAACGGGCAGAACGAGAGAAAAAAAGAGCAGAAAGAAAGGCTAAAAGAAAAGCCGATACAGAACGAATGAGAAATATGACACCTGAACAAAAAGCTGCCGTAAAGGAAAGAAGAAAAGCCGAGGCTAAAAAAAGAAGAAACATGACATCTGAACAAAAAGCTGAAATGAAAGCAAATAGAAAAAAAGAAAAAGAAGAAAGAAAATAAAGGAAATAAAGGAAATCAACTTCCATAAAAATAGTGATAGGTAATCTTCTAATAAAGAAGATTTGTGGGACAACAATCTTGGATTGTTGTCCTTTTTTTATGGAAACATCTGGCATAAAAACTGCTATATTTTATATGTAATATTTCTTTTATTTAAAATACAAAATAATGAATTTTCAAAAAATAATTTTAGCTTGTTTCTCTTGTATTTGTTTAACTTTTTGCTCTAATAATCTGATGGGACAAACGCCTCAGAAAGTTGGCGTTGATGAAAAAATAGAATTAAAAGAAAACAAAATGGTTTTACAAAAAAAGAAAAAAACTATTTCTAAAATTGAGAAGGAAAAACAACTTCAAAAAGTAAAAGAAAAAAAATCTATTCAAAAGAAAAATAAATTATACTTATCTGCTTCTCGAATCGAACGAGCAAAAGTCGACTTAGAAAAAAAGAAAAAACAAGGGAAAATTTCCCAAAAAGAGATTTTACATGAAGAAAAAAGAATCAAAAAATCAGAAACTCAACTGAAAAAAAGAACAAAAAAAATGTCTTCATTTTCAGGGAAAACTAATTAATTTTTTTTTAGATTTTTCTTTCTGAAAACTTTATTAGTTTTACTTCCTCTGTAAATCAAGCAGACCGATTGAAAAAAGCCTCCTTCCATGTCTTCAAAAAAATTTCAACATATTTTTTTATTGGTTCAGTTCGCCACCGTTTCCGTATTCTTGGGAAGGGCTTGGCAGCATATCATTTGGGATGCTCCTTTTCGAACTTTTTTGTGGGATGAAAATTGGATGACTTCCATCTTGCCATGGTTTTCCAATATTTCTTATGAAGATTTTATCACAAGTTGGGAAATGGATGAAGCCATTCAAAATGCAATAAAAGCAAATGGATGGTTTTATGTGATGTGTGCTTTAGTCGCTTTTTTTATAAAAAAAATTCCTCGCTTTTCAACCTACATTTTATGGTTGGGAGCTGCAAGTTTGATATTTTTAGCATTCTTATATTGTAAAGAAAAATTCTTTCAATGGGGACAATTTTGGGAATATAGTTTGCAATTTGGAACGCCTATTTTTCTCTTTTACTTATGGAAAAAACAAGAGGTAAATGATCAACTAATTTTCTTTATGAAAATTGCGATTGCGATTACTTTTGTTTCCCATGGATTGTATGCTTTAAATTATTATCCTCGACCTGGACATTTTACTGAGATGGTGATGACTATTTTAGGCGTCAAAGAATCAACTGCTATTTTATTTTTAAACTTTGCAGGAGTGTTAGATTTCGTCATCGCAATTGGAATTTTTATCAATGGAAAAATTGGTAGATGGATTTTACTCTACACTATTTTTTGGGGGCTCGCAACGACAATGGCTCGAATAGTTGGACATTTTTATTTGGACATGATGGAAGATACGTTAATGATGTGGGTACATGAAGCGGTTTATCGAGTGCCACATTTTTTGATTCCGCTGGCAGTTTATTATTTTTATCAAAAAAATAATGCAAAGATTTTATCGCAGAGTTAAAATCATAATTTCAAAAACAAAACCATGAAAAAAACAATCTTACTTTTTAGCTTAGTGCTATTATCAACTCAACTCGTTTTTTCCCAAAATAAAGATTTCGAAAAGATAAAAAAACTGATGACTACCCAATCTGAAGCTTGGAATCGGGGAGACATTGATGGATTTATGACCACTTATTGGAAGTCTGAAAAATTACAATTCATTGGTTCAAAGGGCCCAACTTATGGTTGGAAAAATACGCTTGACCGATACAAAAAAAGTTATCCTTCCAAAGAAGCAATGGGGTTTTTGACTTTTGATATTATTAATTTGGATAAACGAAGTCGGAAAGTAATTTCAGTTGTGGGAAAATGGCATCTTAAACGAGGCGCTGACCTCGGAGATTTGGAAGGTCATTTTTTATTGATTTTGAAAAAAATAAAAGGGGAATGGTTGATCGTGGCTGATCATTCAAGTTAATTTCAATTGACGGTTTTCAGTATGCAGTTGGCCGTCAACTGCATACTGAAAACTACATACTAATTATGTTCCACCACCACTTGACGAAGTATCAAACCTTTCTCCGCTTTTTCTTCCCAAGGAATATCATTGCAATAAGCTAACCCTGAACTATCTCCGCCACATGCTAATTTTGACATCGTACATTGTGTATCAAGAATTTTCATTTCTTTATAAATTAATCCAACACCTCTTGCATATTTTTCTATCGAAACACGGTGATTAATTTTATTTTCACTTGCCTCAGATTGAATTACAGTCATCACCGAGTCGAACATGATTCCATTAAATTCTTCTGGCAGATCAACTGATTCGTATTCATATTGATCGGACCAATGCTTGTAGAAATCAATTGTTTCACCACCTAAAACAGTCGTCGTATCTTGAAAAAAAGTATTTCCATTCCAACCTGTACCTTCGCGAACTGGAAAAACAGCTTTGATAAATCTTAAATTTTCTTCTACTCGCTCGACTTGAGTTTCCGTTTTTTTAATATTCCAAACATCGGCGACTTGCCAAGGACCATTTTGATGTTGGCTGATATATCTTTCCATGATATAATTGACTACGCCAGAATTATCCTCAAAAATATCGATCACCTCCTCTCTTAAAAAATGGCTCGCCGTATCTTGAATAAAGTTACAATCGCTTCCACTTTGTCCTCGATAAACAATAGAATCTAATTGATAGGTAATATAATTTCCTATTTCAAGTGGATAATAATCAAAGCCTTTTTTGACAATCAAATTTTCAGCAACCGTATTTTCGTTGCAAGAAAAATGAGTAAAACTCAAAATAATAAAAGCAGAGAATAGTAATATTGTATTTTTCATAATTTAAAAACGATGTGTAAAAATGGAATTATTAAACTCATCCACATTTTACTATTTTTTCAGATAAAAACAAAAAATAATATGTACAAAAAATACTCCAATTATTTCGGCTAGTTAGACGTTTTTAGTTTGAGAAATTGTTTTAAATCTTGAACGTTTTATTAAAAACAATGTTTTTTTCAACAAAAAATTTATTTGTCTTCGATGCCAAAAATTCCTTTTGACTCTGCATTTATTCTAAAATCCGAAAAATCAATTAAACTATCATCTTGATCAATTCGAACTCCTTCACAGGTCTCAAAAATAGCTGCCCATCTTTCACAAAAATTTTGTCTTTCAAAATAGAATTGACCTTTGTATAAAAAAAGGATAGCATAATCTTGACAATTTGAAGGCTGTCCTGTGAACCGAACAAAATTGTGCATTTCAAAATAGCTTTTAAAACAGTCCTTATCAATATTTATTTCATTGTCTTTTTTGCAAGAGAAAAATAGAATCGTGCAAAGTACGAAGAAGGTGAGTTTACTTTTCATATTTCTTTTTTTTTTGAAAAATTGGAATTCAATTAGGTAGACTTGAGAAATGAGGAAAAGGGTTGGTTTTGAAGATAATCAGAAATAGAACAGGCGATTGCGAAATTCAATTTCCGCAATCGCCTGATTAACTATTCAACCGATAAACCGATCTACTATTACTTATTTAAAAAACTGCCGTAAATCAATCCTCCTCCTATCACATCATCTCCTTCATAAAAAACAGCAGATTGTCCAGGTGCAACGCCTCGAACATTAGCTAAAAATTCCACTTCAATCTTGTCGCTACCATCGTTTTTGATTTTTGCCAAAACACCTGGATCGTTATATCTAATTTGAGTAACTGCTTCCATACCATTTGGAATTGATTCATATTTCATAGAATTGATTTGTGAAACGGTCATCCCATTTCTAATCAAATCATCAATTCGTCCGAGCACTACTCGATTAGTTTCAGGTTGAATTTCAGTAACAAACATTGGTTCTCCAAATGCTTTTCCTAGACCTTTCCGTTGACCTACTGTATAAAATGGATAACCTCGATGCGTCCCCAAAATCTCTCCTTGTGGACTGATAAATTCCCCACCAGCCACTCTTTCTTCCAATCCTTCCACTCGACGTGTCAAAAATCCACGGTAATCATTATCAGGTACAAAGCAAATTTCGTAGCTCTCTCCTTTTTTCGACAAATCAGTATATCCCCAATCGAAAGCCATTTTTCGAACTTCAGGTTTCGTAAATCCACCTAATGGAAATCGACTTCGATCCAAACACTCTTGACTCAATCCCCACAAAACATAAGACTGATCTTTTCGCTCATCTTTTCCTTTAGTGATAAATTTTCGACCATTCGCTTCTTTGATTTTAGCATAATGTCCTGTCGCAATAAATTCGCAATCCAAAGCATCCGCTCGCTTCAAAAGAGAACTCCACTTGATATGTGTATTGCACAAAACACATGGATTAGGCGTTCGTCCTGCCAAATATTCATCCACAAAATTATCAATCACATAGTCACCAAATTCATCTCGAATATCTACAATAAAATGATGGAACCCCATATTTACCGCTACCATTCGAGCATCATTGATGGAATCCAAACTACAGCAACCTGTCTCTTTTTTATTTCCTCCAGCATTAGCGTAATCCCATGTTTTCATGGTGATTCCGATCACCTCATAACCTTCTTCATGCAACATCATTGCGGCAACTGTGCTATCAATTCCACCACTCATAGCTACTAGAACTCTTCCTTTTTTACTCATGTTTTGAACCCCCAGCCCTTGAAAGGAGCTTTTATAGGTCATTTATTTGTTAAAAAATATCATTCTTAGATAAATTCTGTGGTCAAGTTAAAATTGAAATCAAAACAACCAACGGAAGTCTTGATTTTAATTTTCGCTTGACTTAAAACACAGGATTTGTCAAAGAACCAAAAATATTATCTCTAATTGTTAAAATGACAATTGTTTTATCGTCTACTGCTAGCTTTTTTCAAAAAATAAAAAGATATTTGAGAATAATTTACGAACTTACATCTTCGTTAATTTGATCTAATCCTTTTTCAACTGTTCTCA
The DNA here is from genome assembly GCA_045106765.1 of Saprospiraceae bacterium. Taxonomy (GTDB): domain Bacteria; phylum Bacteroidota; class Bacteroidia; order Chitinophagales; family Saprospiraceae; genus CAJQQY01. The sequence continues at coordinate 55,225 of JBGCFD010000044.1, read as the reverse complement.
AAAAAACATACTAGTTTGTAATATCATTAATTACAGAGCAGTTGATTCCCTTTTTCAAACCACAAAAATACAAAAATTGATGCTTATTGGTTCAAAAAACTAATGGCATTTTGAATGTAGTTAATTACTACAGCTGAACATCTTTCATTGATAGAAAGTTGTGGCTCACTTATTTTAAACTTAATTTTAAGAAATACATAATCAAAAAACAGTTTCACCATGAAAACCTATTTCAAACTTACGCTTTCGATGTTCCTCCTTTTTGGGTTGACAGTCGCCATGACTGCCCAGGATGATCAGTATGGACAAGCTTCTTATTACTCGGATGCCTACCACGGTAAAAAAACGGCTAGCGGTGCCAAATATGATAAAAATAAGATGACTTGTGCTCATAATGACTATGCTTATGGTACGATGCTAAAAGTTACTCACTTGGAAAATAAAAAATCTGTAGTGGTCAAAGTGATTGACAGAGGGCCATATATCAAAGGGCGTATTGTTGATTTGTCAAGAGCTGCTGCTTCAAAAATTGGGTTAATTCAAGATGGGATTGCTCAGGTAAAAATTGAGTTGGTTAAAACTAAATCAGATGAATTAACTAGCAAAGGTGCTAAAAAACCAGATGAGTATTCTCCTCCGACCAATACCAGAAGGTCTGTTGAAGAAACTATTAAGAAAGGAAATGCAAGAGCAACAGATGCATCAAAATCCACTTCTAAAGTTCCTGTTGCGACTAAAAAAACTGCTCCTAAAAAAGATGTTGTTGCTCCCAAACCAGCTCCAACAACTTCAAGTAAAGGTGCTGCTAAAATGGCACTTCCGATGATGAATGCTTCAGATTTTAAAAATGCTGAATTGTTCCAAATTTCTATTTTAAAACCTAGAAAAGAAGGTTTTGGAGTACAAGTTGCTTCGCTTTCTGACTATGATGGTGTTTTGAAAAAAGTAGCTGAATTGCAAGGAAAGTGGTTTTCTAATATTTTAGTGAGTACGGAAAAAGTAGATCGAGGAAACAATGTTTACAAAATTATTTTAGGTCAATTCGAAACTCGTGAGCAAGCAAATTCTTATAAAAAAGATTTGAAGAAAAATAAAAGAATATCAGGATTTGTGATCGCTCTTGGCGATAAAGATGCTAAATAGTTTAACAACTATTTGAATGCTAAATAAAAAGGCGGTGGCAAATTAATTTTGCCACCGCTTTTTTTTTGAAGCTAAAAATCTCCATTAAATCATTCTAAAAAAATATCGTCTCAACTCCTCCGCCACATCTTGCCCCTCCTCATTTTGTAGATAAAGAATTTGAGTTTGATGATAAAACGGGTTTCGTTCTTCTAATTTTTTTTCAATAAAATATTTTAATTCTTTTTCCGAAAAACCTTTGAGCAAAGGGCGCTTTTGCATTTCATCAAATAAGCGATTGGATAAAATATCAACAGACGTTTCTAAAAAAACGGTTACGCCATTTTTATTCATCCAACTCATATTATCAAAAAAGCAAGGCGTTCCACCTCCTGTCGAAATGATGGTCATTTTCTTCCCACCCAGTTCATGTAAACATGTTTTTTCAATTTCTCGAAAATAATCTTCTCCTTCTTTTTCGAAGATTTCTCGAATCGTTCTCTCCTCTTTTGTTTCGATATAATCATCTAAATCAATAAATGACATTCCAAATTTTTCAGCCAAACGTTTGCCTGAGTAACTTTTCCCACTTCCCATAAATCCTAAAAGGAATATTCTCATTGAGTTATTTTTTTACAAAAAAAAGAAAAAGCATTCAACGAGTGACTATCGAGGAATGCTTTTTTTCAAAAAAATGTTTAAATAATTTTACAGAACCAAGGTCGCAAAATCTTGAACTATATACCATTTCCCTTTTGACTTGCCTAAAGAGTAAAAATTTTTTAGCGTTGGTTTACCAGGACTTGTCAAAGTAACATTGATCGAAGCCATGTTTTTGCCAATAAATTCTACGTGATGATATTCAATTTTTCGAGGATAACCTCCGAAAGTTTTATTTTCGATCAACATTCGATAGGTAGTTTTGTCCACCATTTTCACCAAATCCTCTTTTCCATCATAAAGTGTCACTCGGAAATTGTCATGCATGTATTTATCTAATTCTTGCACATTATTTTTATCACCTGCATTTAAATAAGCAGCAAGAGTTGATTGAACTTCTTTTTTCATTTGATTAGAATTTTGAGTAATACTTGAACAGCCAAGCATTAAAATTAGTGGAATAAAAAACATTAATTTTTTCATGATTTAAGAATTTTGATTTATTTAAAATATAGCTTTTACTTTTGTTCGCATCATCGAATGATGTCCAAAATCATCCTCTCTCGAATAAGCTAAAAGCATAAAATATTTCTTTCCTTTTTCGATATTAGTATGAAATTCATCATTCGGTTGAGTTGGAATTTCAAAATAAATTGTCGTTCCTTTTTTATTTTCAAATCCCTTTTTCTCCATTAAAATATCTTTTCCTTCAAGGCTTTCAATAGTTTGATGATTCCCTGGTTTTAAAATATAGCGATCTGAGATAATTACTTTTTTATTATTGACAGATCCCATAATCAAGTTTGTTTCAGTCAAACCAGTTTTAGCGTTTAGACCAATTGCGACCCAACCATTTTCAGGCGCAAACACTTGAAAACAAAAAGTTTCTCCCTCCCACTCCCATTGAACTTGCATTCCATTTTTTTCAATTAAATTCATTGTATTCTTTTTTGAGCATTTGATATTGATAAAAAAATGCAACTCAGGATAACAATAAGCAATTGGTGTTTTTTCATTTTCAAAATTTATTTGACTAAACAATAATTGATATATCAATTATTGTTACAAAAAAATATTAAAGCATATTTTCGTAAATTTTATTTAAAGTTTTTTTCAATGTTTCTAATTCTTTTTGGGAAATACCAGACAATCCCATCGCTCTTAAATCTTGTGCAGCAGGAATCATTTTTTTTACAAATTTTTTTCCTTCTTTGGTTAAATGCAATCCATATGCTCGACGATCACCAATGATTGGTTGTCGTTCAATCCATCCCTTTTTTGCCATCAAATCAACCATTCTAGTAACTGACGCTGGATCTTTGTAAGTCAAGTTTGCGATTTCTTTTTGATTAATCCCTTCTTGTTCGCTGACTCGTTTTAATATGACCCATTGCTCACTAGAAATTTCAATTCCTCGCTCTCCTAATTTTTCTTTGGAAAATTTTCGAAACTGTCGAACAGTTCTTTCCAATAAGAAAAAATAAACTTCATCTAATTTTAAATCTTTCATTTAATTGACTTTGAAATAATTGATAAATCAACAAAACTATAAAATTTATTTCTTATTGCCAATAACTTTCATTTTATTTTTTTAAAAAATCAGTATTCTAATTTTTTCAGAAAAAAAGAAAGCTAAAAATTCAAATCCTATTTTCCGTTTTTATTGAGTAAAAAATATAATTTTGCAGTCTTTTAAAATTTATTAAAAAATGATGGATATGAAAAGATGGATATTTTTAATTTTTACTACTGTAATTCTTTTTGCGTGCAATGAACCAACTACAAATTCTACTGATAACTCAGCCGTAAAGAAGATGGAAGATGAAGATATTGCCAACATTATTCGAAACCCAGTTTCGGCAGAAGAGGAGATTGATCCTGACTTTGTTCCTAAAATGACTTTTAAAAAAGTACTCCACGACTTTGGAGATATGAAAGAAGGAGATAAAAAGGAGTACACTTTTGAATTTACAAATACGGGCGAAGTACCTTTATTAATTTCTGATGCTCGCTCGACTTGCGGTTGTACTGTTCCTAAATTTACCAAGGATTATGTCAAGCCAGGGAAAAGTGGAAAAATCAATGTGGCTTTTGATTCGCATAATTTGATCGGCGCACAAACCAAACCAATTACGATTATCGCCAATACTTACCCGAGAGAAACTGTCATTCACATCAAAGGTTTTGTCAAAGGAGGCAAAGGCAATCACGAAGGACACAACCATTAATTTTTGAATTTTTAACTTTACAAAATAGAAAAAACAAATACTATGATTTTAGATATGATTCTTTTACAAGCTGCTGGAAACTCTTTTATCCAAACTTTACCATTACTAGTGATGGTCGTCGTGATTTGGCTCTTCTTTATTCGCCCTCAAACTAAGAAGGCAAAAGAGGAACAAACTTTTATTACGGATTTGGAAAAAGGAATGGAGGTTGTTACAAAAAGTGGTATGATTGGAAAAATTAATAAAATTGATGATAGAGAAATTCAGCTTCAAGTAGATACTAAAACTTTTATTGGGATTACACGAGGCGCTGTTTCGAAGGAATTGACTGATGCATATCATGCACCAACTGATGATAAGAAGTAGATTAATGTAATCGGTAATTAGTTTATCAGGCAATTAGGTCTTTACGATTTGGAATCGCTTGCCTGATCACCTGATTAACTAATTATCCGATAAACTTTGACTATTTCAAATTAGCGAAATCTAATCTTTCCATTTCTTTTTTTCGTAAATACATTAACCCAACCGTTGCCAGTACTGCCAATCCTCCCATAAAATTCCACAACACCGCATAGCCATAATCTTCTGCAATGGTAAAACCAATCAATGGTGCTAAAATTAATCCTACAGAAAAAGACATAGAATAAAGTCCCATATATTGACCTCGATTGTTAGGATTACTTCGCCCTAATGCAAGTGAACTTGCCAAAGGAAAATTAATTATTTCTCCGATTGAAAATAAAGTCATACTTACAATCGCCGCATAAATGGTGAAACCCATAACATTGAAAATTACTAAAGACATTCCAATCAATACAACACCCCAAATAATGTAGCCCATTTGATCTCTCTTTTTCGCTAAAATATAAATTAATGGCATTTCAATCACTCCAATTAGAATTCCATTAAAACTCATCAATCCGCCAAAACCTTCCTCACTCATCATTAATTCTTCTTTACAAAAAACGGGAAAAGTATAAAACAGTTGTATAAAAACCATGGCATTCAGAAACCAACAAGCTACAAACATCAGATACCAATTATCTTTGTAGGCGGAATGTTTGATGATTTTTGGAGCATCATCTTTTGATATTTTTTGAACCTCTTTTTTCTCTTTCATCAAAATTATAAAAAGTATGGCAGCTAAAATACAAGTTCCTCCATCTACAAAAAATAAAACGCCATAGCCAAAAAATCCTGCTAAAAAACCTGCTGCTGCGATTCCAAAACCAAAGCCAAAATTAATAGCTAATCGATATAATGACATCGAACGAGTTCGTAATTCTTCTCCTCCATATATTGTGATGGAAGCCATACCTGCAGGTCGAAATGCATCGCCTACGGTACTTGTTAAAAATCCCATAAAGCAAAACATCCAAAAAGTTTTGACCCAATACAACAGCAAAAATAAAAATCCAACTAGAATCAAAGACCAAAACATGACTCGATAATATCCAATTCTATCAGTCAACCAACCTCCTATGAATCCGCCAGCTACTGATCCAACTCCATGAAAAGCCATGATAATTCCAGTTTCTCCTTTGGAAAAACCTAACTGAGTGGTTAAATAAATGGATAAAAATAAAAAGACAACTGACCCCGAACGATTGATAAATGTGATAAAAGATAATAACCAAATATCTCTGGTCAATCCTGAAAAAGAGTCAATGTAAAGTTGACGTAGATTTTGATACATGAGGTTCGAGTTGTTTGATTTCTTAAAAAAAAGCGAGGAAGCGTTTTTTATAATATGGGTTCAAACACACTCTTTTGAAAATTAGTTCATTGGATTGGAAGTTTTGAAAAAAAGGTTTATTGATGAATAAAACATCAACAAACCTTTTTTATAATTTTAATCTTTTTTATAATCTTGATATCCAATCTTTTCTAATTTGGTATATTTTTTTGCGACTTCTTTGGCAAGTTTCTTTTTGTACGCTGTAATTTTTCTCTGAATTACTTTGTCGTTCGAACCTAAAATTTGTGCTGCCAAAATTCCTGCATTTTTTGCTCCATTCAAAGCAACTGTGGCAACTGGAACGCCACTTGGCATTTGCAAAATAGATAAAACGGAATCCCAACCATCAATTGAATTGGATGATTTGATCGGCACTCCGATAATTGGCAATGGCGAAAGCGATGCGACCATTCCCGGTAAATGTGCTGCTCCGCCTGCACCCGCGATGACAACTTTGATTCCTCGGCCATGTGCTTTTTTGGAAAATTCAACTAAGCGATCTGGAGTTCGGTGTGCAGATACGATAGTGAGTTCGAAAGCGATTTCCATTTCTGTGAGGAAGTCAGCAGCTTGGCGCATAATGGGTAAGTCGGAATCGGAACCCATGATTATGGAGATTTGTGGTTTTGTCATTTTTGTTTTATTTTTTACTATTGTGTTTTCAATTTGTTATTAATTAACCCCATTATTTTTATCGCCTCTTCTTTGGAAGGTATGATGGTATTAATGACTAAGAAGTTTGGTCTTTCTCCTTTTAAAACTATTTTTACTCCTTGATCTAAAATTAAATTAGAATCTAAAATTTTTTCGAAACTGATATTCGTTTTTTCCCCTTTTTGAGGAAATCCCATTAAATCAATCTTTGAATTTTTAAATCCTTTAGCTTCCCTAAAATAAACATAGTCATAGATTTGAGTTATTCGATTTTCACTTATTTCAACTATTTCTTTACCCAATCTATTCCAGATAAAACGTTTAATTAAGAAATATGCAACTAAAGAAAGAATAAAAAATCCTCCCAAAGAAATAGAAGAAAATTGAAAACGAAAAACAAGATAAATCCCAAAAACAAAACAAGACAAACCGAATACCATTAAAGTTAATTGTATACCAATACTCGTAGGCTTTTGTTTGAATGTAATTCTAAGATTATTATTATTCTCGTCTATTATTATTTCTGCCATTCTATTTTTTCATCAAAAAAAACTATCACTCCGTACAAATTTTTAAGGTTCTCATCACAAACCTCCCACCCTCTTTCGCCTTCTCAATATCCTTATTTAAAATCGTAGCATGCCCCATTTTTCGAAAAGGCTTCGTCATTTTTTTTCCATACAAATGAAATTTCGCACCTTCGACTGCCATGCATTGATCCATGTTTTCATAAACCGCAAGTCCAGTATAACCATCAGCTCCCAACAAATTCACCATCACACTTGGTATTTTCACCTCCGTATTTCCGAGAGGCAAATTCATAATCCCTCGCAAGTGTTGTTGAAATTGAGAAGTCACGCAAGCATCAATCGTGTGATGACCACTATTGTGTGGGCGAGGTGCCACCTCATTTATCAAAATCTGATTGTCTTGCGTCAAAAACATTTCCACCGCCAATAATCCACAAACATCAAATGCCTCAATCGTCGCAATAGCAATCTTGTCTGCCAATTCAACAATCTCTTTCGACACTTCCGCTGGGCAAACCAAAAATTCCACCATGTTCGTTTCAGGATTAAATTCCATTTCTACAACTGGAAATGTTTTTACTTCACCTGATTCATTTCGAGCAACGACCACACTTAATTCTTTTTGGAAATCCACCAACGGCTCTACGATAGATTTGACTGGCAAAATTTTATCCCAATCAGATTCATTTTTAATTACAGCGACTCCTCTCCCATCGTAACCACCTTGCCGAGCTTTTTGGACAAATGGAAATTGCAATTCTCCATTGCCAATCGCCATTTGAATATCTTGCTCATTTTCAAAATACTTAAAAGGTGAAGTCGGTAAATTATGGTCTACATAAAATTGTTTTTGCAAACCTTTGTCTTTGATAATTTGCAAAGCTTGTGGTCGAGGATGGATTTTTTTCCCTTCCGCTTGCAATTGTAACAATGCTTTTACATTGACACTTTCGATCTCCACGGTGATGACATCTTTGTCTCTACCGAATGCTAAAACGTCTTCATAATTTTTAAAATCTCCTTCGACAAAGTTGTTGCAAACTTTTCCTGTTGGGAAATCTTTACTCGCATCGAGTGCCCACATTTCTACATCCCAATTGTGTGCTGCAAGGATGAGCATTTTTCCTAATTGTCCTCCTCCAAGGATTCCTACTTTAAAATCTGAATTGATTATTTGTTTTGACACGTTGACTCTTTTTTTAGCAAATTATTTTTTTTTACCACATATGCAGATAGAAAACATAGTCAGCAGATGGAAAAACAATACAAATAATGGTCTATGTTTTCTATCTACCGATGTGGTAAAAAAATACTTTAATTAAATGATTCCTTTGTTTTTCTCAAATGCGAAAATAAAATTTATCCATCCAACAAAAGAGTTTTTTCCAATAAAAAAAGCGGTGCATTTTTCAATACACCGCTAATTTTTTATTTCACATGCAAATCTTAAATCGCATCTATAATTGCATTTAACGTAGCACTTGGTCTCATTGCATCTTTAGCTTTTGATGGGCTAGGAGAATAATAACCTTCGATGTCCATCGCCACTCCTTGTACAGCATTTAATTCATCCACAATTTTTGCTTCGTTGCTAGCCAAAGCCTCTGCAATAGGAGCAAATTTAGCTTGTAATTCAGCATCAGCAGTTTGATTGGCCAATTCTTTTGCCCAGTACATCGCTAAGTAAAAATGACTTCCTCTGTTGTCTAATTCATTTACTACTCTTGATGGAGATTTTCCATTTTGAAGTAAAGCAACAGTAGCATTATCTAATGCATCTGCTATAATTTGTGCCTTAGGATTATTATTCGTCTTTGCTTCGTGTTCCAAAGAAACTGCTAATGCCAAAAACTCACCTAAAGAATCCCATCTTAAATGATTCTCTTCGTTGAACTGTTGAACATGCTTAGGAGCAGAACCACCTGCACCAGTTTCAAATAAACCACCACCGTTCATCAAAGGAACAATCGATAACATCTTTGCACTAGTTCCCAATTCCAAAATCGGAAAAAGATCTGTATTGTAATCTCTCAAAACATTTCCTGTAACCGAAATCGTATCTTGTCCATCTTTCATTCGTTGGATAGAAACTTTCGTAGCCTCTACCGGAGAAAGAATCCTAATGTCTAAACCAGTTGTATCATGATTTGGCAAATAAGCATTTACCTTTTGAATTAATTGTGCATCATGAGCTCTGTTTTCATCCAACCAAAATATAGCAGGAACCTTAGTCGCAGTTGCTCTGTTAACAGCCAATTTAACCCAATCCTGAATCGGTAGATCTTTTACTTGACACATTCTCCAAATATCTCCTTCTTCTACGTCATGTTCAATCAATACGGAACCTGCATCATCAACCACTTGTACTTTACCAGCTGAAGGTATTTCGAAAGTCTTATCATGCGAACCATACTCTTCCGCTTTTTGAGCCATCAAACCAACATTAGGAACAGTCCCCATGGTTGTAGGATCAAAAGCACCATTTACTTTGCAGAAGTCAATCGTCGCTTGATAGATACCTGCGTAAGAACTATCTGGAATAACTGCTTTAGTATCTTGAGAATTACCATCTTTGTTCCACATTTGACCAGAGGTTCTGATCATTGCAGGCATCGAAGCATCAATGATTACATCACTTGGTACGTGTAAGTTCGTAATTCCTTTATCAGAATTAACCATCGCTAAATCTGGCCCTTCAGCAAAACACTTTTCTATTTCTGCTTCAACTGCTACTTTTACTTCAGGTGCAAGATTATCTAAATTACCCAATAAATTACCCAAACCATTGTTTACATTCACACCAGCTTCATCTAACTCTTTTCCAAATTTTTCGAAAACAGATTTGAAAAATACTTTCACAGCATGACCAAAAATAATAGGATCAGAAACCTTCATCATCGTTGCCTTCATATGTAGAGAGAATAATACTCCTTTAGCTTTAGCATCTGCGATTTGTGCTTCAAAAAAAGCAAGCAATGCTTTTTTGCTCATATATGTACCATCAATAATCTCTCCCTCAAGAACAGGGACAGCTTCTTTTAAGACTGTTGTTCCTCCAGCACCTACTAATTGAATTTTCACATTACCCGCTTTTGTTATGGTAACTGATTTTTCATTAGAGGCAAAATCTCCTGCTCCCATTGTAGATACATGAGAAGCAGAATCCGCAGACCATTTCCCCATTCGATGTGGGTTTTGTCTTGCATAAGCCTTTACTGGCTTAGGCGCTCTTCGGTCTGAGTTACCTTCTCTTAATACAGGATTTACAGCACTTCCTTTTATTTTGTCGAAAGTTGCTTTTATGTTTTTTTCTTCGTCATTACTAGGATCATCTGGATAATTCGGTATAGCAAATCCATCTCCTTGCAACTCTTCAATTGTCTTTTTGAGTTGAGGAATAGACGCAGAAATATTTGGCAACTTAATGATGTTTGCTTCAGGTTTCTTAACCAATTCTCCCAACTCAGCCAATGCATCAGTTACTTGTTGTTCTGGCTTTAAGTAAGAAGGAAAATTAGCGAGGATTCTTCCGGCAAGGGAAATATCTTTTGTTTCCATTTCAATTCCACATTGTTTAGCAAATGCTTGAACAATAGGTAAAAGTGATTTTGTTGCCAAAGCAGGTGCTTCATCAGTATGTGTATAACAAATCTTAGATGCCATATTTTTTTTTATTTTTTTTAAAACTTATATTCGAAAAAACTGAATAAGTATTGTACTTAAAAATTTCAGTTTTGTTTTTTAGTCAGCGATTTTAATTGTCATTTTTTAATAGACAGGTATCCGAATGCCATTGAGGTATCCGATACCTACATACCTCCTAATAAATTTATCTAGTTCAATTCCATTTTCTATTTTTCCAAAAAAAGACAAAAATCGGATATGAATTGTTAATTTGCACTTTCAAAAAATTGAACTCTTTTGCTCAAAAACGGTGCAAAAGTAATGAATTATTTAGTTTTTTGTGAGAAAATACTCAATTCTGTTTGGACACTATAAAATAAAATTAAACATGTATAAACTATTGATTTTGCTTTCCTGTTTTTTTCTAATGACTGGTCAAACTTGTAAGCAAAAAAATGGAGGACAAAATGCCGATTGTCAAATCATGGGAACCATCAAAGATTTCAAAGGTCTCGATGGTTGTGGATTTATGATCGTTTTAGAAGATGGGCAAAAATTACAACCAATAAAATATTCTAGCAAAAATCTAGAAATAACCGATGGACAAAAAATTAAGTTTGGTTATAAAGAAGTAACCAATCAAGTTGGAATTTGCATGGCTGGGAAAATGGTCGAAGTAACTTGTATTGAATTTTTGGAAAATTCTTCTACCATCCCTCCCGGAACTGGCGGAATAAAACCTGAAAAAATTAAATGCATCCAAACGCTTAATCCTTACGATGCAGAATGGATGACAATTTCTATGGAAAAAACGAAAGCTTACCAAGTGATTCGATATGTTTATAGGACAGATGGTTTTGCATATTACTTCCTAGGACCAACTAAAAGTATGTTGCTTGATTGCCAAGGTACTTTGATTTGCGAATCAACTTCAAGAGAAACGAAATGTGATGATAAGACGAAAAATTATTCGGGGGAATTGGTCATTTGGGAAAAAGATTGATCAGGTAATCAGTCCAACGAGTTTATTTAATTACAGTTCCATATCATGCCTGATTACCTGACCAATCAACTGATACACTACAAAAAAGTACACTAGCAAATTATGTCAAATCCGAACCTCGATCCTTCTGACGAAAATTTAACATCAGAAGAACAACAATATGAAAAAGCCTTGCGTCCAAAAATGCTTGGCGACTTTAGCGGTCAACCTAAGATTGTCGAAAATTTAAAAATATTTATTGCGGCAGCAAAGTTACGTGGCGAAGCATTGGATCATGTTTTATTGCATGGTCCTCCTGGGTTAGGAAAAACAACTTTGTCTCATATTGTTGCCAACGAGTTGGAAGCAAATCTAAAAATGACTTCTGGTCCTGTTTTGGAAAAACCAGGCGACTTGGCTGGTTTGCTAACCAATTTGGAAGAAGGCGATGTACTTTTTATTGATGAAATTCATCGACTAAATACTGTGGTAGAGGAATATTTATATTCTGCTATGGAAGATTATCGAATTGACATCATGATTGATTCCGGCCCCAATGCTCGAAGTATTCAATTGTCACTTAATCCGTTTACACTTGTCGGCGCAACCACTCGGATGGGACTTTTGACTTCGCCAATGAGAGCGAGATTTGGTATCAATTGCCACTTAGATTATTATTCAGTTGAAGTATTGGAAGCAATTGTCAAGCGAAGTGCAGGAATTTTAAATGTACCAATTACAGATACAGGTGCTCACGAAATTGCTCGAAGAAGTCGAGGAACGCCACGGATCGCTAATGCTTTACTTCGACGAATGCGAGACTTTGCACAGATAAAAGGTGATGGAACTATTGATGTGAAAATTGCAAAATTTGGTTTAACTGCTTTGAATGTAGATGAAAGTGGATTGGATGAAATGGATAATAAAATTTTGTCAACCATCATTCATAAATTTAAAGGTGGTCCTGTTGGATTAACAACGATTGGAACTGCTGTCGGCGAAGAGGCAGGAACAATTGAAGAAGTCCACGAACCATTTTTAATCATGGAAGGCTATATTCAACGAACGCCTCGTGGAAGATTGGTAACTGAAAAAGCTTATGTTCATTTAGGAATCGTTCCACCTTCAAAATCGGGGACTTTATTTTAAGTAGTCGGGCAAAAGTAAAATCAATTATCCTCTTGTTGCAATCGCTGCTTTTTATATTTCTTTCTTTTGAACTCCCAAATTTTTCCCTTGGTGTCAATCAAAAACAAAACATTATTATACAATTCAAATTCAATCACATCATGATAATTCAAGGTTTGTGAAATTTTCTTATCATCACAACAATTTTCTGTGCAATCTAAATTAGGAGTAAAAACTAATCGCCCAGTATCCGTAGCTTGATATATCATTTCGCAAGTATTGACAGATCGGTTGAATCGCAATCTTCCCTTTGCCAAAAATTCTACCCAGAAATTTTGTTTTGGTAAAAAAGTAATTTCAAAAGTTTCAGCATCACGGATATTAACTAAATCCCAACCTCCTTTGAATTTTCTAAAATCAGCTTTTACATATTTTTGCTTTTTGTATTGATATTCAAAATCAAATCGTTGCGCATAAGATTCGATCGAAGGCAATCCAATATATGCTCTTCGTTTATTTACTTTTCTTTCATCAACAATTGGATCAAAAGTCAATTTTTCCGTTTTTTGATCTTCTCCAATTTGTGTCCCATAAATTTGTGGCCGACCTTTTCTCACCTCAATTCTATCCAACATCAACGCAAGCGTTTTCATATCCAAATCTCCACTTTTTACTGCTTTTTGGAAAAGAGAAATATATTTTTGTTGGTACTTTAATTCTGCATGTTGGACGATCAGAAAGATAGACTTTGCTGCTTTTTTACCAACTAATTTTTTACTTGGATATCCATATTCTGCGATTATTTCTTCACTCCGTTTTAAATTTCTTGAATCAATCGCTAATTGTTTTTTCCATAATTCATTAACTACTGAAGCATTATAATTCCCTTTTTTTGACTTCTCCTGAATTTCAATCCGATATTTTTGGTCGGCCTTCTCCATTTGAATTAATTCTTCTCGCAATGTCAAATTCATTTCTTTTTGTTGCGCCTTAATTTCCTTTTGGACTTTTTTCCAACAACGTTTTTTCTTTTTTAAATAACTAAAATCACTTTCACTATTTACCAACCAATCTTCCACATCTTCCCAATCTAATTGAATTGCTTTCGTTAAATTTTGGTACGTGCTTTTCTTTTTTTTCTTTGAATCATAACATCGAGCAGCAGCATATTTTAGCCATGCATTTTGAGGTTGGTAGATTTCTGCTTTTTTGTAACAAGATATACACGTATCGTAATCTTTCTTTTCAAAAGCTGCTTTTCCTTTTTCTAACAAGGTTAAAAATGCATCACCTTCTTCTTGTGCAAAACTATTCACTTGAAAAAGAAACAAACTAATAATTATCAAAATCCAATTTCTCATATCGTATTTTTTTTTACAAAACTAATCAAAAAAACAAAAAACGATGTTAGTGCAATCTGCATTAACATCGTTTTAATAATTTGAATATTCATCACACTCAACAAGGAATATTCAAAAAAAACTCTTACACTACCGACGACTGCTTCTCCACCACCTGCGCCCGCACCAGATCCGACATTCCAATTATCCAATCAGGATGATCATTCAAACTCTCCACCAAATCAATATGTTCCCCTCCCAATTCTTCAAATTCTTCTTGATATTCATCTAAAATTTCTATAGTCGTCTCCAAACAATCAGAAACAAAAGCTGGACAAAAAACCAACAATCGTTTGTCACCTGCATCAGCTCTAACTTTTAAAATGTCGCTCGTATATGGCTGAATCCAAGGATCTCTTCCCAGTCGACTTTGAAAGCAAATAGTATATTGATCTCGTGATAAATTCAATTTTTCAGCCAATGCATAAGTCGTATCATGACATTGCGCGGAATAACAAAATTGATTTTTCTCAGACAAAACTGCACAACAATCATCTACTTTTAAACAATGATTACACGTATCCGCTTTTTTCATTTGTCTTTGTGGCAAACCATGGTAACTGAACAAAATATGATCGTAACTAGACAAATCATACTTCTGTGAGTTTTTCACAAAAACATCAATCATCGGCTCATAATCATGAAACGAGTTAACAATTTTCAAAGATGGAATTGCTTGTTTTTTGGAAAGTAATCGCATCACTTCTTCGTAAACCGAACCTGTCGAAGCCGATGCATAATGTGGAAAAAGTGGAATCACAATCAACTCTCGAACTTGCTTTGACATCAATTTATCCAAGGCAGATTCGATAGATGGATTTTGATATCGCATTGCTAATTCGACGATATAATCACTTCCTAAATTCTTTTGTACACCCGCTGCCAATCGTTCACCATAAAATTTTAGTGGCGAACCATTTTCTGTCCAAAGTTGCTTATATAATTTAGACGAACTGTTGGAACGAAAAGGTGCAATGATTCCTCTCACTAGTAATTGCCGTGGCAACCAAGGAATATCAATCACTCGACCATCTGTCAAAAATTGTTGCAAATACCTCCAAACACCTCCATAGGAAGGGTCATCTGGTGTTCCTAAATTAACGAGAAGTACTCCAATCTTAGAATTTAAATTAACTGGCATTGATCTATTTTTTTCAAAAAAACAAAAATACAACAGCGGAAAGGAATACATGTTTAACCTAGGGTAAAAAATATGTCATTTTTGTGCAAGAAGGATTTTTTTTGAAAAAAGTAAAAAGATATTTTAAAAAATTGGGATACTATTTTCCTAAACTTACCTTTGTTTTTTTCAAAAAAAATACTTCTTAAACAAAAAGACGCTTATGAAAAAACCATTAATTCTCGTTACCAATGATGATGGCATCACTGCCAAAGGAATCAAAGCATTAGTTGAAGTTGCCAAAAAAATAGGCGAAGTCGTGGTTGTCGCCCCTGATTCTCCTCAGAGTGGAATGGGGCACGCTATCACTATTCATGATCCTTTGCGATTAAAAAAAGTAGAAATGTTTGAAGGCGTAGAATCTTATGAGTGTTCTGGAACTCCCGTAGACTGTGTAAAATTGGGAAAATATGTGGTGCTTAAAGATCGTATCCCTGACCTTTGTGTTTCTGGAATTAATCATGGTTCGAATGTCGCCATCAATATTTTATATTCGGGAACCATGTCTGCAGCGATGGAAGCATCGTTGAATGGAATTGATAGTATTGGTTTTAGTTTGTTGGATTTTGATGCAGATGCAGATTTTTCAGCGGCTCAAGTTTGGATAGAAAAATTAATGCGGATGGTTTTGGAAAAAGGCTTGACAGGAGGAAAATTATTAAATGTAAATATCCCCAAATTACCTTTGGAAGAAATCAAAGGAATGAAGGTTTGCTATCAATCTGATTCTCGCTGGGTAGAAGAATTTGAAGAGAAAAAAGATCCGATGGGACAAAATTATTACTGGATTACTGGTTCATTTGTGAGTAATGATTTGACTGATGAATCTGATGTGCGAGCATTGGATAATGGATATATTTCGATTGTTCCTTCGATGCATGATTTGACGGATTATAAAGCGGCGAGGGATTTGAAATGGATGGAGGAGTAATTATTATTTTTTCACCCAATTGAAAAAAATGAGACAAGGTAGACACTACATAATATCAAGTGATCCACAAAAAGGGCTAAGGGAAAAAGTTATTAAATATTATAGCGATCCAATTGAATATGAATATGATCTTCAAAATGAAGTTGAAATAATTTGTATCTCAACTTTCTCGGATGCCATAAATATTTTTCAGAAACTTAATGAGGATAATCGAAAAAATCAGAGTTCAAAAAACTTATGGTATTATATTTTAATAAATAAAAAAGGCTATGAAGAATTCAAATCATTAAGAAAAGAGCAAAAATTTAACTTGTTAGATTTAGGTAATCATAACAAGAAAGGAGTGAATATGGATAAATTAGAATATCATAACATATCACTTAATGGAGGAGCTATAAAAGCTAAAAAAGAATATTATGAAACAGCATTAGATTTTTGGGTAAGCGCAGTAAATAAAACTCAAATAGATAATAGCTCTATTGAGGTTGATTTATATGGAGGTTCATATAATCCAATCTCATTAGAAACTCTAAAAATTGTGGTATCAAATTCTTGTACTAAAATAGATAACTACATAAATGAGGATGAATTCATATCTTCAATTGAAATAAATAATGGTCCATTTTCAGGAACTTTTTTTATTGAAACGATTAATGAGTATACACTAATCGATGTCTATTGTCCTTAAATAAATATACTTTGCCAACAAGAAACAGAGGAAAACACCCCAACGACAATAAATATTTCGCAAAAAAGTGGCACCCCATTTTTAAAGAAGCCATTGATGACTATTCCTTTTTAATGTCGCGAGGATATGCGATGAATTCAACTTTGCAAATTGTAGGCAGTCGATATAAATTAAACAAACGACAACGCATGGCAATCATGCGAGTAGGTGCTGCCGAACAAAATATCCAACTTCGAAAATCCAAAGAACTCCAACCTTCGCTTCTAAAAAATAAAACGATTTCAATTGATGGATTTAATTTGCTAATACTTTTAGAAAGTGCGCTTTCAGGAGCATTTATTTTCAAAGGTAGAGATGGAACTTATCGAGATATTTCAAGTGTACATGGTACCTACAAACGAGTTCAAAAAACCGAAATAGCCATCATTCTTATAGGTAATGTTTTAAAAAAAATGGAGGTATCTTCAGTTGAATGGTATTTAGATGCGCCAATCTCAAATAGTGGTCGATTAAAGAAAATACTTTTAGAAATTAGTCAAAAATATCAATTTAATTGGACCGTAGAATTGGTCAATAATCCAGATAAAATTCTAGCAGAAAACGGTAAAATTATTGTTTCTTCTGATGGCTGGGTCATCGATCATGCCATAAATTGGTTTAATCTCGGTGGTCATTTAATGAATCATGAAATGGAAAACTTGAATATTTTAGAGTTCTAAACTGACAATAAGCCGCTGAACCGTTAATCTCACGTTAAATTTCTTACATTTTCAGACAACCTACCTTATTTCTTTTTGTCGTTTTAGGAAGTAGAATTACCTTTAGGTGTTGGAAAGGATTCTAATTTTCCTCTATCCATTTTTTAATCATAAGTTAAAATACGTACGCGTTAATTTTTGACAAAAACTTTAATTATGAAAAACTTTTTGATTTTTACTTTTTTGATTTTCTCTTCATCCCTCTTCGCTCAAACTAAAATGATTGAGAAGGTGGAAAAAAAAGGAGATAAAATCGTTATCCCTTACGAAAAGCACGTGCTTTCTAATGGATTAACTTTGGTGATCCACGAAGATCACTCTGATCCTTTAGTTCATGTAGATGTAACTTACCATGTAGGTTCTGCTCGTGAAGAATTAAACAAATCTGGATTTGCACATTTCTTTGAGCACATGATGTTTCAAGGTTCTGAAAATGTGGCAGATGAGGAGCATTTCAAAACAGTAACTGAAGCTGGTGGAACACTTAACGGAACAACTAACCGTGACCGAACTAACTACTTCGAAACTGTACCTAGCAACCAATTGGAAAGAATGCTTTGGTTGGAAGCTGATCGAATGGGATTTTTCCTAGATGCTGTAACTCAGAAAAAATTTGAGGTACAACGAGAAACTGTGAAAAACGAAAAAGGTCAAAATTATGACAACCGTCCTTATGGTCCTTACAATGAATTACAAGCTGCTGCTTTGTATCCTTATGGCCACCCATACTCTTGGTTGACAATTGGAAAATTGGAAGACCTTGATCGAGTTAATGTAGAAGATTTGAAAAAATTCTTCTTAAGATGGTATGGACCAAACAATGCAACTTTGACTGTCGGTGGTGATGTAAAACCTAAAGAGGTGATCAAAATGGTAGAGAAATATTTCGGAAATATTCCTACTGGTCCTGCTGTTAAAAACATGAAATTGGAAAAACCAACTTTACCTGAGAACCGATACGTTTCTTATGTAGATAAAAATATTCGATTCCCTGCCGTAATTTTTACTTACCCAACTGTACCTAGATTTCATAAAGATGAAGCACCTTTAGATTGCTTAGCTGAGATTTTAGGAACTGGAAAAAGTTCTTACTTCTACAAGAATTTCGTAAAAACCCAAAAAGCAATTCAAGCTTCTTCTTTCAATCCTGCAAGTGAATTGTCTGGTGAATTTTCTATGTTTATTTTACCTTTCCCTGGTCAATCACTAGAAACATTTGAAGGACAAGTAATGCAGATTTTGGAAGACTTTGAAAAAGCTGGAGTAACTGATGCTGATATCGAAAAATTTAAAGCAGATACGGAGTCAAGTATGATTAACAGTTTGGCGAGTGTGAGTGGAAAAGTTTCTCAGTTAGCAAGTTTCCAAACTTTCAAAGGAACTCCAAACGGAATTGGTGCTGAATTAGATAGATACATGGGAATTACAAAAGAAGATGTAATGCGTGTATTTAAAAAATACATCAAAGACCAACCATATGTTTTAATTAGTGTATTGGCTAGCGAAGATGCAAAGCCTGCAAAACCAAATAATTTTGAAATTGCAACAGCAGGGGAAAATCCATTCCCAACTACTGATTACTCAAAAATGGTTTACAATAAAGCAAAAGGAGATACTTTTGATCGAAGTAAAAAACCAGGTTTAGGTGCTAATCCAGTTGTTAGAGTTCCTGAATTTTGGAAATCAACTTTCAAAAATGGTATCAAAGTAATCGGAACTACAAGTGATGAGATTCCTACTGTTTCTTTACAATTAACGATCAATGGAGGACACAAATTAGATGCTGTTGACAAATCAAAATCTGGTTTGGCATCTTTGACTGGTAGTATGATGAATGAAGCTACTAAGAATTATTCTTCTGAAGCGATTCAAGAAGAATTGCGAAAATTAGGAAGTAGCGTAAGTATTAGCGCAGGAAGAAGTTCTACGACTATGTTTGTAAGTTCTTTGAAAAAGAATTTACCAGCTACGATGAAATTAGCGGAAGAGATTTTAATGAATCCTATGTTTGCTGAAGAAGATTTTGAAAGATTGAAAAAGCAACAATTGGAGGGAATCAAAAGTAGCCGTAAAAATCCAAGTGTAACTGCTAGCCAAGTTTACAATAGATTATTGTATGGAAAAGATCATATCTATGCCATTCCAACAAGTGGTGATGAAGGATCAGTTGTAAATATTACTTTGGATGATGTGAAGAATTTTTATGCTAAAAATTACTCTCCGTCAGTTTCTGAATTAGTAGTAGTGGGTGATATTTCTGAACAAGAAGTAATGCCTCAATTACAATTCTTGAAGAATTGGAAAGCAAAATCTGTTACCATTCCTTCTGTTGCAGTTAAACAGAAAAAAGAAAAAACGAAAATTTATATCGTTGACAAAACTGATGCTCCTCAATCAGAAATCAGAATCGGTTATTTAACTGATATGAAATATGATGTGACTGGTGATTACTACAAATCTTACTTGATGAATTTCCCATTGGGAGGTGCCTTTAATAGTCGAATCAATTTGAATCTTCGAGAAGACAAAGGTTGGACTTATGGTGCTCGTGCAGGTTTCTCAGCTGATGAAGAAATCGGTTCTTTCACCGCAAGTGCAGGTGTAAAAGCTGTCGCTACTGATAGTAGTGTAGTTGAATTTATCAATGAGATCAAAGGTTACCAAAAAGATGGAATTACTGATGATGAATTATCATTTATGAAAAGTTCTATCGGTCAACGTGATGCTAGAAATTACGAGACTCCTCGACAAAAAGCTGGATTCTTAAGAAGAATCGTTCACTATGATTTAGATCGTACATTCGTTGATGAGCAAACTAAGTTGGTTGAAAATGTATCTAAAGAAGAATTGAATGGTTTGGCTAAAAAATATTTACAACCTGAAAATATGTACATCTTGGTAGTAGGTGATGAAAAATCTATTCGTCCAGGATTGGAAAAATTAGGTTATGAAATTATTGTGTTGGATGCAAGTGGTGAAGTGAAAGTTGCGAAGCCGTAATTTTGTGAATTTTATATTTTAGAGGTGTTAGCGCTTGAATCGCTAACACCTCTTTTTTTAACCTATCTAAACTTTAAAGTTCCATATCGGAAATTCGATTGATCATGAAAAAATAACAATATATTTTTGCTATTTATCTTTCTTGAAAAACGAGGAGAAATTGGAATCTTCAACTCTCTTGAATGAAAAATAGTTTCCTCAAATTCAATCTTTCCTTTATCATTAATTTTAATCACATCTGTATAAGTTGAACTCCAATTAGGTCTTCTTTTATGTTGAATTTGCTTTCTTTCCTTTGTAGTTTTACGTGCATTATAAATCAAATAAATATTCCCATTCCCATGAGACAATCCATAAATTGCTGATGAGCCAAAACTTTTTTTATCCTTATGAAAGTTCCATTCTAACTTTCCCTCAAAAGTAAACTTAGAAACAATTATATCTTCTGCAGTATAAATAACACCAATATTAGCAACATATCTATTCTCTGCTACAAATAAAAAATATCCATTTCTATAATCAATCAACAAATCATCAATTTCGAAATTAAAAAAATTTTCACTCCCTCTTTTTTGTCGATTAGGAATTAAATATTTTTTTATTTTTTCTTCAAAAGGATACTTTTTATAAAATGATAATTCATCGTCATCATCAAACTTCATCATAAATGTTCCATCAGCTCCACTACGTTCTTTCATTCCATCCGTGTATATTCCTGCAACATATAAAATATCATTATCAAAAAAAGTAGTTATCGATATTGGATAAGAATTTTTCAACCTCAATGTATTAAGAATATTTTCTGCTTCCTCTTTTACTCTTAAAATGAAAAAATCTCCTTTTGGAATACAGCTATTGTTTCTTTTAAATTTATGTTTTGCAACTAAAATTACATCTCCAATATCGTTCACTCGAAATTCATGTACTTGTATTTTTTTATCCAAATTAGGAAGTAAGACTTCTTTCTCCCATAATTTATTCAGTTGATTGTCAAACACAAAAATTTGATAAACTTCATTTCCTTCATAAGACCTTGACTCATAATCTCCAACCATTGCAAAAACTATTTTTGAAGAATCAGGGCTAATACTAAAACCTCTCGCATCTGTATTTAAAGAACCTGAATTTGATCGAGAAGGTAAATACGAAAAAAGAGGTTCCTTAACTTCGCCCAAACTTCCATCATTATTTAAACGAGTAGCATAAATATATTTCTTCTTTCTATTAAGGTAAGAGGAAATTAAATATTTCCTTTTATTCATTTTCAAGATATTTTCTGCCTCGAACTCTTTGCCTTTAAAGTTTTCTCCAATTGGAAAAACATTGACTAAGTTATGTTCAAAATCAAATTGAAGAATCTCATTTTCTCTTTTAGACTTGTGATTTAAAAAATAATGTTGTTTATCTAATCCTAAAAATCTAGAGCTTTCTGCATCACCTCCCCAACCTGTTTTGTGTCTTTTCTTGTAAGGTTCTCCAAAGTCAACTTCCCAATTTTGAGCACATAGAAATAATGGCAAGATTAAAATAATAAGAGACAGCGCATTTCTTTTCATAGTCAAAGTATTTTATATTTTTCTTTGTTAAAATTCCTAATTAAGCATTCATTAATTTTATCTTGTTCAAAAATACATAATTTGCTAAATTACTTTTCACTAAATTTATTTTTCCAAAAAAATGAAAATCACCTTCATCCAAACCGGCGGAACCATCGACAAAGATTATCCAAAAACAAACAAAGGATATGCCTTCGAATTTGGTGAACCTGCGACTCGACGGATTTTGGAAAAACTAAATCCAACTTTCAAATATGAAATTTTGACCGCTTGCCAAAAAGATAGTTTGGAAATCACGAATGATGATCGGCAAGAGTTAGTGAATCTAATTAATGAAAATTCTGCTGATAAATTTATCATCACTCATGGAACTGATTCGATGATCGAAACTGCGAATTTTATTTTACCAAAAATAAAAAACAAAGTAATCATCTTAACTGGTGCAATGCGACCGGAACAATTTTCCAATTCTGATGCACCGATCAATGTAGGAGGAGCAATTGCAGCTACGCAAATTTTAGAAGCAGGTGTTTACCTTTTTATGACGGGAATTCTAAAATCATGTTCTGAAATAAAACGAGAAATGGAAACTGGGAAATTTTATTAATTTTAAATTCCTGATCAACGACTAGATTCTACGTAGTCTCTGATTTCTCACATTTTTTACAAAACAAAATCAAAACCATGCGAACCACTACCCTCTTATTCTTTTTTCTCCTTTTTTCTTTTTTGGGAAAATCACAAATCACATATTTGCATTGCGGCGCAGTCCTCGATTGCAAAGGTGATGCTGCCAAAAAAGAACAAACCATCGTCATCGAAAAAAATCAAATCAAAGAAGTTGTTGATGGCTACAAAAAAGCACCTAAAGATGTAAAAGTCATCGACCTAAAAGATCAAACTGTGATGCCCGGATTTATGGATATGCATGTGCATGTTGAAAGTGAACTTTCTCCAGGGCGATACTCTGAGCAATTTAGAATTAGTGATGCCGACGTAGCATTGCGTGCTACGATGTATTGCGAAAGAACTTTGATGGCAGGTTTTACAACTGTTAGAGATCTTGGAGGAACAGGAGTAAATGTTTCTCTTAGAGATGCCATTCGTAAAAATTTTATTCGTGGCCCAAGAATTTATACGGCTGAAAAAAGTATCGCTACCACAGGCGGTCATGCCGATCCGACTAATGGAATGAAAAAAGAATTGATGGGGGATCCTGGTCCACTTGATGGAGTTATTAATAGTCCAGAGGAAGCTAGAAAAGCAGTTCGCCAACGATATAAAAATGGTGCGGATGTAATTAAAATTACTTCTACTGGCGGTGTTCTCTCTGTGGCAAAAGATGGAAAAGGGGCACAATTCACCATCGAAGAAATTAAAGAATTAGTCGCAGCAGCAGATGATTATGGATTTGTAACAGCTGCTCATGCACATGGTCCACTAGGAATGAAGCGAGCTGTTTTAGGCGGAATTCATAGTATTGAACATGGAACTTTTATGACACCAGAAATTATGGAATTGATGAAGCAACGAGGCACTTATTTGGTGGCAACTATTTCTGCAGGAAAATTTGTTTACGAGAAAGCGATGAACGATGAGAATTTTTTCCCAGCGATCATTCGACCGAAAGCAATTGAAGTCGGTCCACAAATCCAGGAGACTTTTGGCAAAGCATACAAAGCAGGTGTAAAGATTGCATTTGGAACAGACTCAGGCGTTTCTCCTCATGGAGACAATGCAAAAGAATTTTTCTACATGGTAGAAGCTGGAATGCCTGAATATGAAGCAATTAAATCTGCTACAGTTGCAGCTTCTAATTTGCTTCGGATTTCAGAAAAATATGGAACGTTGGAAAGTGGGAAAATGGCTGACATCGTTGCTGTAAAAGGTGATCCATTGAAGGATATTAAGATTTTGCAAAAAGTGAACTTCGTAATGAAAGATGGAGTTGTTTTTAAAAATGAATAAAACCTAGTCACAGACCAATACAAACTTGACTGACTTATCCAACATAGAATCAAAATGAAAAAGTCAATCAAGTCTGTATTGGCCTGTGGCAAAATATCACCACCCAAAATACTCAACCACACTCTTAGCCACTTCTTCTGGTGTTAATTTTTCATTATTAATTTTCATATAATTCTGGTTATCAAACTCCCCTCCCGTTGTATTCAATTGATACTTCTGCTCATAATACAGAATACTTTCAGCGACTTCCATATCTCGTTTTGATGGTTTTTCTAATAATCGGATTTCATGTTTATTTCTTACCAATCGAGTTTTTAAAGAAGCTTCCAATTCGATATAAAAAATTTCTGCATTTTGTTCTTCAAAAATTTTCACCGCACGATTTATATATTCAAATTCTTTTGGTAAATCCAATGCCCAAACAAAAGTAAAAATCAATCCTTCTAAATCACTTTTAGCAGCAGCTTTGAACATTTCAATTCTATGTAACTCCACCAAACGATTAAATTCAGGTGTACCAAAATCAAAGACTGGACGAACCGCTTCAATCGACATATGATTATGATATAATTTTAATCCGGTTTGATCGGCAAGTGCTTTTCCTACACTCATTTTTCCAACTGCTGATGGGCCAAAAATGATGACAAATTTCATAAGCTTTAGTTTTGAATAATAAAAAATAAAATAGTGTATCTCCGATTTTATGCAAGCTAGCTTACATTGACTTTAAATATTAACAATATTTTAAAAGTATTTTTAGTTCCAATAGTGGATTTTAATTTAAAAATCCTATAAGTTTGAAATATAAGCATTAAATAAAAAAGCAAAAATAAACTATTACTTAACTCCCGTAAATATATTGTTGTAATTTTTTAAAACAATATACTTACATAAATCCTCAAAGCATGAAAAATAAAACTATCCTCCTTGGGATGGCCTTGGCTATCTTTGCCACGCTGTTCACATCTTGTCAAAAAGAAGACATCAATCCTACTCCAGTTCAAGAAACTCCTACTAGTAATTTGTCAACTAATCTTGACATTATAACCTTAACAGATCCAGAATTAGAACCTCAGAGTATCCTCAATTTTCCAATTACAGTAACCTCTACTATTTGCCCAACAGGTGGTTATACTTTGACCGTAACTTCTCCAGACGTTGATCTTTCAAGTGGAAATTTCACTATTAATTGGTATAAAAATACCGAAATAGAAATCTATTCTGAAGGACAACAATTGGAATGTGTTTGTGGATTTGGAGTACGAGTGGAAGTGATTGATGATGCTGGTTCTCTTGCCGCTGATGGGTCTTTAGATATTCCAGGTTGTTAGCAATCTAATTTGAAATTAATTACAAAATAGTTCAGAAACTGAAAAAAAATTTCTGTAACGAAAGAAGTAATTTTTGCAAATAATGTAATTACTAGCTGGTTAAAATCAGTTAGTAATTATGTTCTATTTTCAATTAACGATATTTAGTCCTAATCCATAAAAATAAGTAATTCGAAATTTTACTAAAGTATTGTGTATCTAAACAGAACATTTTCACTTTTTATTTTGTTTCAAAACCGAAAACAATTTATTATTTGGTAAAAAAATAACCAAGCGAGGCAACGTTTTTACATTTTCAAGCATATATACAATTGAAAGAAAGAATTATTACCTATTTAAAAATCAATAAAAAAACATCAACATGCAATTACCAACAAAATTATCTGTACTAATTATCTGTTTAGGATTATTCACAACATCTTGTACTAAAGAAGAAATCACGCCGAATAATCCAACTCAAACTGAAACAGAAACTACCTCTCCAAATATCGAGACACAATCATTTGAGCTTCAAAATTCTTTTTCTTCAAGTGGAGATTTTTCCATCGAAATAAGTAAAACCACTTGCACAACTGGTGGTTATACTTTAACAGTCAGTTCTCCTGATGTTGATCTTTCGAATGGGGACTATATTATAAATTGGTATAAAAATACGGAACAAGTAATCCTCTCCACAGGAATAGATTTAGAATGCGTTTGTGGATTTGGAATTAGAGTGGAAATACTAAACCTTGCAGGAGAAATCGAAGCAAAAGATTCTCTGGATATACCAGGTTGTTAATCTAAATTAATTTATAAAAAAAGGTTATTGCAGAATTCCGCAATAACCTTTTTTTATAAATTAATTTCCAATGACCTTCCGATTATTTGCCAGTTCCGCATCAATTAAAATCTCATAGGGATCAATTGCTACTTCAAATGGTTTTACATCAACATAAAAAGAAAATGCATTATTGATTTTTGTAAATTTCTTTTTCTCAATTAATAATTCTTTTCCATCTTTATCAAAAATTCCAATCTCAATATAATCTGCCAAAGGTAAAGATTTTTCATTCTCATAAACAATCACATCTTCGTCTTCGTCCGAAAAATCTTTCACTCCCTTTCCATCCGTTCGATATTTTGAAATAAAAAATTCAATATCAACTTGATACTTTCCATTTGACAACTCTCTCATTCTTACATTTGTAATCTTATTGTTATAAAGTGTGATCGTTTCAAACATATCATGAATCAAATATTGCAAAGAGTCAGGTGTTTCTGATTTAATAAAATCTAACAACTCAATCGAAGTGGTGGTGGCTTCATCTTGAAATTTAACAGCGTTGATATAATTTCGTAACGCTTGATTGAATTTTTCTTCACCTAAATATTCACTCATTGCACACATCACCACCTCTCCTTTTCGATAATTCAAATATCGTTGATCAGACAAAGCATACATCAATGGTAACTCTTCTTTTGACTCTCTCCGTCGCCCATTGAAATAAGATTCCATCGAATATTTTAAATATTGTCGTTTCGTCTCAACTCCATATTCTTCTTCCAAAACTTGCGCCGCAACATACTCCGCCATACTTTCAGTCAACATACTTTTCCCTTTTACATCAGCATGAATAAATTGATGTCCCCACCATTGATGCGCCACTTCATGCGCTGCAACTTTGTAAGGAAAATCAATTACTTCAATATCTTCATCATCCACATCGACTAAAAATGTCGCCTCCGAAAAAGGAACAGAATTCGCAAAAACCGTATTAAATTCTCCATAAGTAATTGGAAATTCGATGATACGAGCTTGCTCATGTTGATATGCCCCGAAGTTTTTTGAGCAATAAGCAAATGCATTTTTTAAACCTTTCATCATTCGATCTATATTATACGAATGATTTTTATGATAAAAAATCTGCAAACTATTTCCTTCCCATTCATCTTCTTTTACTTCGTAACGAGCAGAATTAAAAGCGTAGGCATTTTTAATTTTACTATTCATCTTGTAATAAAAAAATCGCCGATCATGTTCCACCCATTCTTTTTGCAAATAACCTGGAGCGATGGCAATTTGATCTTTTGAAGTACTGACCGTTGCTTCAAAACGATGTACCCAATGAACGTTTTCATTTTTTAAAGCAGCACTATCTGATGGAAAACTGACAGAACTTTCTTTCTCTGGAAGTCCGTATTTTTTTCGTTTTTCAGCGTTTTCTAATTCTGCATTTCGATAACCAATTCTTGGAAAAATAGAATTCCATAAAAATGTTCCATTCTCTAAAATATCGGAGTGATGATGAAAAAAAGTTTGCGGCCGATTCCACACTTCAAAATTCATAATGACACTATCACCAACTCCCAATGTTTTTTTCAACTCATGCAAACTATATCTTAAAACGGTATCTTCCAAAATTAAATCACTCGCACTTCCAAAATCAAATTTTGTCAATTCATCAAAACTATAATGCACGAGCAAAGTATCAATTGGTTCCTTAGTTTTATTAATGTAAGTATATTTTCCTTTGGCTCTAAAATCTCTAGTCGCTGGAAAAATATCTAAATGAATATTAATTGCTTCTATCTCTGGCTGCGCTAAATTTTTATATTCTCCAAATTTTAATTCATTTTCAACCGATACCTTTTCTAAATTAAAATCTGCCAAAGGATCTCCTCCTGACAATTTATCTTGATAATAAATTCCAAACCCTACACTTAAAAATCCAATCAATAAAATACTAATAGACAAAGCAACTCTACCTTTAAATCGAGAAAAAACAATTCTCAATCTTTCTTTAAATGAATATGGAATCCCACGAACCCAAAATAAAAGTGTACCACATAACAATACTCCTCCAAATAAAATCCAATAAAATCTAAACAATAAATGTACGCCCAAAGTACCACCATATCCGTCTATATCTGAGTAAGAATATTCTGGTACGCTATTGAATTTAAAAATATCATGCTCCATTCCCAACTGGTCTGGAACTAACGAAACTCCTACCGTACTCAACAATAAAATAAAAAATCCTAAATAGACATTCGTAAAAACGGTCTGCACAAAAAGCGAAGCCATAGCCCAAGCAATAAAACTCGGCAATATGACCACGTACAATCGAAATAAATAATTTCCAATTTCAAACTGATAAAAACCTAAAATAGTTTGTGCTAAAACTCCACCAAGGAGAACAAAGCTTAACAACAACATTTGCATTTTAATCAAGGCCAAAAATTTTGAAAAAAGAAAAACCCAATTTGGAACAGGAGTAATATCAACCAACTGATTCATCTCCACCATTCGATCTCGGTGAACTAACATACCCGCAAATAAGAAGGTCAAAATCAATATGGCTCCTGAAAATAATATCGCCGGCAACTGTAACATCACAGAAGTCATGGGCAACATTTTATAGCCAAAAGCTGGAGATATTTGCAAACCTTTTAGCAAAACAAATGCTGAACCTGCAACAACCAAACTTATGAACATCCAATTCTTAACGATATATTTTAAACCAAGATTAGAAAGAACCCAAGTCGTTTTTAATTGTTGAAAAAAAGAAAAATCAAATTTCACTTTTGGTAAATTCACTTTAATAATGCTCCCAAAATTATTTTTCACAAACCGCTCTCCTTTCGACTTTTTTAAAGAAAAAGAAAGCGCATTCTGGCTAAAAGAAAAAGAACGATACATTAAAACAAACAATATACTTGCAATCCCTATCCACAATAATCGATTGTAAATCACGACTCCTTTGATTGGAACTAATTGAGTATTCAAATCAGTTTTCGTCCAATTTTGAATGTAATAGTAATTTGCACTTTGTCCCAAAGGATCGGAAATCGCTGCCCAAAAACGATTGTCCATTCCTCCCAAAACTGCACTAAAAATGGCCTGCAATGCTAACAATAACAATACAATTACAAATCCTGAATAAATATTTCGAGTGTAAACTACAATTGAAAAAACTATTGTCCCGACCAAAAAAACATTCGGCAATAAGTACACAAAATAGGTTCGCAAATAAGCGCTTAAATTAAATGGAACAAGTAACTCTTGATTCACCGTCGGTATTTTTGTTCCTAAATAAATACCAATCATTACTCCAAAAAAAATAATACTCATCACCAACATAGCACTAAATAATTTGGCCAACAAGTATTCTTTTTTCCCAAAAGGATAAGAATATAAAATAGTGTAAACATTATTTTTATAATCTCTAAAAACTGATCCTCCAAAAATAATTGGCAACATCAGCAAGATCAAATTCGTAAAAATTCGAATCACCTCAATCAACCGCCAAGAGGTATTCGCCAACATCGTCGAGCTTTCCACCGCACTATGCTCATCAAATGCTTCTGCTATTCCACCCATCGAAACTGCACCGAGCAATAATAAAGTGAAGAAAAAAATATAGGTCATTGATTGCTTCAACCAATGTCGAATTTCATATTTAAAAATAGTCGTAAACATAGTTTTAGATTTTTAATGGTCACTTTGTAATGCCAAAAAATAAACATCTTCCAACTCAGGTATCGCCAAAACAAACCCCTCTTCAGGTTGCTCCAAAGCATGTACTCTAATATTTAAAGAATGATCTTGATTATAATTAGAAGATAAAACTTGATGCTTCGATTCCATTTTTTCTAACTCGCCTCGAGCAATTTTTTTTGTCCAAATTTCTCCTTGAATTTCGTTAGTCGCATCTTTTGGCGTAGTCTGTTTTAAAACTCGGCCTCCATTCATGATCGCCATTTCATTGCACAACTCTTTGACATCATCCACAATATGTGTAGAAAAAATAACGGTATTATGAGTTCCGATTTCTCGAAGAATATTTAAAAATCGATTTCGTTCTGCGGGGTCGAGACCAGCAGTTGGTTCATCAACGATGATAAGTTGAGGTTGATTCAAAAGTAATTGAGCGATCCCAAATCTTTGTTTCATTCCCCCAGAATAACCACTCACACTTTTCTTTCGAACTTCATATAGATTTGTTATTTCCAAAACTTCTTTGATGATTGCCTTTCGGTCAGACTTCGAGGCAATGCCTTTTAGTGTAGCAAAATATTCTAACAAATCTTCAGCGGAAACCTTTGGATACATTCCAAATGATTGAGGCAAATAACCCAATACTTTTCGCAAACTCATTTGATCTTTCAACACATTAATTCCATTAAAAGTAATGCTACCAGAATCCGGATTTTGCAAGGTAGCGATAGTCCGCATCAAAGTAGATTTCCCTGCACCGTTGGGACCAAGGAGTCCGAACATTCCAGCTCCAATTTCGAGATTGAGGTTGTCCACCGCTTTGACTCCGTTGGAATAGACCTTGGTTAGATTTGAAATAGTTAAATTCATAATTGCTTTTTTTATGATACTAAATTAGAAAAGAAAATCACTCCACTTAACTATTAATGATCTTAGAATAGAATAAGATGATGAAAGGGAGGTTTTCCATTGCCAAATGATTTCTGTCCTTTTATCATGAAAAAAAATACCTTTATCATGTAGATTTGAAAGGCTTATTTTTTTTAGCGTTATTTATTTTTGAAAAAAACTATTAAATAATTTTCACCACATAGGCACATAGAAAACATAGATTCTTTCAAAAATAATTTAGTATAATAACCTATGTTTTCTATGTGCCTATGTAGTAAAAAAAACACCAAGCTTTATTAGTCCATGAAAAAACTCTTCGAAAAAATAGAGCAATTCTTTCTTAACCAAACAGTTTGGATGTTCCTTGCGATGATTGGATTTGCAAGTTATATTTTAAATGAAATATTTTTGGGTGCATCCTTTCAGGCTTACTTCTCCTACTTTATTTCAGTTAGCTTTTTGTTTTTTCCTATTCTAATTTTTAGTAGTCTTCGCAATTGGTTAAAGAAAAAATCACCTCCAATTCTTTTCTGGACATACTGGTCAATTTGCTTTATTATTTACCCAATAATGATTTTTAGTTTTGGAAAATCCATCTCTGATTTCCCTGTTCCAATCAATCGAGAATTAAATGGAAATTTTGATTTAGAGTTTTCTAGATTTGTGTGGATGCTTTTATTGATGACTGAAATTGCCATCATTTCGAATGATTTTATCATTGAAAAATTACGCTCTTCTAATTGGTTTAAAAAAACTAGTTTGGAAAAAGGAATTTTAATTTCGCTTTTCATTCTGGCGATACTTTTAGCTACAACCAATAATTTCACACATGTTGTTAACTCTGAGATATATAAAATTAGCGATTCAAGTTGGGCTAATTATTTTTACTCTTTCTTCTATTTGACACTTCAATTTTCATTAGTTTTTCTGGCCTATTATTTTTTCTATTATGCCAATCATTATTTTTTAATTCCAAAATTATTGAAACAACGTGGAGTCATTTATTATGGTTTTGGAGTCGCCGTAATTATATTGTTATTTTATCCAATTTCAGGTTTTTTAATTTCATGGATGCCGATTGCACAGGCACCAGGAGAACATCCAACTACTTTTCAAAACGTCAATCAAATTATGAATTATGGAGCGACTCCATTTCTCGTAATATTTTTGAGTATACCAATTATTTTGATCAATCAATGGTTTCAGCAAAGTGCAGAAATTTCAAATTTGGAAAAAGAAAAGTCAGAAACGGAACTTAATTTTCTCAAACAACAAATCAATCCGCATTTCTTTTTTAATACTTTAAATAATCTTTACGCATTGAGTATTACCAAAGATGAACAGACACCAGAAGTAATTTTGCAGCTTTCGGAATTGATGCGATACGTCATTTATAAAGGCAAAGAGGAATCAGTAAAACTAAAAGAAGAAGTCAAATACATTGAAGATTATATCCAATTGCAACAGATTCGTTTGTACAAAAATTTAGATTACCAATTTGAAAAAAACATTTCAAATCCTGCGGTTCGGATTCCTCCTTTACTTTTTATTGTCTTAATTGAAAACGCATTTAAGCATGGAATTGAACCTTCGGAAAAAGAATGTTTTTTGCATTTAAGTTTGACAAGCGACGAACATGATTTAGTTTTTATTTGCAAAAATTCCTTGGAGGAAAAATCTGTTGGAGAAATTGGAATTGGTTTAGAAAATTTAAAACGTAGATTAGAATTACGATTTCCAAATCAACATAACTTAGAGATAAAAGAAACTCAAAACACTTTTGAAACAACACTAAAAATAAGCCTATGAAATTAAATTGTTTAATTATTGATGATGAACCATTGGCACATAAAGTTATCTTAGAATATGCCAAAGGTATATCGTTTTTGGAAATCGTAGGTCAATGCTATTTAGCAACAGAAGCCTTGTCATTGTTGAATAATCAAGCAATAGATTTAATTTTTCTCGACATTAATATGCCGAAATTAAAAGGATTAGACTTTTTAAAAACACTTCAAAAAAAACCAATTGTTATTATCACTTCAGCCTATGAAGAGTATGCTTTAGAAAGTTTTGAATTAAGTGTCTGTGACTATTTATTAAAACCATTTCGCTTCGAACGATTTTTAAAAGCAGTCAATAAAGCCTTGGATTTTCATCAAATGAAAACGCAAAAAAATGTTTCGACTCCTCCCCTTTCTATTCCAAAAACACACGAGTCAAATCAAATTTTCATTAAGTCAGACAAGCGATTAATTCAAATAGATCTAGCTAAAATTTACTACTTGGAAAGCTATGGAAATTATGTGAAAATTTGGATGGAGGAAAACTGTCATTTGACACCTCGGACACTTTCAAGTTTCGTAACGGAACTACCTTCAAGTGATTTTTTTAGAATTCATAAATCATTTATAGTACATCGAAAATTCATTGATTACTTGGAAGGAAATCTTTTGATGATGAAAAATAAAAAGTCACTTCCTATTGGAAAAAATCATCGAGCAGATTTTAAAAAATTTATTTCTTCGAGTTAAGGAATGCGAACTAAATCAATTCAGAATTTTGAACAAGTTATTTTTTGATTGATACAATTACAGCGAACTATATTTTTATTATTTTCAAAAAAAAACAAATTAAACTTAGGGGAAATTTAAATTTAAAATGTCTTGAGAATATAAAACCTATTTAATTCAAATCACTTTTAAATTTTTAACCTATGTATTTACAAACGAAATTAACCTACCTAATTCTTTGTCTAGGATTTCTTATGACTTCCTGTGCAAAAGAAGAAATCACTCCAAATGAATCTGTCCAAGTTGAAACAGAAACTATTTTCACTAGTCAAGAAACTCAAAATTCTTTTTCTAGTACAGACTTCTCCATCAATATTGACAGAACTTCTTGTACATCAGGTGGTTATACATTAACAGTAAGCTCTCCTGAAGTTGATCTTACTAATGGAGATTATATCATAAGATGGTACAAAAACACCGAGCAAACAGTCTATTCAGAAGGTACAACTTTAGATTGTGTTTGTGGATTTGGAGTAAGAGTTGAAATATTAAGTTTAGCAGAAGAATTAATGGTAAAAGATTCTTTAGACCTTCCTAGCTGTTAATCGAATAGAAATTTAATCCAAAAAAAAAAGGACTCAACAAGTTTTGTTGAGTCTTTTTTTTACTAAATAATTATAAGTACCGAACTAAAATTAATACGATACCTCGTGGGTTTTGAAAATTGTTTTTATTGCTCTATTTGAACTTCTACGAAATTTTCGTAGATTTACGAAAAATTAGTAATTCTACTATTTTTTAATACTCATTTATGAATAATCAATTAACTGCAAAAGAAGAGGAAGTCATGCAAGTACTTTGGCATCTCAAAAAAGCATTTGTTAAAGAAATCCGCCAAGAACTTCCTGACCCAAAACCACCCTACACAACAGTTGCTTCTATTGTCAAAAAGCTATTGGATAAAGGTTTTGTAAAATTTCAAACCTACGGAAATACCAATCAATATTCACCAACCATCCAAAAGAAAACTTATCGAAAACA
Organism: Saprospiraceae bacterium; assembly: GCA_045106765.1. Classification (GTDB taxonomy): domain Bacteria; phylum Bacteroidota; class Bacteroidia; order Chitinophagales; family Saprospiraceae; genus CAJQQY01. Next base: position 20,819 of record JBGCFD010000044.1, on the reverse strand, counting down.
AGTTTTTAAAAAACTATTGAAAGGCTACTTTGAGAGTTCTCCTGAAGAGTTATTTTCTTTTTTTATCAAAGAAGAAAAAATGGATGAGAAAGAAATTAAAGCTTGGTTTAAAAAAATTAAAAACGATAAATCATGATCAGCATAGATTCATCCATTCAATATTTGTTTGAAGTCAGTTTTTGTTTGTTGGCGTTTTATCTTTTCTATCATTGGATTTTAAGGAAGGAAACATTTTTCCGATTCAATAGATTTTATTTATTATTGACACCTTTTATTTCATTATTAATTCCTTCTTTTCAGACAGGACAAATTAAAATCGTACAGCAACAAACTCCTCAAAGTTTTGAATTTATACCACAAGCTATTCAAGGGTTTCAGCAAAGTGAAATAATCTTTTCTGAAAAAATAAATACAACTTCACTATTCATTGATTGGACCTATGGAGATATAATTGGGGGAATTTATGTTTTTGTCGTACTATTATTTTTGGGAAAATTACTACGAAATATCTGGGCAGTTCGACAATTAATAAAATCAAATGCCATTGAAAAAACAGAAAATTATACTCAAGTTATTTTACCGAATATCAAAACACCATTTTCATTTTTCAACTATCTTTTTTGGAATGGTAAGAATAATTACGAAGCTGAATTAATGCTCGCACATGAGCAAGTTCATATTCGAGAAAGACATTCCATTGATGTGATTATCATGGAAATTTTAGTAGCATTTTTTTGGTTTCATCCGCTCGTTTATTTTTTTCGCAAAGCATCCAAAATGACACATGAATATTTAGCGGATCAAAATGTTACCGAAATATTTGGGAAAAGAAAAGAGTATGCTTCTCTCCTGCTTGCCAATGCGACGCAATCATTTGCGCCTTTGGCTTCTACCTTTAATTCATTTATAAAAAACAGATTAGATATGATTTATAAAGAAAAAAATTCTTCCAATAAGTTATGGAAATTACTTGCTATTCTTCCTTTATTTTTAGCGCTGACTTTGCTGTTTTCCTGTGACCAAGTTAATTCATTAAAAAATGATCCTGTCGGAAAAATAATTAATCAAGCTGAAGTTGCGAGTCAAGAAGTCTTGAAAAAACAAGTGGTAAAAACGGGGATTGGAGATGTTTTTAAAACCGATTTGAATTCAATTAAAGAATCGTTTGATGTTTTATTTCAAGTTGATCAATTGAATGAAATGGAATATAATTTATCGACAACCATAATTTTAAATAAAGAATCTTATATTATTTCTCCATTTTCTAAAGATACAACTTATGGGCACTTTTATTTTACTCTTCCGAACAACGAGCACTTTGTTTCCGATAATCAACTTTTGGAAACACCTAATTCGGTGGAAGAGTTTGATCCAATCTTAGAAGCCCCCGTAAAATTTGTAAGAGTGAATACGACTTACCAAAGGAAGATAAAATTGACTGGACAAGATGATTTTGAGGTAACTGGAATTGTGGAATTTTTGTTGGAACCGATTTGTATTCCGTATGATGTGCAGTTTAAGATCTCTTATAAAAATGGAAAGATGAATGTGGAGAAAACCAAAACGGTTATTTCTAGTGAATATAAAATGTGATTTTTTATTTTATAAAACAAAAAAAATGGACAGTCGGAAATTGAATTCCAACTGTCCATTTTTTATAACGCTTCGCTAATATACTTACAACAACTATTTTTTACTCGCCAACATTTTAATCTTAATTCCCAATGCTGCAAATAATAAGGTAGTAAATGGACTCAACCAATTAAAAATAGCATACATAAAATAATCTGCTACAGAAACTCCCAGCACTCCACTTTGATACGCTCCACAAGTATTCCAAGGGACTAAAACCGAAGTTACGGTTCCTGCATCTTCTAGTGTCCTACTCAAATTCTCAGGCGCAAGTCCTTTGTCTTCATATGCTTTTGAAAACATTTTACCTGGAACAACTATCGCTAAATACTGATCCGAAGCAGTCACATTTAATGCCAAACAACTTGCCACAGTACTAGCAAATAATCCAAAAATTGAATTAGATAAACTCAATAGTACCGCACTAATTTTTGACAATGCACCTATTGCATCCATGACTCCACCAAAAACCATCGCACAAATAATTAACCAAATCGTCCCCAACATTCCAACCATTCCTTTGGCTGTAAAAAGATCATTCAGTTCTGCGCTTGAAGTCGTCACCGAAGTTTTTACCGTCAAAGCGTTCATCACTCCTTTGTAAGTAGAATTAAAAGTGAGGCTTTCTGCTCCTCCAATTTTAGCAACAATATCAGGCTGGGCAATAACCGCAGCAACTGCTCCTAACAATGCTCCTACAAATAATGCAATCAACGGTGGTGTCTTTTTTACAATCATCGCAATCACCAAAATTGGAACAATAAATAGCAACGGAGAAATATTAAATGCCTCATCGATAGCAGTTAACTTATCAGAAATATTAGGCGCACCAGTCGTCTCCAACCCAAAACCAATGAATATAAAAATAACAACAGTCACTAAAATTGTAGGAACGGTCGTCAATGCCATATATTTAATATGATCAAATAATTCAGCTCCAGCCATCGCAGGCGCAAGATTAGTAGTATCAGAAAGTGGTGACATTTTATCTCCAAAATAAGCTCCTGACAAAACAGCTCCAGCAGTCATTCCTAACGAGATTCCTAAAGTTTCGCCAATTCCAATCATAGCAATTCCTACTGTTGCAGAGGTCGTCCAAGAACTGCCAGTTGCAAGAGAAATGATGGCACAAATAATTACACAAGCTGCTAGAAATATTTTTGGACTTAAAATTTGTAAACCATAATAAATCATTGTAGGAATAATTCCACTCATCATCCAAGTCCCCGCCAACGATCCTACCATCAATAAAATTAAAATTGCACCTGTGGTCGATTTTACATTTTCTGCCACTTCCTTCATCATTCTTTTGTAGGTAACTTTATTCCTAAATCCAACCAACATTGCCACAGCTGCTCCCATCAATAAAATAAATTGATTTGAACCACTCAACGCATCATCTCCAAATGCATAAAATACATTATAAAAAAGCATAGCAACCAATGCAAAAACTGGTATTAATGCTTCCACTATACTCAATTCTGGGTTTTCAACTACATTGTCATCTCTATAATTTTCGTCAAGTATTTCTTTATCTTTATTTTCCATAAAATTTCGTTTTGTTTTTTTCAAAGAAGTAAATATAAAAAAAATCTTAACCAGTTCATGGAAAAAATCAAAGTTGGCCTTTTAGGTGTTGGAGCAATTGGCTCTGTTGTAGCTTGCCATTTATTCGAAAATTCAGAACTTGAGTTATTCTATTTTAATCGCTCTCCAAAAACTGAAATTCGTTTGCAAACTATTGAACGTTTTTTTGATTTTAAAATAAATATCGAAAATAATATTCTTAATAAAATAGAATTAGACTGGTTGATTATTTGTCTAAAAGAACATCAATTCGAATCAGCTAAAAATATTTTTCCAAAGCTTATTTCCTCTAAAACAAAAATCGCCATCATCCGAAATGGAATTAAACTAAAAGAACCACTTCTACCTTTTACTAGAGAAGATCAGGTTTTAGAATGTATGATTAATTGCCCCACTCAACCTGATCAAAATCAGGTTTATCAACAATTGGGAATACCAATAATTACGACAGCTAAGTTGGATTTAGCCACCAATTTCCAACTTCTTTTTAAAAATAAAGATTTTCAATTTCGACAAGTCGATGATTTTAAAACTGAAAATTGGAAAAAACTTTTGGAGAGTGCATCTTTAGGAGCCATCACTTGTTTGACTGGAGAAACTTGTTGGATTTTTGAAGACGAAAAAATTAAAAAGCTATTTCAAAAGTTACTGGAAGAAGGAATCCAAGTGGCAAAAGCTGATGGTGCAATTATTCCTCCTAATTTTGTAAATGTAATGTTAGAAAAAATAAAAACATATCCGAAGAAAAAAGGAACTTCGATGTTGATTGATCGAAAATTAGGAAGGCCAATTGAACTTGGCGCAAAGAATGGTGCAATTGTAAATATTGGGAAAAAATATAATATTGAAACGCCGTTGAATGAATTGGTTTGCACACTTTTAGAAAAAACAAATAAGTCTTAATTATTAAAATTTTCATTTTATTGAACTACTCCTCAGCAAGTTGACGAGGAATCAAAAGTTATTAACTCAATTTGCAAGAGAAATCTAGATCGTTTGCGTTTTTATGATAGGAACGCGGATTGGGCGGATTTAGGCGGATAAACACAGATTGACGATATCAATAAAACGAGAGAAATTCGTGTTTATCCGTTTAAATCCGCCCAATCCGTGTTCCTATCATTACATCAATTAGTATTTACCTCCTGATGCCAGCACCAGAGAATTCTTTTTTTTTAAAATTAAATTTAAACTCGATCATAGTATTTTTTCCCCAACTTAATAAAATCATGAAAAAAATAATTACACCTATATTTCTCCTTGCATTTACTATGATACTAGTGGGTAAATCTTGTTGTCCAAAATATTACTTTTCTTCTGCACCAACTTGTTATTCTGATGAAGCACTTTTTAATACTCTAACTTACGAGGATGAAAATTACCAAAATAAAGTATTCCAAATATTAGCCACTTCCACCCCCGAACAATTTCGATATTTTAGAAAAATATTTTTATTCGAAAATGGTACAGATTATTTAGTGACCAATTTTAGAAATGACGAACAATGTTTTGATGTAAAACTAAGGCTAGAAGATTTGGGAAAACTTGCGGGAATGAAACGCAAAAACGGAGTCGCCTATCCCGTGGAACTTTATGATTTAAAATGGAGTTTAGAAAAACGAAATGGAAAAATGGAAGTTCTTTATCTAGACATGCATCGCATTATTGATTAAATAAATTTTTCTTCCATTCATAATAATTAAATTAGAAAAAAATACAGATGGAAAATTTGAAGTTGATCTCGCCTACAACTCAATTAGAAAAACAATTTCGAGCCATGCTCCAAGATTGGCACTCTGCCAAAGAAGAACTCTCTCCCTGGACCATCGAACTCGACACGTCTGATTTTGAAAAATACGTCGACACCTTATTAAAAGCATCCAAAGGAATCGGATTAAAAGGATTACTAGTTCCGCACTCTTCATTTTGGCTAATTGATGAAAACCAAAACATTTTGGCTACTTCCAATTTGAGGCACACCTTAAATGAAAAATTGTGGCTCACCGGTGGTCACATCGGATATGGCGTAGCACCTTCTGCAAGACGAAAAGGTTGTGCAACAAAAATTTTAGAACTCACTCTCTTGGAAGCTAAAAAAGTAGGAATCGAAGAAGCATTAATTACTTGCAATAAAAGCAATATTGGTTCAGCCAAATCGATTTTAAAAAATGGCGGTGAATTTTGGAAAGAAACTCCGATGAAGAATAGAATCACACAATATTATTGGATTTCTATTTAGAAGTAGTTTTTTGAATATCTTTATTCCGTATTTCTCTTCTTTTTTCACTAAAAAATTGTTAATAATTACTTTAAATTTTCCCATTATTTCTTTTGTAAAACAAGCAAATTCAGTTATCTTTGCACTCCATTTGCAGAAAATGGGCAAAAAATTTGAAATTTCTGGCTTTGTAGCTCAACTGGATAGAGCACTTGACTACGAATCAAGAGGTTGCAGGTTCGAATCCTGCCAAGGTCACATTTAATTAATTATATTTAATACAATCACAATGTCTAGAGTTTGTCAATTAACAGGAAAACGTCCAATCGCAGGAAATAATGTTTCTCACTCTAATCGTAGAACGAAACGTCGATTTCTTCCGAATTTGATCAAAAAACGTTTTTTCATTCCTGAAACAGGAGAATGGGTGACGTTGAAAGTAGCAACTAGTACACTTCGTACTATTAATAAATTAGGTGTTTACGAATACTTAAAAGATGCTCAACGTAAAGGAATGAACGTTGGAGTTAAATTAAAATAATCACATTTTAAATATTTTATAAAATGGCTAAGAAAAGCAAAGGTAACCGAACACAAATTATTTTGGAATGCACAGAGCACAAAGCTTCTGGACAGCCTGGTACTTCTCGGTATGTTACCCAAAAGAATAAAAAGAATACTCCAGACAGATTGGAATTGAAAAAATATAATCCAGTTTTGAAGAAGTATACTGTTCATAAAGAAATTAAGTAATTGACTTGAAGATCTTAATTAATAGGGTTATTTTACGGACTCTTTTAAATTAATTTCCTCACTAAAAAATATCAATCATGGCTAAAGTATCCAAAAATGCAAGAGTAGGTCAACGTGCGGCTAACGCAGGTTCTGGTAGAGATTTCGTCAAAGTTGTTAAAAGCATCAAAGACGAAGCAACTGGAAAATATACCTACAAGCAAGTGATGATTCACAAAGACAAAGTGAAAGACTTTTTCGCTAAAAAATAATTTGAACTATTTTGTTTTAAAACAGTTCATAAAAAGGCTTTTCTTCTATCTTTAGGGGAAAGCCTTTTTTGCGTTATTATTATATTTTATAGCACAACGTGAAACGTCTAACGTTCAACGTCAAACGATTAAATAGATGAGTTTCTTTAAAAAATTATTTGGTAAAAAAACGGAAGAAGAAAAGAAAGAGCAGTTAGATAAAGGTTTAGAAAAAACTAAATCAGGTTTCTTTGACAAAATCAAAAAAGCAGTTGCAGGAAAGACAACTATCGATGTCGAAGTACTTGATGAAGTGGAGCAGGTTCTAATTACTTCTGATGTAGGATTAGAAACGACAATCAAAATTATTGATAGAATCGAAGCCCGAGTTGCTAAAGATAAATATGTCAATACAGATGATTTGAATGCAATCATGAGAGATGAAATCGTTCAATTATTGTCAGAAACGAATACCGAACAACTAGAAGACTTCACTCCTCCTGCAGATAAAAAACCTTATGTTTTAATGGTCGTGGGAGTAAATGGTGTTGGAAAAACAACGACTATCGGAAAATTGGCCAATGCCTATACTCAGCGAGGACACAAGGTCGTGATTGGAGCTGGTGATACTTTTAGAGCTGCTGCTGTGGATCAATTAAAGATTTGGAGTGATCGAGTGGGTTGTGATTTTTTTGCCAAAGGAATGAATACTGACCCAGCTGCTGTTGCTTACGAAACAGTTCAATATGCCATTAACAATGATTGCGATGTAGCGATTATTGATACAGCAGGTCGATTGCATACTAAATTAAACTTGATGCGAGAATTGACAAAAATCTATAATTCAGCTGGCAAAAAGATGGAAGGTGCACCTCACGATGTAATGTTAGTTTTAGATGCCACAACTGGTCAAAATGCTATCGAGCAATGCAAACAATTTACTGCTGCAACAGACGTAAGTTGTCTCGCTTTGACAAAATTAGATGGAACGGCTAAAGGTGGAGTTGCTATTGGAATTTCTGATCAATTTCAAATTCCAATCAAATTTATCGGAATTGGTGAAGGTATTGATGACTTAGCCATTTTTAATAAAAAGAAATTTGTGGAAACGTTCTTTGAAAAATAACTCACCACTATTATTGATAGAAGAAAGGTGTTATCGTTGACTATGGTAACACCTTTTTTATTTCTTTTTTTTTGCAAATAAAAATTAAAGTGTAATTTAGACACTTACATTAAAACAAAACAAACGAAAAATGGAATCAATCAATCGAAACAGACTTTTTTTAGCCAGTTGTTTTGCTCTCATCACAACTTCTATGACCTTTGCATTTCGAGCAAGACTCGAAAGTGTTTTTGGTCCAGAAGGAATAGGACTCACTTTAGAACAAATAGGATGGGCATTTACACCTGCATTTTGGGGATTCACATTAGCCATGATGATTGGCGGTCCGCTAGTTGATAGTTTGGGTATGAAAAAAATTACTTGGCTAGCATTCATCACTCATGCAGTTGGCATTGTTGCAACAATTTTTGCTACAACTCAGATGTCACTATTTGCTGCTACCTTATTTATTGGCATTGGGAATGGAATGGTAGAAGCTGCACTCAACCCACTTGTTGCATCGATGTATCCCAAGCAAAAAACCAAAATGCTAAATCGTTTTCATGTTTGGTTTCCAGGAGGAATTGTAATAGGATCAGTACTTGGATATTTAATGATGGATCAAATGGGGCTTAGTTGGCAAATAATGGTTGGAACTTTATTTATTCCATTAGCGATATATGGTTTTTTATTTTTAGGACAAAAATTCCCAGTTACTGAGCGAGTAGAAATGGGAGTCAGTAATAGTCAGATGTATAAGACTTTAGCTAATCCATTATTTATTTTTATTGCATTTTGTATGCTTTTGACTGCCGGTACAGAGCTTGGAACCAATCAGCGAATTGAATCTTTATTAAAAGAAACAGGTACAAATGGCCTTCTGGTTTTAGCATTTATTAATGGAATAATGGCATTGGGAAGAGCTTTTGCTGGACCAGTTGCACATAGGTTAAGTATCTCTGGGATGTTATTATTTTCAGCAATCTTTTCATTCTTAGGTTTAACATTATTTACGCAAGTTGGAGGAGGAATGACATTTTTTGCAGCAGCTATCTTTGCAGTTGGAATTACCTTTTTTTGGCCAACAATGCTTTCATTTGTTGCCGAAAAATTACCTCAAAGTGGTGCAATTGGATTAGCAGTAATGGGAGGATTAGGAATGCTTTCTGTTTCAATTATTTTACCTGTGATGGGTAGAATTATGGATGATGCCACAGGAATGGAAGCGGTTAAATTTATGTCAATTTTACCTGCGATCCTTATAGTTCTCTTTGGAGGACTTTACTTTTATATGAATAGAAAAGAAACTAACGCTTAGTTTATTTTTCCAAAAACAAAAACGGTTGTAAAAGATTAGAACTTTTACAACCGTTTTTTATTATAAGGAACTTTAATTCAATTTCATTCCTCTTTTTTCTTCTTCCACCTCCCCTCTTCTTTCAGCACCTTCGAAATCATCCATTCTAGTTGACCATTGACACTACGAAATTCATCCGCAGCCCATTTTTCAACTAGCTTCATCGTTTCTTCATCTACCCTTAATACGAATTTCTTTTTTGCCATAACAATACATTTACAAAATAATAAGATTACTGATTGATATTTATGGAATAAGGATTATCACGAGCAAACGTAATAATCCTTGATTCTAAATTGATAATCATCAATCAATTAAGTATGTAGAGTCCCAGTATTTAAAACTGGCGTCGCTTCTTGATCAGAACAAAGAACCACCATCAAATTACTCACCATCGCTGCTTTTTTCTCTTCATCTAATTCAATAATTTTCTTTTCCGAAAGAGCATCTAATGCATGCTCTACCATTCCAACTGCACCTTCGACTATTTTGAGTCGAGCAGCTACGATCGCTTCAGCTTGTTGTCGTTTCAACATAGAACTTGCGATTTCTGGAGCATAAGCCAAGTAGCCAATTCTTGCTTCCAAAACTTCCAAACCAGCCATCGCTAATCGATTCGTCAATTCTTCCTCCATAGCAACATTCACTTCTTCCAATCCTGACCGCAATGTTGTTTCACTTTGATCATCATCAAAATTATCATAAGGATATCTACTTGCCAAAATCCTTACCGCCGCATCACTTTGAATACGAACAAAACTTTCATAATCATCTACTTCGAATGCTGCTTTGTAAGTATTACTTACTTTCCAGACCAAAATCGAACTGATCAAAATTGGATTACCCATTTTATCATTTACCTTGACTCGCTCCGTTTCGAAGTTACGTGCTCTAAGGGAGAATTTTGACTTAGTGTAAAATGGAATAGTCCAAAAGAATCCATTTTCCTTTACAGTACCTACATATTTTCCAAACAAAACCAATACTCTGGAACCATTTGGATTGACCAAAAAGAATCCTGGAATCAGAAAAATAATAAGTGGAATTAAAATTACAATGATTGGTTGTTTAATTACAACAAATCCATAAACTGTAAATGCAATTAATGCAAAGAATACTAGCAACATAATATACCCTGAAATAGGCTTAGTTGTTTTCTCTAAATCTTGATTTTTTTCCGCTTCCATAATTTGATTTATTTTGATATTAAAATGATATCATAAATATATCAAAAAAATCCTCATAAACCAAAGGGTTTTCGATGAAATAATTGAAATTATCGATAATTTTTTTTTGATTAGTTTTAATAATAAAAGGAACTAACCTTTTTTCATATATTTGTTTTCTAACCCTTTTCAACCACAAAACTAAGTACTAATACATCACAGCTTCTAACAAAAATCAAGTCTGAAACATATATGAAAATAGCAAATTTTAAAGTTGATACAAGCCTTACTTCTATTCTTGGAGAAAATTATAGATCAACAGAAGCAGCCATCAAAGAGTTGGTAGATAATGCTTGGGATGCTGATTCTGCACAATTAAAAATAACCATGCCGGAGCCTTTTGCCAAGGCAGAAATTATTATAGAAGACAATGGCTCGGGAATGACGGAGAAAGAAATCAGGAATGAATATTTATTTATTGCCAGAAGTAGAACTTCCCGAAAAGGAGAAATCACTCCACTCAAAAAACGAAAAGTAAAAGGTAGAAAAGGAATTGGAAAATTTGCAGGCTTGCTGGTCGCTGGTGAAATGCAACTTATTTCTAAAGCTAGAGGAAAAGAAACAACCGTTACGATTGTCAAAGATGAAATTTTAAAATGGAAAGATGATTTAGAAAAATTAGATTTAAAAATTTCTACCAAAAATTGCTCAAAAGAAGAAAATGGGACGACCATTATTTTGCGGCAATTAAATCAGAATTTAAATTTCCCAAACCCAATAAGATTAAGTCAAATCCTTCTTACCGAATATGGAAGGGAAAATGGATTTGATATAATGATTAATGACAAATCCTTAGACATTCAAGATCTAGTTGGATATTCAGAAAATGGAACGGAGACCACAAAACTAGCAGGTAAAATCAATTATTCATTTACCATTTCTGAAGGAAAAAAGAAATTAAAACAATCTGGAATTGCCATCAGAGTCAAAGGAAAAATAATTGGAAGACCAACTTATTTTGGTTTGGAAGAAGAGGAAGATATTCCTAAAAATTTGTTGAAGAAAATATATGCAGAAGTAGAAGTCGATGGATTGGCTGATGATATTACTGCTGACTGGGGAGCTATTTTTGAGAACTCTAAAAAGTTAGAAGAAGTCAAAAAATTGATACAACCTAAAATCAAAAAAGCACTTCAAGACACTTATAGTCAACAAATCCATTTAGCAAAAACCAAGATTGAAAATAAAATATCAAAAGACCTCCAACAACTCCCAAGCCATAAAAGGGATTTTGCAAAAAGATCTTTAGACAAAGTACTCAAGTCCTATTATAACGAATCTGATGAAAAAATAAATACTATTATTTCAGTAGTCTTGGATACCATTGAAAAAGATGAGTACCACGAAGTTTTATCCAACATAGAAGATTCTTCCACTAAAAAAACTAAAGATTTTGCGAAAGCCCTTTCTCAATTTGGAACAGTAGAATCATCATTGGTCGGAGGACAAACTAAAAATAGAAGTACCTTTTTGGATTTTTTTGAACGCTTAATTTCTAATGAAAAAACGACTGAAAAAGAAATCCATCAATCATTTGAAAATAACTTGTGGTTGTTAAATGAGCAATTTTCCATGATGGCTACCAATGCTACTTTGAATAAAATTTCTAAAGATTTTTTAGTCGCAAAATTTAAAAGTAGCAAAAAGGATAAAGGACCTTATTTGATTCTTTGTCAAGATTATAAAAATAATATTTTATTGATCGAGTTAAAATCTCCTAGCCATACAATTGATAAAACAGAACAAACTCAAGCCGAAGAATATCGGAAAGTATTAAGAACAATGTTTCCTAATTCAGCCATCACCGTTTTGATTATTGGAAAAGATATGGCTCCAAAGATGAGGGCTAGTTCTGAAAGTAGTATGGTCATTTTAGATAATTACCACGACTTAATTTCTTCAGCAAAATATAGATTGAATTGGCTCGCCAAGCAATTTAATTAACTGATCTTAAATGCCACAATTTACTTCCGACAGAAAAATGAACTGTTTCTATTTAAAAATAAATTTGATATTGAAAGGAAGACCATGAGAAGCAAGATGCGGGCGAGCTCTGGCGAAAAATGAGGGTGCGGAAGCTTGCTTTGAGTTGAGCTATTTTTCGCCTAGAATTTTTTAGTTCTTTTTTTTCAATGAAAAAAAGAACAATGCTCCATTAATCCACTCATCTCAATATTTATGAGGAAGAACAATTTTACTTAACAATCATTGATTAACTAATCAAAAAATATCTTCCCCTTAAGAAATAGTAATTTTATAAAAAGAGCTGTTAGTATTTTTTGTACTAACAACTCTTTTTATTTGTTCGTATAAATTCATGTTCCTAACTTTAGCCATTCACAAAACATCAAACATCACAAAATGAAAAACGCCAACTTCCTACTTCTTCTTTTTTTATTAACGACTTCCTCTACCCTTTTTTCCCAAAAAGAAATATTACAATCAGGCCCAATGGTTGGTTATTCTACCATGAAAGAAGTTTTACTTTGGGTGCAAACCAACCAACCTGCCGAAGTGCATTTCGAATATTGGAATGTCAAAACTCCTACGGAAAAAATAAAAACGGAATCAGCAAAAACAACTAAGGCAGATGCTTTTGTTGCTCATCTTTTAGCAGATCAACTAGAACCTTCCCAAAAATACAACTACGAACTTTTTATCAATAACCAAAAAGTAGATCGTCCCTATTCACTTCAATTTGAATCACAACCACTTTGGCTATGGCGAGGTGATGCTCCTGATTTTTCATTTGCCACAGGAAGCTGTACTTATGTCAGCGAGGAAAAATATGATCGTCCAGGAAAACCTTACGGAGGTGAGTATCAAATTTTTGAAACGATTGCAAAAAAACAACCTCAATTTATGATGTGGTTGGGAGACAATTTCTACTTACGAGAAGCAGATTGGAATAGCAAAACTGGAATTAATTATCGTTATACTCACACTCGTTCGCTTCCTGAAATGCAACCTATGTTGGGTGGAATGCATCACTATGCAATTTGGGATGACCATGATTTTGGACCAAATAATTCTGATCGAAGTTTTAAATTAAAAGAAGTTACAGACAAAGCATTTAAAGATTTTTTCCCTAGTTCAAATTATATTTTTGGCAAAGGTGTGACCAGTCATATGCAATGGGCAGACTGTGAATTTTTCATGCTAGACAATAGATATTGGAGAACTCCAAACAAAAGAAGTGATATTAAAAATCCAAAAATTTTAGGAGAAGAACAAGTTGAATGGTTATTGGATGCGCTGTCAAATAGTTATGCTTCTTTTAAATTTGTAGTGGTTGGAGGACAATTTTTAAATCCAATATTGGGTGGCGAGACTCATGCAACTTGCGCACCAGAAGAAAGACAAAGAATCATTGAAGCTATCCAAAAATTAAAAATCAATGGAGTGATCTTTTTAACTGGCGATGTACATCATACAGAATTGTCTGAATATAAAATTGCAGGTGGGTATCCAATTTATGATTTAACCATTTCTCCATTGACTGCAGGTGTTTACGGAAAAGGAGCCGATGCTAATCCATTGCAGGTTGATGGAACGTTGGTAACTGAAAAAGCTTTTGCCAAAGTTGATGTCTTTGGTTCCCGAAAAGAAAGAACTTTGCGGATGACCGTTTTTGGAAGTGACGGTCAGGAGTATTGGAAAAAAGAAATTAAATCTGCTGATTTGAAATTTGAAAGAAAATAGATTGAAGTTGCTTTATCAATAATACAATCCGTAATTCCCATCGAATCTTTTATGATATAAATTATGCGCTACTGATACCTAAACTAGTAATCGACAATTAGAATTATCTCCTCCAAATAGATTGGGTGAATAATTTTAAAGAAAAAACCCGATCTCCTTTGTAGGAAGATCGGGTTTTCATTATGTATAAATAAAGTTATTTAAAACTAATTATGATCAAACTACCTCAGAAGATAATTGAACAGAATTTTCCACAAATGATTCTAATTTAGCAAAGAAATTTAAAATATCTTCTTTTTTATTTTCAGAGTTGATCGTAACGAATCGGATAAATTCGTCTTCTCGGAATTTTCCAAAACCGACCATAACTTCTGCTTCTTGATACATTAAAGTACAAAGCTCATTGGCATCTATACCTTTATAATTAAAACAAATTGAAATGGAATCATCATAACTGTATAGCGTATAATCAGGATGTTTTCTGATATAATCTCTCGCTACATCTGCTAGGTAGAATTGCTGATCAACATATTTTTCCAAAGTATCGGTACCTACGGATTTCCAAAGCGTCCAAAATTTTAGCGCATCATTTCGACGGCCACATTGCATGGAGATTTTTCCTAAATTATAATCATCTCCATCTGTTTGGTACAAGTACTCTGCATCATTAGAAAAAGAATCATACAATTGTTGGCTATGCTTAGTCAAGATAATGGAGCAGGTCAATGGTGTCCCTAACATCTTGTGAGCATTCACGCTAAAGGAATCTGCTTCAGCTACTCCTGCTAACAAGTGTTTGTATTTTTTACTAAAAATTACACCGCCTCCATAAGCTCCATCAACATGAAGCCACAAATTATATTTTTTACAAATAAGGCTAGATGGAGTTATCGGATCATAAGCACCCAATACAGTTGTACCTGCAGTCAGATTTACAAAAAATGGCGTATTGCCTTTTTCCAAATCTTCCAAAATCAATTCTTCTAAATGCTCAGATAGTAATTCACCTTGAGTATTAGTATTCACATATCGAACATTATTTCTTCCTATGCCCATCATTGCAGCATTTTTTGGCGTAGAATAATGCGACTCTTTAGAAGTATAAACAATAAGTTTCTTAGGCGTTCCTTCTAACTTAATTTTTGGATCGTGAGCATCTCTTGCCATAATCATCGCCATCATATTACTCATCGAACCACCTGATGGAAAAGTACCATTACCTGCTTTTCCATAGCCAACCATCTCACAAAGTTTATTGATAATACTTTTCTCCACACCAACTTGCGGCCCGCCAACTTTGTACGTGTACATACTGTTATTTAACATCACAGCAAGTAAATCGCCTAGCACCGCTTTACTTTTTCTACCACCAAATAGTTGATTAAAAAATAAATTAGAAGATGTACGTGGAGTGGTTAAAACTAAATCTTCTAACAAATCTCGGAAAGTTTCCTCCTCCATGGCTTCTTGATTTAAACTTAAATCGATTCGGTCATGGAGATTTCTGGCCTCTACATATTCCACTACGGGAGTTTCTTCTTCTGCTTTTAGCAGTTTTTCAACGATAGAATTAAACATTATTAATTCGCCTTTCATATTTAGTATTTTATTTTTGATTTTAAATTAATAGGTTACCTAAACAAAGAGTAATTACATAATTACATAATAACCTATATAGTCTTTAATTGTTTGAAAATGAACTTTATTGGATAATAACTTATAAAAATGTTATAATTGAGACCATACAAAACTTGAATTTGAAATTCTGCCCTTGCTTCCTTACCTTTAAGGAATATGGTAAAAGAAAAAATAACATCTCTAAAAGAATTATTAGAAGTACTTCCTCATTGTTCAGGAAAAGATTACGTAGGTCTGATTAAACGAATAGAATTGGAAGCAATGGACTTTTCTCCCTATCAACTTTGGTCAAAAAAACACTACACACGTAATTGTATTGCGAGAACTAAAAACCATGAATTAATATTGCTTTGTTGGGAAGAAGGCCAAGAAACTCCAATTCATTGTCATGCAGGAGAAGAATGTTGGGTTTATTTACTTCAGGGAAAAATGAAAGAAGTTCGTTATGAAAATGAAGAACATACCAACATTCCATTACCGATAGATGAAATGGTTCTTGAAGAAAAGCGATTTTCTTACATGAATGATGAGATGGGCTATCATTCTTTAAAAAATACTCACCCAGGAAGAAGCATGAGTCTTCATCTTTATATGAATCCGATCGACACTTGTCAGGTTTATAATGAAGAAGAAAAGACTTTTGATTGGAAAATTTTATCCTATTATTCCAAAGATGGAAAAATACTTTAATAATGCTTTTAAAAATTTACTAAATAGTAATTCAAGTAATAAATAAAAGAGATGAATAGTTTAGACTATTCATCTCTTTTATTTATAGTTTGGCTTAGTTAAGAACGAACATCTCTTGCGGCTTCCAATCCTTTTTTATCGAATTTACTTACAATAAACCCAGCAAGCATTGCTAATAAAAAAGAGGGTAACAACACATCCATTTTTTCAAAAAGAATACCGATATCAGGAATTTGAGTTGCCCCAAATTTAAAAAAGGGAACACATAAAAATCCTGTAATCATAGAAGCAATCGCTCCCTTTTCAGTATAGTTTTTCCAAAATAAAGACAAGATCATCACAGGACAAAAAGTAGCTGCAATTCCAGACCATCCAAATATTACAAACCAAAATATAGTTCTATCTGGAGAGAGTACAGAAACTAAAAGAGAAATCCCTAAAGCAAAAAATGCCAAAGCCACAGTTACTTTTCTTGAAAGGCTGGTTAATGTTTTATCATCAGCATCAGGATGTAAAATTTGTTGGTAAAAATCTCGAGTGATCGCACTTGATGCAACCACTAAAAGAGAATCAATGGTAGACATTATTGCCGATAAAACTACAGCCACATATAGTCCAACAAGAATCGTCGGCATTACTTCACTTACCAACATTGACAATACATTTTGCGCACTATTTCCAAGTATTGATTCTATATCCGTTCCTGCTTCGCTAAAATAATACCTTCCAATAATTCCCACTATCACAGCAGCAGAGTCAGTCAAAATAGTAAAAGCAATAGCTACCCATCGCCCTTTATTAATTTCAGATTCATCTTTGATCGACATGAATCGTACAAATAATTGTGGCGACCCCATAAACCCCAACCCAATCATCATAAAACCTAAAATGGCAAAAATATTGACCGTCGTCAATCCGCCTTCTCCCCAGATATTCATTAATCCTGGATCAATAGCCCGAATACCTTCAAATAATGGAGGCTCAGAAATTAATAGCCAAGCCACCGTTGGCAACAACAATAATCCAAATAACATTAATAACCCTTGGAATAAATCTGACCAAGCTACGGCTACAAATCCACCAGAAAATATATAGGATAGAACCAATAAAAAACCAACGATTGCGCCAGTATAATAATCCCATCCCAAAAATGCTTCGAATGCCGAACCTGTTGCATCAATTTGTGCACTTACATAAATAATTACAAAAACACTTAATACAGTTGCCGCTATTTTTCTAAGTGTATGTGTTTTAGAATTAAATCGACTTACTAGATAATCTGGAATTGTAATCGATTTATATTCATCTGACATTTTTTTAAAAGGCTTGGCCATCAAAAGCCATGCGGCTGAAACACCAATCACCTCTCCTACCACGACCCAAAAAGCTGAGATACCTGCCATCGCTCCCATACCAGTTAACCCAAGTAATAGCCATGCCGATTCTCCTGTTGCTCTAGAGGAAAATGCCACTACCCAAAATCCCATTTTTTTTCCTCCAACATAATAATCGTCAATACTATTTATTTTTTTGGAAGCAAAATATCCAATGGCAAATAAGACTAAAAAGTATAAAATTAAAATGACGTATTGTGTAATCATACTAGTAATTGTTTTATTTGATTCCAATATACCATAAAGTCTTTACCCTTTGTCTTTTCTATGCAAATGCTTTAAATTTTATTTTTGCTGTTCAGCTATTGACTTAGTTATTTCAGAAATTACATCACCGGTGTGAGCGGTAGTTTTATTTTCTATCAACATAATTTTACATTCTTCTGTTGAAGAAACTCGATGTCTGATTCCTTTTTTCACAATAAAAAAATCGCCAGTTGTCATCGTAAAATCTTCTGCGTTTTCTATTTCAAATAATAAACTTCCTTCCAAAATATAAAACATCTCATCTTCATGTAGATGTGCATGCCAAGGAACTTTTTCGCCTTTTATTTTTGCAATTTTAATGTACGTGTCATTTACTTCTCCTATTACCTTTGGAGAAAAATAATCTTGGACTTCATTAAATTTTTCTAAAACATTCATAATTCAATCTTTATAAATTTGATAATTGTAGTTTTAAAATAAGGAAGTAATTATAAAAATTAAAAACTTCCCACTTAGGAGTAAAAGCAACAAAGTGCAATATTTATTCAGCAATTTGATATTTACTTTAATTGGGTTTCCAACAATTTTTGCCAATATCTCGATTAGCGAAAGCACCTTGTTAGAAACTTCAAGTAAAATATAAATAAACAGATACCAACCAACATCATAAAAAAACTCTTTGAAGTTAAAGTTGATATTTTCAAAAATTGATGTTCTAACCTCTCCTACATTTTCAATCTCTTTTAGAACTTCAATTGAAATAAACGTTGTATTCATTAGATAAATTAAACACAACAAAATGGAAACATCGACATAAAAATACCTCGATGGATTTGAATACTTTTTCATAATGAAGATTTTAAAGTAATCACTACATTCCCTTTTTTATGTCCTTTGTCAATATACTTATGAGCCTCAGCTACATCTTCTAAATTATATCGCGTATCAATTATCGTCTTTAATTTTCCAGTCTCAAAAAGCTCTTTTATTTTTTTAAGAAAAACTTTAGTCTTAGCAAGACTAAGCATTCCAGTTGCTGAAAATTTGGCTTTCTTTTTTCCAAAAATTGAAGTGCGAATAACTTGCAACAAAAGTGTCATCCCAAGAACTGGAGAAATATATGCTCCATCTTTTTTTAACGATTTTTTACATTTCGAAAAAGAACTTTTACCAACTGTATCATAAATAATATCATAGGTTTTTCCATTTTTTGTAAAGTCTTCTTTTTTATAATCAATCACATGATCTGCTCCGAGAGATTTTACTAACTCGATATTTTGAGTACTACAAACTCCTGTAACTCTAGCTCCAAGGTGTTTGGCAATTTGAACAGCAGCAGTTCCCAAACTTCCTGAGGCACCATTGATTAAAATGCTTTGACCTATCTCAAGATCTATAACTTCTTGCAAGAAATTCCAGGATGTCATTGGACCATCTCCTACTCCTCCCACTTGCTCAAAAGAAACGTTCTCAGGCATATGAGTGATAATTCCATCTTCTTTGATACAAATATATTCAGCATGAGTACCAAATGTATCGAGTGATTCTCCAAATACTTTATCTCCTATTTTAAAGTCTAAAACATCTTTTCCAATCTTTTCAATTACTCCTGAAAAGGAAGTTCCAGGAATTGGATTTTTAGGTTTTGTCAATCCCAAATATAATCTTCCAATGAGTGGATATCCAGTTCGCATCATTGTCCCCGCGGTGGTAATTGCTGCTGCGTGGATTTTCACTAATACTTCATTTTCTTTTGGAGTAGGTTTTTCGACTATTTGCAATTGAAAAATTTTTGGCCCACCGTAACCTGTGGAAATGATTGCTTTCATATTGTTAGAATCTATCTTTTCAGATTTCACTTCGTTGGATTTGATTTTGATTGAGTTCATCTTTAATTTTTTTAGGTGAATAAAAATGAAAAGTTGTTACGCTTTTCATACTTCAAAATTAAAGGAAGCAAGAAAGGGAATCGTTCTGGATTATAAATCGGAACTTATTGATAATTGGTGAGAGTAAGTAATGGAAATGCAAATAACAACGTAGTGGTCTGCGCTTCCATTAATCGATAAAAGATATTGTTTTAGAGATATTTTTAGTTAGGAGACAGATTTCAAAAACTGCTTAGGTGTCATTCCTGTTTCTTTTTTAAAAAAAGTATTAAACGCAGTTTTGGAATTAAAACCACTTTCGTAAGCTAAACCTAATAATGAAAGGTGAGTATTTTTTGGCTCTTGAGCTAAAGTTTTAAAAGTCTCCACTCGAAAATGGTTGATGTATTCTGAAAAGTTTTTTCCTATTTTTTCATTTAATAATTCTGATAAATAATTGGGGTGGAGATTAATCAACTGAGCTAACTGACGAAGGGTTAAATTTCCTTGAAGATAAGGTTTTTCCTCCACCATATATTTTTCTAAGATTGTGTAATACTTTTGAGCTTCTCCTTTTTTCAAGAAAGATTTTTTGTATTTCTTTTTTTCAAAATTAGAAATATTTGTTTTCCCAAACATTTTATCCATCAATTCTTGAAAGCGTGGACTAGAACGAAGTGGCTTAAGAAGAGGTTCGGTATAAGTCAATAATGCTAGAGGTAATCTATATCCAATTGCTTGTTCGATAAGTTGGATCGCTTCGTTATGTTTTCCCATGATAGTTTTGACTTGTATCAAAAATTGCATTGCACTTCCCATCGCATCTGATTGCAAGGCAGCTTCTAATTGCTTAATTCCTTCTTCTGTTTTTAAGGTGTTTTTCGAAGCGGCATAAGCTAAAGTTGTTCCACCTAAAAAAAAAAAAAAACCTCCTTCATTTTCTGGAAGGTTTTGAAAAAATGTTAATCCATCTTCTGGTTTTCCTTGTAGCAAAGGAATTGCTCCTAAGCAAATATGTGGAAATGGTAAATCAGGTTTCAACTGAAGACTCTTTTTTAAATATGGAATAGCTTTATCATATTTTTCCTGTAGGTAAAATAAAAATCCTTTATAATGATGATTCATTGCTGACAATGGATCAAGTTGAAGCGCTTTATCAATATAATTATGTGCAGTATTTAATTTCCCTTCTACGGTCAACAGATTTGACAT
>JBGCFD010000043.1:0-17726 GCA_045106765.1 Saprospiraceae bacterium | reverse complement strand
TTTTTTCCAAAAGAGTAGTTTAATTTTTTTTAATTCATACAGTTTAGATTTTAAAGGTTTAATAAATGGTTTGAGTAATTTTATTTAGTATCTCATTTATAGTGAGGATCGCCGAATTAATACACTTGGAATAAATTCTTGTATTTGTTCTCTATTCAAAACAAAATCAGCTGCTTTTTGAGCCATTTGTTTAAAGTCTGTGGTAAAAGTGGATATTCCTCCACAGATTATTTCTTTAACAGGATTATCATTGTGAGCCAAAATCCCCACATCTTTTCCAATAACTAATTTTTGTTCTTCGCAATCTTTTAGCAATCTCCACAAGTCATTGTCATTAATCGTAAAATAAACTGTTCCCTTTTTGACCGTTCCATATTCATAATTTCTTTTTACTTCTCCATTCCATTTATTCTTTTTCATAAATTTTTGGTAAGCATCCAAAACACCAATTGGGTAATCAGTTTTTTCTTTAAAGAATAAAGTGTAATTAGAAAAATCACTCAATCGATCATTTAATGATTCAAGTGAGTTACGAAATGGTTCTTCAAATTTTTGAGTAACAAAGGAATAATTATCTCCGATTTCCATAAAGCGATCGACCAATAATAATTTCCCAGAAGGAATTGGCGAAAGTAATTCTATTGATTTTGGATGTTGAATTGGTGCAATTACATACATTCCATATTGTGATTTTACCGTTGAAAGGATCGACTCAAAAACATCCATATTATTATGATGGAAAAATATTTCGAGTTGGATATTTTCTCCCAAACTCTTTCGGAAGGTATTGTAAAATTCTTCTTGGAAGGTGTGAAATGCATAAAGGATGAGCGCAACTTTGATCATTTGATCAGTAGATTCATTAACTACAAAATACCCCAATCTGTTTCTCGATTCTATGATTCCTCGCTCTTTCAGATCTGTGTAGGCTTTTACAATTGTCTTCCTTGCAAAACCTATTTCATCAACCATTGCATTGACCGAAGGTAGCATATCTCCTTTGATCAAAATTTTTTCATCAATAGAATTAATAATTCCATTCACTATTTGATCGTGTTTAGAAAAAGAAGTAATCTCCTCTAATTCCTGGATTTTCGTATAGACGGTAGTTGCAAGCATTCGTTTTCTTTGAGCAGTTTTAAAACATATATAAATTTTACCAATTAAAGTGCTATGCTATTCTATGCTACTCTATTGTAAAATTAGAAAAATATTCTATAACTACAAGTAAATGTTAGTAAATATTATAATAAATGAATTATCCAAAATTTAGTTCTCCCTCATTAAATTAACAGAGTTGACTAACTAATTCCTATGATGAGTTGGAAAACTCCAAACTCTAATTATTTTTGCCAAAAATTTGCTCTATGATAAATAAAATCAAACAATCATTCTTAACTCGTTTTTCAAGCAAATCAATAATAATCAAATCTCCTGGTCGAATTAATTTAATTGGAGAACATACTGATTATAATAATGGATTTGTAATGCCTGCTGCCATTGACAATGCGATGTATTTTGCAATGGGAAAGAATGGAAATTCAATTTTAGATATTCATTCTTTCAATTATGATAAATCTATTGTCTTTGAAAATTTAGAAAAATTAGATATTCCTAATTGGGGAAAATACTTTAAGGCGATTCTAGAAATTCTAAATGAAAAAGGATTTCCGATCCAAGGTGTCCAATGTGTCTTTGGAGGTGATATTCCGATTGGAGCAGGACTCTCCTCTTCTGCAGCACTTTGTTGTGGATTTATTTTTGGTCTTTCGGAATTGTTTGATTTAAAAATTCCAAGAGAAGAAATTGCAAAAATTGGTCAAGCTGCTGAGCATCGAATTGGGCTCAATTGTGGTTTGATGGATCAGTATGCAGTTTTGTTTGGGAAAAAAAATCATGTGTTTTGTCTAGATTGTGAAAACTTAAAAATAAAATACATTCCATTTCAATTAGAGCATCATACTTTAGTTTTAATTAATTCAAATATCGAACACCAATTAGCTTCTGCTGATTCAGAATATAATATCAGAAGAGCGTCTTGTGAAAAAGTAGTTGAGCTAATTTCAAAGAATTTCCCAAAAATAAAATCACTTCGAGATATTGATTCTACACTTCTAGAAAAATATAAAAACGAGATACAATCTATTGACTTTCAAAGAGTTAACTATGTTCTCAAAGAGAATGACAGAGTTCATGAGGTAATTAATTTATTAGAAAAAAACGATTTAAAAAAAGTTGGAAATATATTGTTACAAGGTCATCATGGATTGAGTAAGGAATATGAAGTGAGTTTGCCTGAATTAGATATTTTGGTTGATTTGGCAAAAAAAGAAGCAGGAGTTTTGGGAGCAAGATTGATGGGAGGAGGTTTTGGTGGAGCTACCATTAACTTAGTTTCCAATGAAAACAAATCAGAAACACTTGAGAGTATTAAAACACAATATTTTGAATTGACGGGGTTGGAATGTAAAATTCATGAGGTGAAAATTGAGGATGGAATTAAGGTAATTAATTATAAAAAAGGGCAATGAAAAGTATTCAATAGGCAATGTTCTATTGCTTATCTGCATGTTCTTTTTTTCATTGAAAAAAAAGAACCAAAAAATTCTAGACGAAAAAATAGCTCAACACAAAGCAAGCTCCCGCACCCTCATTTTTCGCCGTGCCCAGCCCGCACTATTTCTCATAGACCAATACTCATTGAACACTTTTCAATTCTCTTTCTTAAATTTTGGATCAAATAAAATTAATCATACCTCCGAATCATCCCTAAAAATGCATTTACAAAAAATATCATTTGCGCTAAAATCAAAAGCGTCATCAAAGAAATAATAGAATTAAACATATCATAAATCGAAAATTGAAACAACAAACTTTCATCTGATAATTTCCATAACAATACAATTACAGATAACACAGAAAACACCAAATGCAAGATGCCCATCTTGTAATCAGTCTTAATTTTGAGTCCTCGATTGATAAAAGCATATACTCCTCCGAAAGCAAAAAAGATCAAGGCTATTCCTAGCCAAACAAAATAGAATGGAGTGATAATTAAATTCCCATTTAAAAATAATTCAACTGTTTTTTCTGGAAATAAAAAAATGCAGGTAAGTGAAAAAAACATAAAGAAAAAGCCCGTAAGGCTAAATAACCAATCCACCTTTTTGGCAGGTGAATAGTGTCGATAAATCGGTAATTGATCGTCAAGTAACATAATCGTTTTTGGAAATAAGAAGTAGTTAGTCAAACTACTGGGTTAGTAAAAATTAGAGAATTGACTCCCAATTTAAGGTGAATAAATTTTATTATTGAGTGTCAACGGAGATGGGAAGTTTTTGGGTTCTCTTTTAGTATGTCGGGACTAAATTATAAAGTTGATTTTCAAAAACAAAATATTTAACATTTTTTCAAAACCTTTTTTTTATTCAAATACGAATAAAACATATTTCACAAGGCCTTGATAATCAAACAATTAAGCCTGTTTCACTAACATATGAAACAGGCCTAAAGTATTGTATTTAAAGCGTTTTCGCTAAATATTATCTATACATCACAGATTTTACTGCATCAATTACCTTTTTAGGATTTGGCATATATGCTTCCACATAGGCTGCTGCATACGGTAAAGAAACATCAGGAGCATTTACTCTCACTACTGGTGCATCCAAGTAGTCAAAAGCATGTTTTTGAATCTGATAAGTGATTTCTGAACTAATCCCAGCATATGGCCAAGACTCATCAACTACAACAATTCGATTAGTCTTTTTGACAGAATTTACAATCGTTTCGTGATCCAAAGGTCGAATAGTTCGCAAGTCAATTACCTCAGCTGAAATACCTTCTTTCGCTAATTGATCCGCTGCAGCATTTGCTACCAACATCATTTTATTAAAAGAAACAATCGTAACATCTGTTCCTTCTCTTCGAACAGCAGCTTTACCGATTGGAGTCAAATATTCTCCTTCTGGCACTTCACCTTCCAAAGCATAAAATTGTTCTGACTCCATCATACAAATCGGGTCATTATCTCTAATGGCAGATTTGATCAATCCTTTTGCATCAGCTGGATCAATACATGAAATAACTTTTAATCCTGGGCAATTCGCCAACCAAGCCTCAAATGTTTGAGAGTGTTGCTGCGCCAATTGGCCAGCAGCTCCAGATGGTCCACGAAATACAATCGGACAGTTAAATTCTCCTGCTGATTGAGAAAGTGTTTTGGCAGCATTGTTTACGATTTGGTCAAATGCTAAAACTGCAAAATTCCAAGTCATAAATTCAACAATTGGACGCAATCCATTCATAGCAGCACCTACTCCAATTCCTGCAAAACCTAGTTCTGCAATTGGTGTATCTACTACTCTTCTTGCTCCAAATTCGTCAAGCATACCCTTACTTACTTTGTATGCTCCATTATATTCTGCCACTTCTTCTCCCATGAGAAAGACACTATCATCTCTTCTCATTTCTTCTGTCATTCCTTCTCGAATGGCATCTCTTAAAGCTAATACTCTAGACATTGATGTGATTTTTTTTGTGAACGACAAAAGTAGGAAAAACAAGTGAATTTCTTAATTTCTTGAAATAAAAATATTGCCGTTAGATATGAAAAAAATATAAAAGATAAAACACTCAACTCTATGAGTAAAATAGAGAAATGTTCCTTTTTAAATTATTCACATCAAAATTTACTCAACTAACAAAGAATGCCACAAATAAAAAGTAGCATATGACTTCCAACCTTCCCAATTTTCTGCCATCGTTTCTATACTTTCAATCGAAGGCTTTTGCTCCAAATTCAGTTCTTTTTTTATCGCATTATGAATACCAACATCCGAAATGGGAAAAGCATCGGGGTATCGCAAACATTTCATCAAAACATAATCTGCTGTCCAATTTCCAACACCTTTATGTTCAATTAATTTGACTTTCGCTTCTTCATACGAAAGTGCTAAAAGTATTTCTTTAGAAATCTCTCCAGCATCAATTGCTTTGGCAACGCCTGTTAAATATTTTATTTTACTTCGACTAAATTGATGTGGGCGAAGATCATTTTCGGTAAGTTGTGCTATCACTTTTGCAGTTGGAAATAGAAAAAAGTCTTTTCCTTCGAATTCTATTTTTTGACCGAAATTTTCCACCAATCTTCTTTTCAAAGAATAGGCAAAAGTGAGATTAATTTGTTGTCCAATGATCGCCCAACTGATTGCTTCCAAAAAACTTGGAACCCCAATTAATCGAAATCCTTGATTTTGTTGACAAATGTTTTTTAGTAGTTTATCTTTTTTACAAATTTTATTAAACGCAGTCAAATCACGTTTTACATCAAACCACTCTAAAATATAATTAGCAATAACTTTTTTAGAAAAAGCAGTTAACTCTCCTTTTAAAATTTCGATTTGCAATCTCTCTTTTTTCCAAAAAACTTGAATTAAAAAAATTTCATTTTTTACTTCTAAAGCAAATTGAACCATCTCATTTTCAGCATGAAACAAACATTCTGAATCTGATCTTTGCAAAAATCTCAAACATTCTTTAAAGTTGAAATCTGATGGAGTTGAAATGGAAAATTTTTTATTCATTAATTCGATTTGTATTTGATTAAACTTTCTGATATTTTTGCCGTTTTAATAGACGATTGATTTTTTCAAAAAGTCAATCCTAATTTTTTACAATAATAAAATAAATAATGGCAATTATAATTACTGATGAATGTATTAATTGTGGCGCTTGCGAACCTGAGTGTCCAAATAATGCAATTTATGAAGGAGGCGTAGAGTGGACTATTTCAGAAGGAACTAATATAACTGAAAAATATACGCTCGAAGATGGAAAGGAAGTTGAAGCTGATGAATCTAACGCTCCTGTCGAGGAAGATTTCTATTTCATCACACCTGACAAATGTACAGAATGTATGGGTTTCCATGAAGAACCTCAATGTGCGGCAGTTTGTCCGGTGGATTGTTGCGTTCCTGATCCTGATCGAGTAGAGACAGAAGAAGTTCTTTTGGCTCGACAAGCAACTTTGCATGCTTAATTGAACATTTTAACTTTTCAAAAAAGAAACTGATAGTATTTAACATGCTATCAGTTTTTTTTTGCCGTATTTTAACTTAATCTTTAACAACGAGAGGTTTTGTTATTTCGTTAAAAAAATAAAGATTTTGATAATTTTAAAAAACTTAGCTTTGAACCTCCGTGGGAAAGCTTTCAGCAGAGCAAGAGTTCGTAAAGCTAAGTCTGTGAAAAATAAAAATTATGAATTATAAATATTCAACCTTATTCTTAATTGGAATCTCGATTTCATTTTCCAGTTGCTTCTTTTACTCGTTTAAAGGAACAAGTATTCCTGCCGAAGTAGATTCTTACTTTGTGGAAAGATTTGATGTCAGATCAAGCAATGCTATTCCGACTTTAGGTCAAACTTTATCGGAAGCGTTGAAAGATAAAATCCGAGCAGAATCCAATTTAAATCAAACGGAAACAGATCCTGATATTGAATTCAAGGGTGTAGTTACTGATTATTATGTGAGTTCGGAGGCACCTCAAGCAGGTGAGACGACTGCATTTAACCGCTTGACGATTACGCTTGCTGTGGAGTATATTTATCATCAGGATGAGAAAAAAAATTGGAAAGAAAATTTTAGATCATTTTCTGATTTTGGAAGTAATGTCAATTTGATTGATGTGCAAGATGAGTTGATTGATGCGATTCAGGAGGAGATGATTGAGAAAATATTTAATAAGGCGTTTAATGATTGGTAGAATTATATATTCAGAGCATATGATATGTCCATTTTCTTTCATGAAAAAACACATAAGCCTAAACACATATATTAGATTAACATCCCATTTCTTAGCAACTTTTTATTTATCTTTGAGTTTAAACAACCATACATTGAAGCGCATTTGATTAGCAGATTATTAGAAAAAAAAATTCAATGACAGCGGAAAATTTCTCCTATTATTTAAAAAATCCAGGACATTTATATCAAGTGTCTTATCAAGAATTAAAGAGCTTGGTAGTGCAATATCCGTACTGTCAAAACTTAAGATTTTTATTGCTATCCAAAAGTCAAATTGAAAACTCTGAAGAGTATCAAACAGACTTAGCACTTGCAGCTACTTACCATGTCGACCGAAGTTTATTATACCAATTAATTCATCAAAAGGAAAACACAGAAGATTCTGAAAACTTCGTTTTAAATGAGGATTTTTTAGAATTAAAAGATATCACTATTAATAGTGAAGAAAATGAGCTGGCTATTTTAGCTCAAGAAGAAACAATACTACCTCAAGAAAATACTTTAGAATTACTCACTCCTAAAGTAGAATTAGCATCTAGTACATCTTTAACTGAATCAAGTATTCCACAAGAAGCAATCAACGAGATGCCCAATGATAACATAGATGACGAGGAAGTTGATGAGACATTAGAATTGACAGAATTACCTGATTCGGAAATCCCCACCTCTTCCCTACCAGAAGATTCAACGGCAGAAGAAATTGCAGATAATATTTCAGATGAGTCTGACATGATTTCTTACATGGAAAAACCTAAAAAAAGTAAATCGGTCATTGACCAACTTTTAGGAAAAGAAAAAGGTCAAAAAAAGAAAGGAAAAATTATTTCTCTGACTTCTGAAAATAAAATCACCCCAGAGGATGAACTAGAGTCTCCACCATCTCCTGCAGAAAATGACTTTAAAGATTTGACTCCAATCAAAGAATCTACCAGATTGGGCAAAGAAGTCCTTTTTGAAATAACCAACAAAACGGATAAAGAAATAGATGCCCTAATGGAAAAGGCCAATCAAGCTGAAGAGGATGAATTAGTGGATGAAAATTTAGGATATTTAGATTCAAAAGAGGAAACAAAAAGCGAAGATTCCGTACAACCTTTAGAAGCATCTACCCCTACTCCTAAAACTTCTTTTAAAAGTTACCTCGATCAATTCCAACCTCCTGAAGGATTTATCGAAGAAGTGGAAGAAGAAAAGGAATTGGCAAATGCTATTGATGAAGCAGTCGAGGAAGAAGTGGAATTGATATTCATCAAAAAGAAAAAATCTAAAAAGAAAAAGAAGAAACTCATGTCCAAAGTAAAGTTGAAGAAAAAGGCTAAGAAGGAAAAGAAAGAGAAAAAAGAATCTAAAAAGAAAAAAGCTAAAGTAGTGGCCGAAGCCAATAAAAGTGTTCAGCAAAGTGATGACATCGTATCAGAAACTTTGGCAAAATTACTGGCCAAACAAGGCAGCCACAAAAAAGCAATTCAGATGTATAAACGATTAAGTTTGATTTTTCCTAAAAAAAGCAGTTTCTTTGCGAAAAAAATTGCGAAACTTAAAAAATAATTCAATATGTTATCAGGAATTACCGTATTAACCGCTCTTGTTTGTGTAATGCTTATGGGAGTAGTATTAATCCAAAATCCGAAAGGAGGTGGAGTTGATGCAACATTTGGTGGAAACGCTTCTAACCAAATCTTTGGAGCAGCTAAATCTACCGATTTTGTTGAGAAATTAACTTGGGGCTTAG
This sequence comes from Saprospiraceae bacterium, assembly GCA_045106765.1. Lineage (GTDB taxonomy): Bacteria > Bacteroidota > Bacteroidia > Chitinophagales > Saprospiraceae > CAJQQY01. The sequence continues at coordinate 9,185 of JBGCFD010000043.1, read as the reverse complement.
CTATCGCGTTATTCGTGCTTTGTATCATTGCTGCAATTGTTGCAGGTGGTGGTGGACCAGTTTCTTCTGGTTTGGAATCAGCAGGATAGTTAAATTTTCCATTCTATAAAAAAACGGATGTGTCGTAATGATGCATCCGTTTTTTTTTGAGGTTTTAAATATGAGAGTTTATTCTAAATGAAATTGTATGGTGGGTCGTAAAACGTCTAACGTTCAACATCCATCGAATAAAGTCTATTGACAATACACAAATAAAACAAAATGTTTTAAAATTGAATTTTATTTGTACCTTTAGTTTGATATTAATTTCTTAGAGTATACTCTTAAACTAAACCTCCTTATTATGAAATATCTTAAATATTTTCTTGGAATTATTGCCGTATTAGCATTGTTATTTATTGGAAAAGGAATCCTTACTCCTTCTCTTTCTTACTCTAGTGAAATTATTGTAGACAAACCAATTAAAGAAGCTTGGGCTGTCATGAATGATGAAAGTAAAATCTCTCAATGGCTAAAAGGAATTAAAGACGTAAAACATGTAAGTGGTGAAAAAGGTAAAGTTGGAGCAGTCACCCAATACACTTTTGACGAGAATGGACAAGAGTCTGTTATTCTTGAAACAATTAAAACTATCCGTCCTAACGAACATATTAATATGGACTTTGTCATGGAAGGAGTGATGGCTATGGATTATCAAGTCGATTTTACAGAAAAAAATGGAAAAACTCATATCACATCTTCAACAGTTACCAAAGGCATTGGAATGCTTATGCGTTCTATGGTTTCTTTTATGAAAAGTTCCATGCAGGATCAAGAAGATGAAAACATGGGTAATTTGAAAAAATTAATTGAAGGAAATACGACTAATTACTTTCCAGTATCTGTTATGGAAACGATAAAAGAAACTCAAGAATGATAAGTAATAGTTCACAACCATATAGTTCAAAAAAATCGTCATTATATATAGACTAGATACACAATGTATCAATTGAATCAAAAAAACAATTTCATAGATATCAATATAGAATTTCACCACATAGAAAACATAGAATTTAACCTATGTCTTCTATGTGCCTATATGGTGAAAAAAAATTGGTCGTGGAGGGATTTTTTACTTATAAGATATCATTGCTGCTGTTGCACCCGATACAAGCATCGGGGAATTCTTTAGATTAAATCGGAACAAAATATAAACTAATGAAAATTCAAATCATTCTAATTTGTTTAGGAGTTATTCTATTTCAAAATGGATATGCTCAAAAGAAAACGGAGAAATCTATCTACACGTCAAGTTCAATAAACTATTATCCTGCATTAAAACCATATTCCTTTATTAATACTTTTGAACAAGATCAAAGAAAATTAGCCTTGACTTTTCTTAGTTCAAATTCAGGGAATTTTGTAATTGATACTTCCACTCAAACAGTAAAGAAAGAAAACATTAATAAATTCCCGACACAAAATTTCAACATTGGAATGAGTATTCGAGTAAGTAAAGATCATTCCTCCTTTCATGAGATCTCTTTGAGCAGATTCTCGAGATCTAAATCATCTTATAATGATAACTATGTAATTACAGATACTTTAGATAAGAATTATTATATTTTTATTGGATACGAACAGAAAAGTTTTATCCTTTCTTTGAGATATGAGTACGGTAAAATGTTTGGATATAAAAAGAATAATTTTCGATTTGGACTATCAGGATTTTTTGAACCTACCTTTTATTCTTACAGTAGAGAAGTTAACTCATCACGCGATTTTCCGATTAAGGCAACTATTTTTTCATTTAGTGTGGGAGTGGTTCCATCTGCCACTTTCAAATTATCAAAAAGAGTTTCTTTAGATTTAAAAGTTATCCCGAGGATTTTGTTGGGAGAGTTTAGTAATGTAACTACTAATAATCCTACTTTGTCACCAGATGATCAGAAGACGGAACGGGAGTTTGATTTTCCTGAAGTTGATATTGCTGGCTCTATTCAGATTCGGTATCTCCTGAAGGAAACTAAGAAGAGAAGAAAGTAAATAATTTGAAAAAATAGGCAAAAGCCAATTCTATAAAAAACGGATGTGTCGTAATAATACATCCGTTTTTTTTATTGACAATTTTAAATATCGAACATCAAACGCTGGCAGTTTCGCTAGAGGTATTTAAGAGCCATAATATTTAATTACTCTTGCTCTTTCCATAATCTTATCGGAAGATTTCTCTATCTCGCTTTGTTTTATCCAATTCTTATTTTCATCTTTTTCGTATTGATATTTTTTCGCTTTTTTATGTTTTTCCTCTGAAAATAATTCTTTCTCACCAATCCAACCTAATTGAAATCCGTTTTCATCATTTACTTTTTGTTGATATGGTACAATCAATTTTTGCCCATAACTATCGACACCATACCAAGCTGAAAAATAAGTCCCGTCCGTATTTTTTGTATACACAATAATATTCCTCAATTGATACATGTTTGCTCCTCTCGTTTTAAAGTAGTTGTATTTTTTGAACTCTTTCTTAGTCTTTATATCAGCATACTCAATCACCGTCACAAAAAAATAATCACCTTCAAACTTTCGCTTTCTTTTTACATCTTTAAATAATTCAGAAGCATCTGCTCCCATATACGGAGGAGATTCTGACATCATCCGTTCGCAAGGATTTTCAGGTTTATGATTGCCTACGTGCATTTTTTGTTTTACGATGATGGTATTTTCATTTTCAGAAATATGATATTCGTAAGCGGTGATGCAATCATCCCATTTGGTTTGTACCCATTCGATGACATTTTCACCTTCATAAGTATACGTTCGTACGCTTCCATGTTTATCTACCGATTTATGAAGTCTTCCTTTTTGGTCATAATGATTGATGCCTTCAGGAGTAGATTTTGGTGTTTCTTTTTTCCCAGTAGCTAATGTTGTTTGGATAGATTTTACGCCTTCCATTTTCTCCAAAAAAGGCAATTGAGCAAAAATGGTTGGAGAAAAAATAATTAGAATAAAAAGGCAAAATATATTTTTCATATTGATGTTTTTTAAAATTTTAATTGATGTTTATTTTATATGCTTGGCTATGAGTTAATGCAATAAATTTTGCCCGGAAAATACGACAATACATTTGTAAAATAAAAGAAACTACTAAATTCACAATTAATAAATTTATTGATATACTTGTAAATTTGGTGAATGAAATCTGGCAACTATCGTTCATCCCAAACTTGTAAAATTCTAAATATTGTCGCTAGTGTTAGACCAGGTTTACTTTTTAAATCATCTAATAATTAAAAAAGAATTTTTCGAAATTCTTCATAGTCTGTTTTTCTCTTTCATTTTATTTTTCAAGATCAAGATGAATAAAATTTAGTCAATCTTTAAGGGCCGTTTCAATTTTCCGTAAAAAAAAGAATACAGCCTTGATTTTTTTTGCTACTTTTTTTGATCAAGCAAAAAAAGTAGGGAAGTGGGGATTTAAAAAGATCTAAATTAGAAAATTCAAAACCCTTTTCCATCCCTCTTTTTTCCCAAAAAAAATTACCTTTGCGTGCCTTTTCGTCAGGAAGTTTTTTTTGAAAAATCAAAACCGAAATTTTGGCTTTTCAAATCAGCAATTTTGGCAGTAAAATCCAAATGGTACACTATCTGATAAAGGGTACACATGACCATGAAACTCAATTGTTTCATATCATTAAACAATTTTTCTAAACTAAACATATTACTGTAGTATGAAACCAATTAACGACAGAGTAGTTGTCCAGCCGGCTCCTGCTGAAGAAGTTACCAAAGGAGGAATTATCGTTCCTGACACCGCAAAAGAAAAACCACAACGTGGAAAAGTTATTTCTGTAGGCCCAGGAAAAGATGGCAACAAAATGACTGTAAAAAAAGGTGATGTTGTCCTTTATGGAAAATATTCAGGTCAAGAAATCAACCACGAAGGAAAAGATTATTTGATCATGAGAGAAGATGACATTTTAGTCATTTTATAAAAAACAGTTGGATGGAAATAGAGATTGTCTATTTTCAAAAAAATTGTTTCGATCATTTATTTTTAATTAAAATCAAAAAAAGAAATTAGATATGTCTAAGCAAATTAGCTTTAACTCTGATGCTAGAGAAAAACTAAAAAACGGAATTGACGCTTTAGCCAATGCTGTAAAAGTAACTCTCGGACCAAAAGGAAGAAATGTAGTTATCCAAAAAAGTTTCGGTGCACCGAACATCACTAAGGATGGTGTGACAGTTGCCAAAGAAATCGAATTGGAAGATGCTGTAGAAAATATGGGTGCACAAATGGTAAAAGAAGTAGCTTCTCGAACTGCAGATTTAGCAGGTGACGGAACGACTACTGCAACTGTTTTGGCTCAAGCTATCGTAAATGCAGGAATGAAAAATGTTACTGCAGGTGCTAATCCAATGGATTTGAAAAGAGGAATAGATAAAGCTTCTAAAGCAATTATCGCTAACTTGAAAAAACAAACTGAAGTAATCGGAAACGATCTTAAGAAAATTACTCAAGTAGCTTCTATCTCTGCTAACAATGATCTTGCAATTGGTGAGTTGATTGCAGAAGCAATGAACAAAGTTGGAAAAGACGGTGTAATTACTGTGGAGGAAGCAAGAGGAATTGAAACTTATGTAGAGGAAGTGATGGGTATGCAATTTGACCGAGGTTACTTGTCTCCATACTTTGTGACGAATGCAGAAACGATGGTAGCTGAGTATGAGCAACCGTTAATTTTGATTCACGATAAGAAGATTTCTAACATGCAAGACATTGTGCCTATTTTGGAAAAAGCAGTAGGTGCTGGTCGTCCTCTTTTGATTATTGCGGAAGATATTGACTCTCAAGCATTGGGAGTTTTAGTAGTAAATAGATTGAGAGGAAACTTGAAAGTAGTTGCAGTTAAAGCTCCAGGTTTTGGAGACAGAAGAAAAGCGATGTTGGAAGATATTGCGATTTTGACTGGAGGAACTGTGATCTCTGAAGAGCAAGGATACAAGTTAGATCAAGTTGAATTATCTCACTTGGGAACTTGTGAAAAAATTACTGTTGACAAAGACAACACAACTGTTGTAAATGGTAATGGCAAGAAAAAAGCAATCCAAGCTAGAATCAACCAAATCAAACAACAAATCGAAACAACTACTTCTGATTACGATAAAGAAAAATTGCAAGAGCGATTAGCTAAGTTATCAGGTGGTGTGGCTGTTCTTTACATTGGTGCTCCAACGGAGATCGAAATGAAAGAAAAGAAAGACCGAGTAGACGATGCATTGCATGCGACTCGTGCTGCAATCGAAGAAGGAATTGTTCCTGGTGGTGGTGTTGCTTTGATTCGAGCTATTTCTTCTTTGGACAAATTAGAAGGTGCGAACGAAGATGAAAATATCGGAATCACAATCGTAAGAAAAGCATTAGAAGCTCCTCTTCGAACTATCGCTGAAAATGCAGGTGTAGAAGGTTCAGTAGTGTTGATGGAAGTACGAAAGAAAAAAGCTGCTTACGGATATAATGCTAGAATGGATCGTTACGAAGATTTGAAAAAAGCAGGGGTAATTGATCCAACTAAAGTAACTCGTATCGCTTTGGAAAATGCTGCTTCTATCGCAGGAATGGTATTGACGACGGAATGTGTAATTAATGACAAACCAGAAGCTGCCGACGCTGGAGGACATTCTCACGGAATGCCTGGTGGAGGAATGCCTGGAATGATGTAATAAATTGATCAGCTGAAAAGCAAATCATAAAAATGATGAGAGGCTATTGATTTTTGAATCAATAGTCTCTTTATTTTAAGGGCACTTTCTATCTTTGGTCAATTCAAGAACTTCTTCAAGAACTAAGGCATTTATTTTTTTATCACCTTCCATTGCGGGTATTTTTTTTATAGCACCTTTTAACTTAACATAGACTTCAGTTCCTCCATCTACCGTTCGTAAATATTGTTTTTCCAAATTCAAATATTCCCCTTTCATTTCAACTGGCATTTTGATTTTTTGATCACAGGAAATAAACATGTTAGCATCAGCCATATAAGAATACATGCCTTCAAAAATATTATTTGTTTTTGGAGGAGTTACTTTTTCAATTGGTTGATCTATAGAATTTTCGGAAGCCTCCTCTGCGGGGTATTGATTTTGGGATGAACTCGAATTTGAATTACATGATATCGAAAATGCTATGACTAAAAATAAAATAATATTTTTCATAAAAAATAATTTACTAGTTGTCTACCGATTTTTTTAAAATTTCATTTCATATTTTCCAGAAGAAACAACAAAGGATTTTGTAGGTTTAGTTCTTTTTTAACTTAGTTCATGTTTAAAATTTTAAACATGCTCTAAATCCAAATATCGCAATAAATGAGTAAAAAAATAATCATACTTCTTGTAATCTCTACAATGCTATTTTGGGCAATCAATTTCCATATGGCTAAAATTGCCTTGGAGTACTACTCCCCTATGGCTGTTGCAGCAGGTCGATTTTTCTTTGGGGTAATCATACTTTTTCCAATTATGTGGATACAATATAAATCACTCAAACTTCCTACAAAATTTTCTAAGAAAGATTGGTGGAATATTTTTTTGACAGGCTTCTTTGGCTTTTTTCTCACTATTTATTTTTTCAATAAAGGACTTACGACGACGAGTGCGATCAATAGTTCCTTGATCATTGCGACAAGTACGATTATTACTGCTATGCTAGCTTTTTTTTGGATGGGAAAAAAATTAATTAAACTTCAATGGTTGGCTATTTTGATTAGTTTTTTTGGTGTGGCGATCATCTTGGTCAAAGGTGATTGGGCTCAGTTACTTGACTTAAAAATTGCAGCGGGGGATTTTTATATTTTGATGATGGCGATTGTTTTCTCTATTTCTCAAGTAATTATTGAAAAGAATTTATCGCATGTGGATTCCATAGTAACAACTTCATTTGCTTCTTTAATTGCTTTGATACTGTTTATCTTAAGTTCTTTTCCAGAATTAGTCTCGAAAGAAATTCCAACAGAATTTGATTTTTGGGGAAGCATTTTATTTATGGGAATTTTAGGAACAGGTGTTGCATATGCTTTTTTCTATAAAGGTGTCGTTGTTTTAGGCGCTACAAAATCTTCTTTATATATGAACTTGATTCCTTTATTTACTGTCTTGACTGCTTTTCCTTTTGGGGAAATAGTTACTCCAATTCAGTTAGTTGGAGGGGCAATTATTATTTTTGGATTATTGGTATTTGGATGGTCAAGAAGGAAAAAGGCTGCTGCTGCTATTTTAGAAAACAGGTAGGTATATTGTAGTCGCTGAGAAAAAATGAATTAAAAATTTGATTTTATAACAATTCAATTACAAAATAGAAATTGATAATCAATATATCATTTCGTCATATAAACAAATATAACACAGAAGTAAAACACTATGTGTTCTATTTGCTTATGTGACGAAATAAATACTGTAGTGGTTAATATATTTCAATTAGGAGATAGACCATTTCCTATTCTCAACGAAATATTTTAAAAGACTAGTTAAAATTACCAAACGGATCATCGTCGTCATCATCACCATCAAACATATTTGCTAATGGATCAGCAAAAGACATTCTCGATTCCAAATAATCTTTACTCAAAATATTAAAAGAAGCTAAACCATGTAAAACCAATTCCATATACGTATGAAGTTCCTCTTTTGGCACCCCGAATTGCTCTACAAATTTTTTCAAACCAGCTACTTTTTCTATTTCTTTCTTAAATTCTTTTTCTCCCATATCATTTAAAAAATCTACTTCATTTCCTCCGGAGAACCACGCTCGAATAGTTCCATAAGGATCAGACATTTGCCCCTTTTTCAATTTCTCTGGATTAGGAAAAGTCACCATGAATTCATCTTTGATAGCAGCAGACATTAATTTCATCGCTACATTATATGGACCTTCTTGCTCTCCTTCATAAACCAATTCCACCTTTCCAGTTATTGCTGGAACAACTCCCCAAAAATCAGTAATCCGAACCCTAGTTTTTTTATCATTATTAATCAACATTCTTCGTTCGGCAGTACTCACTAAATTTTCGTAACCAGAAATACTTAGTCGTGCAGAGACTCCACTCTTCTCATCAATGTACTCACTTTCCCGAGCTTGAAATGAAATTCGCTCCATCAATATTCTCATCATCTCAGGCACCTCGATTTTTTGTTCTTGCTCTTTTGCTAAGTTGGCTTCCTGGCTGGTAATCGTTCGAGCAATATCCATCGTCTTAGGATAATGTGTCAAAATTTGACTTTCAATTCTATCTTTCAACGGAGTGATAATACTTCCACGATTCGTATAATCTTCTGGATTGGCTGTAAAAACAAATTGTACTTCCAAAGGCAATCTTAGTTTGAACCCTCGAATTTGCATATCCCCTTCTTGCAAAATATTGAACAAGGAAACTTGAATTCTCGCTTGCAAATCTGGCAACTCATTGATCACAAAAATACATCGATGAGATCGTGGAATCAATCCGAAATGAATCACCCGTTCATCAGAATAAGGTAACTTCAAAGTTGCTGCTTTAATCGGATCAACATCCCCAACCAAATCTGCGATACTTACATCTGGTGTCGCTAATTTTTCGACATATCGATCTTCTCTATGTAGCCATTCGATTGGAGTATCATCTCCTTTTTCTGCAATAAGACTAAAAGCGAACCTTGAAATCGGTGCCATCGGATCATCATTTAATTCACTTCCTGCCACGACCGGTACATATTCATCAAGCAACTTTACCATCAACCGAGCCAATCGAGTTTTTGCCTGACCTCTCAATCCTAATAATAAAATATTATGCTTGGATAAAATCGCTCTTTCCAAATCTGGTAAAACAGTATCCTCAAATCCAAGAATACCTTCAAAAATGGTATCTTTCTTTTGTAATTTTTTAATCAAGTTAGCTCTCAATTCTTCCTTGATTGATTTAGGTTGGTATTTAGTTGCTTTAAGTTCTCCTAATGTTTTTGCTTGCTTCATTCTATATAAACTATTTACGGATTTATTTTAATGTTAAATTTATAGTATAGAAGTTGTTTTAAAATGTCTGCTGAAACCGAGCGGAAAGGCTTGTGGTTATTGGCGAAGCTCTTTTTGAGTTTCAACCCCTTTGGGTTGGGACGAAAAAAAGCTAAAGTCCAATAACCACAATGCTTTTTGCGTAGGTCAG
>JBGCFD010000042.1:0-9182 GCA_045106765.1 Saprospiraceae bacterium | reverse complement strand
CTCCTTAAAATAGATAAACCAATGTCAGAACTTGCGCTAGAATTAATCGAAAAAGAAAAAATAGAACGAACTGGGAAGTTGGATCTGGGATATTGTGGATTGACAGAATTGCCAAAAGAATTATTTGAGTTAGTTTGGCTAGAGGAATTAAGTCTTTGTAATCGTTATTATGATTATAAGCAAAGGAAATGGATCGACTCTTTAAATTCTGGACCAAGTAATATTCTTTCTGGGAAATTATCCGAAGAATTGATTCGATTAAATAAGTTACACCTATTAAAAATTAATGGCGATAATGCTCAACCATGGAAAATAGATAATATTGAGGTGTTAAAAAATCTTCAAAATTTAAACACTTTAGACCTCAGCTACAATAACATTTCTAATATTGAGGTGTTAAAAAATCTTCAAAATTTAAACACTTTATACCTCAGCGACAATAAAATAGAAGATATAACTGCTCTGCTTTATTTAATAAAAAAAGGAATCCCTGTCAGTTTAAAACAATATGATATTTCTAGAAAAATAAATTTATATAATAATCCCATCACAACGCCCCCTTTAGAAATAGTCAAACAAGGGAACGAAGCGATTATCAATTATTTTAAAGAATTAGAAAAAGGCGAAGTCCCACTCTACGAATGTAAACTACTAATCATAGGCGAAGGAGGAGCAGGTAAAACTAGCCTCGCCCGAAAACTAGATAACGAAAATAATTCTCTTCCTGCAGAAAATGAGTCCACCAAAGGAATCGATATTTTACATTATGATTTTAAAATGGCAGATGAGAATAACTTCCGAATCAACATCTGGGATTTTGGAGGACAAGAAATCTATCATGCAACTCATCAATTTTTTCTAACCAAAAGGTCGATGTATATCCTACTCGATGATACCCGTAAGGATGATAAAACAGTCAACGATACTTCCTTTAAGTATTGGTTGCAAGTGGTTGAATTATTAAGTGAGAATAGTCCAGTCTTGATTGTTCAAAATGAAAAAAGTGATCGAAGTAAAACCTTGGACTTAAAAAGTATGCAAGGGCGATTTGATAATATTTTAGGTAGCAAAGCTACTAATCTATTGACTTGTAGAGGTTTAGCTGAAGTCAAACAAGCTATCGAATATCAAGTTCAACAACTTCCCCATGTAGGCGAAATGCTTCCAAAACAATGGGTCGAGATTCGAAAAGAATTAGAAGATTTAGCAAGTAGCCAAGACCATATTTCGATAGAACAATATTTTAAGATTTGTTCTAAGCATCAAATTTCGGAAGAAGAACGAGCTTTGTTTTTGAGTAGTTTTTTACATGACTTAGGCGCATTTTTACATTTTAAAGAAGATTTGATCTTGCGTAATTTGTTTGTATTAAATAATACTTGGGCGACGGATGCAGTCTATAAAGTGTTGGATGATGAAAAGGTAAAATCGAATTTTGGAAAATTTACTTTTGCTGAATTAGGAGATATTTGGAGTGATCCACGCTACAGATATAAGCAACCACAACTCCTCGCTTTGATGGAAAAATTTCAATTATGTTTTCGATTAAAAGATACTGTAGTTCCTACCTACTTGGCGCCGCAATTATTGCAAGTGGAAACCCCAGATTTTGATTGGGATTATTCCAAGAATTTGACTTTGCGATTTGAATATGATTTTATGCCAAAGGGAATTTTAAGTCGATTTATTGTCAGAATGAATCGCTATGTCATCGACCCTGACAAGGCATGGCGAAGTGGTGTTTTTCTTCATCGACAAAATGCAGATGCCTTTGTTCAAGAAACTTATGGAAGTCAAGAAATTGTTATTCGAGCCAAAGGAACTCATGCCAAAGAATTGATGACATTGATTGTGGAGGACTTTGATTTGATGCATAACAATTATGGTGAGAAACTAAAAGTCAAAAAATGGATTCCATGTATTTGTTTACAATGTGCAGATTTGGAAACACCTAATTTTTATGAATTTAGTAATCTAAGAAATCGAAAAGAAAAAGGAAAACGAACCATTGAATGTGATATTAGTTTTGATGATGTAAATGTAAATGCATTGTTAGATGGAATATTTGCTCAAGTAATTGAAGAGGAATTAGAGACGGAAAAACCAATTGAGGTCATTGAAACTCCAACACAAGCATCTCAGGTGATTGAATTATTTTTAGCCTCCTCTTTTGAATTAAAAATTGATCGGGATGAAATCGAAAAATTTATCCGTCGCCAAAACGATCGTCTTTTAAACCAAAATATTTATCTAAAATTAAACCTTTGGGAAGATTTCCTAGATGCCATGTCTGAAACTCGACTGCAAGATGAATACAATAAAGCAGTTTTAAAAGTGATATTTTTATTGGTTTATTTGGAACGAAAGTGGGAAAATATACGGAAGAGGAATTTGATATTGCTTATAAAAATTTTAAAGAAATACAAAAACCACGTTTTATATATACTTACTTTAAAGAGATTCCAATGACTACTGCCACAGCAGATATTGATAACTTAATCAGTCTTAGAAATTTCCAAAAGAAGGTAAGTGATTTAGGGCATTTTTATACTCCCTATAAAAGTACTAAAGACTTACTTTATCAACTAAGAAATCAATTGGATAGAATTTTTGAAGAAATGAATCTACTTTAATCTTCACATTTTTTATCTGCTACTTGTCCATTCAATTGACCAATAACAATATTCGTAAAGCTGAAAGAAAAATGATAATTTGCAATGCAGCAGGAAATTTAGAAATCAATATTTCACAAATTTCCAATCACAATTTATCATGAAAAAGAAAACTATCCTTGTCAACGGGCAAGAAGTAAGAATCCTAAAAAATGGAGAAGAAGATTATTTTTGTTTATCTGACATTGCAAAAAGTGGGAAAGGTCGTTCGGCAGATTTTATCAAAAATTATCTTCGAAATAAAAATACCATTGAATTTCTTGGATTATGGGAAACATTAAACAATAAAAATTTTAACGTGGTCGAATTCGACCACGTTAAAATCAAAACTGGATTAAACAATTTTAGTATTTCTGCCTCCGAATGGATAAAACAGACCAATGCTAAAGGTATCATTTCAGAGATTGGAAAATACGGTGGAGTCTACGCCCACAAAGACATCACCATTCATTTTACCACATGGTTTAGCGTTCCTTTCTACCTTTACCTCATCAAAGAATTCCAATATTTAAGTGAAGGAAAAAAGAAAAATTTGCAATGGCATTTAGAAAAAATCACTACTAATATTGATGAAGCTCGAAATCTATTAGACACTATTCCAATGCAAAAAGATAAATTGAATCGAATAAAAAATAAGGAAGATTAAATATTATTTAAGTGCATCGAATTCGATGCACTTAAGTAGTCGGAAAGCCTTTCCAACTTTTCAGTCTAAAAGGCTTCCCAAAGATCTTTTCCAAAAAACTACTCCGGAAACAAACTCTTATCCAACCCAGGAATAATCTTCAACGCATTTTTATAATACAACTTCCTTAATATATGATCTGGCAACGCCAACCCATACATTTTCCAAAACGCATGATACCTTTTATAGTACGGAAAATATTCATCATCACTTTCTAGCACTCTAAAATAAGTAGGATATTCCTTCGGCTTCCAAGAATCTTTTCCAAACAAAACTCGATCTTGGTATTTTTCAAAAAACCGATTAGCTGCTCGTGGCTGTCTTCCGAGTTCGGCAATGATTGCTCCGATTTCGACATACATATTTGGCATATCATCTAAGAGTTGCCCCAATTTTGTCAAGTCATTGGGATGCCAACCAAAATGCGCGGCAATGAAATTTGTCTTTGGATGCTTCTTAAATATATTATGTTGCTCCGAAATAATTTGTTCCCAAGAAGCAGGATTATTCGCATCTCGTTTTCTTCGCGGATGCGTTTTTAATTCGAGCCATCTTTCATTTTGATTATCATGTGGTTCCCAAAAAGATTTTGGATCTGCCGAATGAATCAAAACAGGAATTCCCAACTCGCCACATTTTGCCCAAACAGGGTCAATTCTAGGGTCGTCGATTCGAATCCGATTGCCCTCCGAATCCTTGTTTGTCATTCCCTGACTTTTATAAATTTTCAAACCTTTTGCACCATTTTTAAAATCATATTCTAATTGTTTCACCGTTTCCTCCGCCCAATCAGGTTCGTTGATACTTCGCAATTCGATGTTCGCAAAAACAATAAAACGATTGGGAAATTGCTTTTTGATATTGTCCGTCATCTTCTTCAACTTCTCTCCATTTCGACCACTCAGATTATTCATGATCCCCATATTCATTTCATCCATCGGTCGAATCAAATCGTTCAAATCCATTTCATCCATTTGCCATTGATGACTATGTACATCGATAAATGGATATTTTGCCTTAGTAATTATGGTCTCAGGAACTACCAAAGTCGAAGGCGGATCATAATCTTCCCAGTCCAAACTAAGCGTGTCCGATTCGTTTTGAGCAAAAGTCAAATTGGCAAAACAGACAACTATTATGGCTATGTAATTTTTAAGCATTACAATATTTATTTTGATTTATAAATAATTAAATTCTATTCTACTCGGATTAAATACCCTTGATATTGCATTCTGCCTTTTTCTACGGCGTCGCTTTTTGCCAAAGCCAAATCTCCATTTTTTAAAATTTCATAAGTGAATTTTTGATCATCAGTAAATGAACTATACGATTTTTTGATATACTCAAATCCGTGATCTGTTTGAGTCAATTTGAGATAAGATCTTGGATAAATACGATTTCGATGTGAAGTCGCAAAAAACTCACCTGCTGGATTTTTTAAAATTAAAAAAACATGCTTGCTGATAAATCTACTAGATGTTGCTCCCACATTTTGCAAGTGCCAATAAGTGCTGTGAATTTCGTAATCTTTGATTTCTGAGTTTTCCTTTTTCTCCAAAAAATCCGCTTTTGCTAAGTTCAAAGAATCTAAAATATCCTGATAGTCATAATGATAAATTCGATCTCTTCCACTTGAACCAACTATCCATTTGACTTGATCATTTTGCTTAACCATAGAATAAAAACTAGATGCATGCCCCAAAGATTTCATCAAATTCTCTTGCATTGTTTCCAACTGGCTCTCCTCAAAATCATCTCCCACGTTAATTTTTATCCCAGAAAATTTTTTTAAATAATCTGGATAAAATACCTCGTCTATTTCAATCCCAAATTCTCTTTTTGCCCTACGTAGTGCTCGTTCTTTTTTTGAAGACATAGAAATTCCTTCGGGGATATTATTTAAATCAATGGTTATTTCCTTTGATTCAATTTTACCTTGATAAGATTTTTGCAATAATTGATAAAGTGATTCACTCTTCTCTTTTGATAACTTGCCTGGTTCAGTAATTTCTTTTGCAAAAAATGCTTTGTCCAAATATCGTTTATCAAAATCATATTCAAATTTAACTTTTACCGCTCCAATTTTTTCATCACAGATCATTTGATCAGTACCACTATTATAATAGTTTACTTGATGTTGACCTTGGGGAGGAATCGCTAAAAAATACGTTTCATCCTTAATCGGCTTTCCATTACTTCCCTCAAAATATGGTGGAATTTCACAAAAAGTTACATCAGTAAGAAATTTCATATTGTAAAATTCAGGTTCAAAAGGAACGGATGAATTAATCCTCATTTGGTATTTTAAAGGAACGGAACGATGAATAAAAAGTGTATCATCAGAATTATTCTTTAAATAAAATTCTATAACAAACCTATCTCGTGCACCATAATGATCGGTATATTCAAATTCATAATCAGGTATTTTTGTTTGAGAAAAAACGATGCTATTGGTAAATAAAAAAAATAGCAATAATTTAAATTTCATAATTCTAATTTTAGAAAAGTATTATGTTTGCAAAAAATAAAAGTACTCATTTTCATTTTAATCAACCTATAATTATAGTATCCTTTCGGACATAATCAATCTCAAATTTTAGAAACAACTTCCAGAAAAAAGTGTTTTTTTACAAAAAAAAATCATTCATGAAATTTATTGGAAACACCAACGAATATTTACACCTCGTCAAAGTCGATCAACACAATTGCCATATTCTAAAGGAAATTATTGAAAATGGGTTATCCATTTTATGGTTTGAAAAAGAAAATAACCATCTAATTGTTGATGGTAGAAGATATGATTTTGAGAAAAATCAAATTGTCTTTTTGACTGAGTTTCATCAAGTCAAAATTGGTCGGGTCGAAGATGTTCGTTTAGTTCGATTTAATAAACCATTTTATTGCATTCTCGATCATGACAATGAAGTAGGTTGCAAAGGGATTTTATTTTTTGGTGCTTCACAATTACCGATCATTGATATTCCTCAGGAAGAGTTGGAAAAATTTGAAACAGTCTGGAAGATGTTTCAATTAGAAATGGAAAGTAACGATAATTTGCAAATTGAAATGTTGCAAATGATGCTTAAGCGATACTTAATTCTTTGCACTCGATTGTACAAATCTCAAAAGCAAGATGATGTCAAATCTTTTGAATCCGATATTATTCGAGAGTTTAATTTTTTAGTGGAAAAGCATTTTAAAACTAAACATACCGTAGCTGAATATGCAGAACTCTTGCATAAGTCTCCCAAAACTTTATCCAATCTATTTTCAAAAATTGGAAAAAAGACTCCACTCAAATTTATTCAAGAACGAAAAATGTTGGAAGCAAGAAGATTGCTAAAATATTCTGATTTACAAATTCAAGAAGTTGCTTACGAACTTGGCTATGAAGATGTTCAAGCTTTTAGTCGTTTTTTCAAAAAGCAAGAAGGACGCTCTCCTTCCAAATTTAAAGAAGCATAAACTAAATTAAAGTTTCTTGTCAAAAAAAATTAAATAACCTTATAGAAAGCTGACGAAGAATTAAACATTCAGTTAGGTGTACTTTCAACTGTTATTTTTTTAGACGCTGACTTACTTTATGACTTTTATGACTTATTATGTTTGTCCCCGTTTTACAATAAATATTTTTTCCCAGCAAAAAATGCATAAAATAAAGAGAAACATAAAAGTTCATAATAAGTCAGCGTCTAAAAAAATAATATCATTGAGTACTTTCTAAACTTACTGGTGGAATATTTTTTAATAAAATTTCTACTTTTTTTCAAGAAGGGAAAAATTGCCAACTCCTTGGGAAAACCGACCTACAAAACCTCTCCACTTCTCCCCCATCTTTGTATTGTCAAATAAATAAAAATTATTTAATCATAAAAAAAAAGAACAATGCAAAATTTTAATGTCCCAACAAGAGAAGAAGTTTCAGAAAACAACCAAGCGATTTTTGATAACCTTAAAGGTGCTTTAGGTTTCGTTCCAAACTTGTATGCTTACTATGCAAAAAATGATACTGCCCTTGCAGATTATTTGGCTTTACAAAATCGAAAGAGTACACTTAAAGCAAAAGAAAGAGAAATTATCAATTTGGTAACTAGTCAAATCAATGGTTGCAGATATTGTCAATCAGCACACACCGCACTAGGAAAAATGAATGGTTTTTCAGAAGAGCAAATTCTAGAAATTCGAGGTGGTTCTGCTGCATTTGATTTAAAATTAAATGCTTTGGCACAATTCACAAAGTCAGTTGTAGAAAATAAAGGAAACGCTTCGCAGGCTGCCAAAGATGCTTTTTTTGCTGCAGGTTATTCTGAGGCAAATATGATTGATGTAGTGATCATAATTGGTGATAAAGTAATCAGTAATTATATCCACAATTTAACTGGATTTGCCATCGACTTTCCATTGGCTCCTGAATTAGCAGAAGCAACAGTTTAGATAAAATTTTAGAAAAAAAAATTAAAAAAAATTAAATTCACAATTTAAATATTAATAAAAATGAAAAATAAAGTAGCATTTATGTTTATGGTAGCGATGATGTTTATCGCAAGTTCAACTTTCGCACAAGACAGCATGACAAAAAAAGGAATGACAGATCATGTCTCTTCTGCACAAACTATTAAATTAGAACAAACGAAAGGAGATTTTAATATCCAAGGTTTGACGCTTGCTCAAGGTGATTATGTTTTTGAAATATCAAATAATGGAGTGGATCATGAAGTTGGTTTTGTAATCGCACCTAAGTCTAATCCAGATGCACATATCAAAACTGGTTATGTTCAAAAAACAATTAAGGATGGTGAAAAATCTACTTCTAAAGTGGTGAATTTACCAAAAGGAGAGTACATATATTTTTGCCCTTTGAACCCAACACCAAAATATACGATAACAGTTAAGTAGTTATAATCTGTAAATTTCCAAAATCGGAATAATTTGCTCTTCAAAGTTTAGATACTTTGAGGAGCATTTTTTGTAAATTACTTTCTGTTGAAAAAAATGATTATTCTTTTGATTCGAAATATGATTTTCAATTAAAATTTGTTCCAAATGATACGATTCATTATCCTAACTATTTTGATTTTTAGCCTCAGTTCTTGCCAAACTCAGACTCAAAGTGAAATACCTACTTCCTCTAAAATTGTTGGTGGGCCTTGCGAAGGCTGCGAAGCGGTATTTGAATATGGAAATAAAAATTTGACCTCTGTTGATACTTTGCCTGAGTTTAAAAATAATCACCCTCAATTAAAATTATCAGGCACAGTTTTTCAAAAAGATGGAAAAACTCCCGCTCACGATGTCATCGTTTATATTTATCATACTGATCGAAAAGGAATTTATCCCACCAATGGAAATGAAAAAGGTTGGGGAAAAAGACATGGTTATCTTCGGGGTTGGACGAAGACTGGAAAAGATGGGAAATATACTTTTTATACTTTCCGACCTGCAGCTTATCCAAATGGTAGAGAATCTGAACATATTCATCTCACGATCAAAGAGCCTAATAAAAATGAATATTATATTGATAATGTTGTTTTTACAGATGATCCTCTTTTGACAAAAGATAAGATACAAAACTTGGGAAACCGAGGAGGTTCAGGAATTGTAACAATACATTTACAGAATGAAATGCAAGTAGTGAAACGGGATATTATTTTAGGTATGAATATTCCAGATTATGATTAACATGATATTTGTTTTTAATCGAATTTAGAAATTCGACTTACAGCGGAATCACATTCGTACTTTTCGCCATCGACAAACTTAACAATGATTCAATCTTTCCAATATTCGGAACTGAAAATAACTTTTCCGAAACAAACGAATTATAC
>JBGCFD010000041.1:0-11238 GCA_045106765.1 Saprospiraceae bacterium | reverse complement strand
AGTTAAAACTGTGAAAGCAGTTAAAGCTGTCAAAACAACAAAGACTGCGAAAACAGCTAAAAAAGCTTGTTGCGCATCTAAAGCTGGAAAATCTAGCTGCAAAAAAGAAGTAAAAATGGAAAACTAATATTTAGTTTTTTTTTTTTTTTTAAAGGCTTTAAACAATTAAGTTGAAAGCCTTTTTTCATTTATTAATTCCTCTTAGAGTATTTTCCTCAGAAAAGAATTGACGAGAAAAATATTTATCTACTAAATGTTTGGTAACTTGAGAGACATTTTTTGGCAAATCTTTTTTATCAATCCAACTCACTTTTTTAAATTTATTTAACTCTTTTGACTCAGGCTCACCTTTCCATTTTTTGGCTGTAAATAATAAAATTAATTCACTTCCTGAAAGTCTCTGAAAAATATGAAGCAACCGCAAATGTTTTCTCTTAATTTCAATATTTGCCTCTTCATGACTTTCTCGAACAATGGCATCATGGGCAGATTCGCCATCATCCACTTTTCCACCAACAAGAGAAAAGCCTCCACCATTTTGTACGGTCTTTTTTAAAAAAAGAAGTTTATCCTCTTTTTCCAAAATTAGTCGAACTACAACTGCAGTTTTTCGTCCATTCATATCTCTGGATAAAAGTTGTTTTACAAAAATATTTTAAAAACAAAGATTGTAAACCCTAAAGAAAGGTAATTTGAGCATTTTCTCCATTTTTTTCACCATAAAAAAAGGAGAATTCACCATTTCTTGAATACAATCCACCATTTCACATATAAAAAGGTATCTCCCAAAAAACATCTTTCCGTACTTTTAGGGATCAATCGGTACACCGATTTATCAAACAACTTGTTCATTTAAACAGACATAAAAAATAATAAATATGGATTTATTTGCTAAGATTAAAAACAATGCGACTGCACTTGGACAATATGCAGAAAATGGAGGCGAAGGATATTTTATCGCTCCAAAATTAGAAGGGCCGATTGCCAATAGAATGATGTTCCAAGGAAAGGAATGCGTTTGTTGGAGTGTAAATAATTATCTCGGTTTAGCTAACCTTCCCGAAATTAGAAAAGTAGATGGAGATGCTGCTGCCGATTGGGGGTTAGCCTATCCAATGGGTTCTCGATTGATGACTGGAAATACTTCAGAACATGAAGCGCTAGAAGTTGAACTAGCTGAATTTATGAATAAAGAAGCAACTGCCTTAGTTAATTTTGGTTACCAAGGAATTGTTTCTGCGATTGATTGTTTGGTGGGGCGAAGAGATGTAATCGTTTATGATGCTGAAAGTCATGCTTGCATCATGGATGGAGTTCGATTACATATTGGAAAACGATTTGCATTTGAACACAACAATATTGAAAGTTTAGAAAAACGATTACAACGAGCTACCAAAATAGTAGAAGATACAGGAGGAGGAATCTTAGTAATTTCGGAGGGTGTATTTGGAATGCGAGGAGATCAAGGAAAATTACGCGAAATCGTTGCTTTAAAAGAAAAATATGAATTTAGATTATTTGTGGATGATGCTCATGGATTTGGAGTTTTAGGAAAAACTGGTGCAGGTGCTTGTGAAGAGCAAGGAGTGATGGATGAGATTGATGTTTACTTTGCTACTTTCGCAAAATCTATGGCGAGTGTAGGTGCATTTTTTGCAGGAGATACTGCCATTATGCGATACATGAAATATAATATGCGGTCGCAAATTTATGCCAAATCATTAGCGATGCCCATCGTAGTTGGTGCTCGAAAACGATTGGCGATGATTAAAAATGATACTACACAAAAAGATAAATTGTGGACTATCGTAAATGCTTTGCAATCAGGTTTGAAAGAAAGAGGATTTGATTTGGGAGATACGAATAGTTGTGTGACGCCAGTTTATATGAAAGGTTCCGTGCCAGAAGCACAGGCATTAGTTTATGATATGCGTGAAAATCACAATGTATTTTGCTCCATCGTAGTTCCTCCTGTTATTCCACCAGGAATGATTTTATTGCGATTGATTCCAACTGCTTCACATACTTTGGAAGATGTACAAATTACTTTGGAAGCATTTTCTGCAGTTGCTGAAAGATTGAAAGCTGGAGATTATAAAGTATTAGCTGCGAATTTCTAAGTAGATACTTTTTTTCTTTTTTATAAAAAATCCTACGTTTTGAATTTTCGGAACGTGGGATTTTTTTTTACCACATAGAAAACATAATTTATTAGGTAAAGAATTATATAACAGATTATGTTTTCTATGTGTCTATGTAGTAAAAAAATCACTAGTGGCTTATAACTTATTGACCTTCAACCAAATACAAAAAAACATTTTCAAAAACATCAGTTTCACTTTTTGATTTTTTACTATATTGCATTTTATATTTTTATAAAAAAACCAAAATTAGTCGGGTTTGGAATCCTGACCAACATAACCATAAATTATGAGCAACATCAAAGTCAAAATAGGAAAGCGAGAAATGACGCTTGCCAAAAGCAAAAAACTAGTTGGGTTAAAAAGAAAACCTCAATTCAATCAACCTGATAAAAATTTTAAAAATGCTTCTTTCGTCAGAGCTTCAATTTACGATTCCCTTGGCGGATTCAATGTCGTCAGTCTTGAAAAAGATGGAAAAAGTTTGGATAAAAAATTAGATCAAGTTAGATCCTATGATGAAGTGGAAGTAGGAACTCATGTTTACTACGCAGATGGAAGTAATCGAATGTTAATACCGACTGGCGAAATTTATATCACCTTCCACGAAGGAGTAAGTGAAGAAGAACAAGAGTTGGTGTTAGATGAATATAATTTGGAATTAGATAGAAGAAGGAGTAAAGAATCTATTGTTGCCAAAGTAACTTACCGATCTAAAAATCCATTAAAAATAGCTGCTGAATTAGAACGATTTTCATTAATCAGAGTCGTCGAACCTGACATGGATGCAGTTCTTGACGAATATGATTTTGTTGAGCCTGCTGATGATTTATTGGAACATCTATGGCATTTGAAAAATTATGGATTTGTCGCTGACACCAATTGGAGATTAAAAAAAGATGCAGATTCTAAAGTCGTTGATGCTTGGAAACGAATTGGAAATTTAGGTTCGAGAGAAGTAGTCATCGCGATTATTGATAATGGATTTGATCTTTCTCATCCCGATTTAAAATCAAAAGTTTACAAGCCTTGGGATCTCTGGTCGCAAAGCACACAAATCCAGCATGGCGATCCTCGCTTCACACATGGAACACCATGCGCAAGTGTTGCTCTGGCAGCTTCCAATGGAGTCGGCATAGTTGGCTCCGCACCCAATGCGAAATTTATGCCCGTGAGTGGAACTTCCTTTTCTCTAAAAGCGACGGAAGAAATGTTTGAATATTGCGTCAAAACCAATGCAGATATAATTAGTTGCAGTTGGGGATCAACTGATCCTGCTTTTACTTTGAGTGCCGTTAAAGAAGATGTTTTAACTAATGCTGCCACAAAAGGTCGAGGTGGAAAAGGTTGTGTCATTTTGTTTGCCGTAGGTAATGATTCTAAAGATTATGTGAATTATTATTCAGCACATCCCGATGTAATTGCAGTTGGAGCTACGACGAGTAAGGATGAACATGCTAGCTATTCGAATCGAGGAAGAGAAGTAACGGTTTGTGCACCTTCTAATGGTGATTGGCCAATTATCGCAGCACGTGCTTGGTGGGATGAAGGCGTCAATTGGGAGACTGGGAATTACAAATTTTGGAGAGATGGAAAAGAACGAGGCAATGCTGGAATGTACAAACACTTTGGTGGAACATCAAGTGCAACGCCATTGGTAGCGGGTATTTGCGGTTTAATGCTTTCAGTAAATTCCGAACTAACGGCAAAACAAGTAAAAGAAATTTTAATCAAAACAGCAGATAAAATCGGTTCGCCTTTAGAGTATGATTCTTCTGGTCATTCTCTCAAATATGGCTATGGAAAAGTCAATGCAGACAAAGCTGTCAAAGAAGCACTTCGATATAAAGATGAGAGTTTAGGAACTGCTCCACCTGCTATTGATGAACCTGTAAAAAAAGGTCGAGGTATTTTCCAATTCAATGTGAAACGACAAGCACCTGAAGGGTATGGCGTTCAAATTGGTGCATTTGCAGAATATGGAAATGTATTAATCCAAGCAGAAAAACTGCAAAAAAAATACGATCAACCAATCATTGTGAGTATCAATGAATTGGAAGGTCGAACAGTTTACAAAATTGTTGTAGGTACTTTTTCCCAAAAATCTGATGCATCTTACTTGTTGAAAAAAATGAAGGAAAATGATCAGAATGGTTTTGTGCGAGCGATTAAAGATCTGGCTTAATTTTTTTTGATATAGAAAATGCTGGTGATTTATATAATTTTTTATTTCTAATAAAATGTCCAACATATAAATTTATCCAAAAATATTGATTTTCAATAGTCAAAAAAAATAGGTTTCTAGTTTTGGACACTTTACTTATTTAGTGTCTAAAAATTTCTTATGGAAAGTACCATCATGAAAAAAGAACTCCAACATATAAGTTTTGACAATCAAGACAACCCCAAATCTTACTTTGATATAGTCAAAATTGAGGATCTTTTGCAAAGGGATTTAAACCATGATATTAGTAAAAATCACCTCGTAAAATTCTACATTATTTTCTTTGTCTATGAAGGACAGGGTTACCATACAATTGATTTCACAGATTATAAATACAAAAAAGGAACAGTACTATTAGTCCGAAAAGACCAAATTCATAAATTTTTTAGAAGCCCTAATGTAAAAGGATTTTTATTGGTTTTTACCGAAGAGTTTATCATTAGTCATTTGAACAGAATGGAAGCTATGAAGTCTATGCAACTTTTCAATGACTCCTTAAGTTTTCCAAAAATAGAGTTTAATGACAAAGAAGAGTTTTCTGATTTTACTATTTTGTTAAAACATTTGGAAGTGGAATATAATGTTAAAGACACTTTTTCAATTGGTATTACAAGGAGTGTCTTACATATTGTGATTACAAAATTATTTCGCATCAAAGCTAAGAAAGGGCATTTTGTAGAAAGAAAAAAATATATGTCTCAGTTTTTAGCGTTTCAAAAATTAGTAGAACAAGATTGTTTTAAAAGTAAAAAAGTCCAGTATTATGCTCAAAAATTGGGTGTGTCTGCCAAAACTCTCAATAACATTGTAAATAATGTCGTCAATGATTCTCCTAAAGCATTCATTGATGAAAGAACAATCATGCAGATAAAAAGACTGCTAATCAGCTCCGACCATTCTATAAAAGAAATCGCTTACATTGCTGGTTTTAGCGACCCAACTAATTTTTTTAAATATTTTAAGAAGTTTACCGGTAACTCACCAGAAGTATTTCGCCAAGCACATTAGTCCATATTTCCCATTTTGACAGTCCTTTGATTCATTCTCACCAGTATTGATATTATCCCCGCCTATACCTTTACGGTATTATTTAACTAAAAAAATTTTCAATGAAATTTTCAAAATTCAATTTTTTGATTGTAGGACTTTTTGTCTCATTAGCAACTTTTACTTCGTGTGGTGATGACGATGATGATGTAACTACTCCTATCACTTTAGGTTCAAGTGTAACTGTAACCAACACATTTCAATCTACTGCATTTACTATGGGAGCAGAGCAAGCCATTGAAGATTTATTCCAAGTGCCTGCTGGCTCATTAGCGTCAACTGCAAATACTGGTGCTGCTGTTGAATTTCCTGCCTATCTATTAAACTTATATGATATTGACATTGATGAAAATAGTATCTCCTTCGAAGTAGTCGCTCAATCCGATGATCCGACTTATGGAGATCTATTTAGAATATTGGAAGCTGATACTTATGACAGGTATTACTTGACTTTCGATACTGCGCAAGATGTAAGTGGATTTACATCAAGCAATTCTTTTGTCAATCTTAGAATTGACTCTGATAAAGTTTTAGTAGTTGAGATTGGTGAAGGCTATGATTTCAAATCTGGTCAAAGTTTTTCAATCACTTTAAACTAAACAAAATGCAAATCAATTTAAATTCATTTTTCATTCTGGTAATGTCATTGTGCATGACCAGTTGTGTAACGAATAAAAATTCTAAATCAAATATGGAAGGCAAAACAATAATGGAAGTAACCACTTTCAATATCAACCCTAGCGTCACTCCGATGACTTTTGCCAAACGAGATGCACAAGTAGAAAGTGACTTTACCAGCAAGCAACCAGGATTCATCAAACGACAAAGTGGAGTTGACGATAAAGGAAATTATGTGGTGGTAGTTTATTGGAAAAATATGGCAAATGCAGCTGCCTCCATGAACAAATTCATGAGTGATACTTCCGTTGCTGATTATGCCCAAATGATTAATGCATCAACGATGAAAATGTCGAGGTATGCGATGAATAAATCATTCAATGCAGAAGGTAGTCAATTTGTGGAAATCATGTCTTTTGATGTAAAGTCGGGTACAGATATAGTTACGTTCGATGCCCTAAATCAAAAAGTAGAAACAGACTTTACTGGAAAGAGAAAAGGTTTTGTACAACGATTGACAGGAGTCAACGAAGCGGGTAAGCAAGTAGTTGCTGTCTATTGGGAAAACAAAACAACTTCTGATGCTTCTTTAAAACCTTTTATGGAAGCACCAATATCTAAGGAATTCATGC
This sequence comes from Saprospiraceae bacterium, assembly GCA_045106765.1. Classification (GTDB taxonomy): domain Bacteria; phylum Bacteroidota; class Bacteroidia; order Chitinophagales; family Saprospiraceae; genus CAJQQY01. The sequence goes on along the minus strand of JBGCFD010000041.1, from coordinate 4,576 downwards.
AGAAGATGAATCAAACTTCTGTGAATATGGGACGCTATAAATTTTTAAACATGGAATTATCCAACAAAGAAAAAGTAGTCGCACTACTTAACAGTTTTAACACCGGAGACCAGACTCCTATTTCTTACATCAATCCTAATAAATATATCCAACACAATTTGGGAGTTGGAGATGGCTTGGCAGGTTTTGGAGAAGTTATGCAACATGCTCCGCCGCAGGGATTCAAAGCAAACGTTGTCCGTGCATTTCAAGACGGAGACTTTGTGTTTACTCATACTGAATATGATTTTTTTGGACCAAAAATTGGCTTCGATGTTTTTCGATTTGAAGATGGATTGATAGTAGAACATTGGGACAACTTGCTTGAAGTACAACCTCCTAATCCAAGTGGTAGAACACAAACAGATGGAGCTGCCGACATTACCGACAAAGATAAAACACCTACAAACAAACAAGTCGTTAAAGATCTTTTGCAGAATGTTTTTATGAATGGTCAAATGGATAAAATAGCCAGTTATATCAGCCCGATAACATATGTACAACACAATCCTCAGATTGGTGATGGACTGGACGGTTTAGGTAGTGCTATGAAAGCGATGGGAGAAAAAGGAATGATGATGACCTATGAAAAAATTCATAAGGTCTTAGGCGAAGGAAACTTTATTCTTACCATGAGCGAAGGAAAGTTCGGTAAAGCACCAACTGCTTATTATGATTTATTTAGATTAGAAAATGGTCTAATCGTAGAACATTGGGATGTAATTGCCCCTATTCCACCGAGGTCTGAATGGAAAAATGATAATGGGAAATTTTAATTTTTCATATCTATTGAACTGAATTATTCGACCTACTCCATCAGCACAATTCCATAAATTGGAGTAGGTCGATTTTTAAACAAAACAAATCAAGGAGTCATTAAAATTTACTTTCCACAAAATTTGATGGCTTTAAAAATTGACAAAATACAATGACTAAATATTTCAAGCACTTACTCATTTTTTACCTTGCATTGAGCAGCATAGCTTTACAAGCTCAAAAAGCAGTAACCATAGCTTTTGACCCTTTAACCACAGTAGCCCTTGGTGGATACGAAGTGGAATTGGGTTTTAACATTAATAAAAACAGAATTACAGCATCCTATCTAAGTGGTGATTTATCACCATGGTTTGGTCAAGCATCTGACTTCGAAAGTTCATCTCATAGTGTTTTCGAAATAGCCTACAGCCGTTTCCTTAAAGATGAACAAAAAGGATTGAGTTTTGGATTGGCCTATGCCTATTACACCGATTTTACGGTGGAAGATAAACAAGGTCAATCTCTTGAAAAGACCCCATCAAGAGTTTCTTTAAAGTTAGCTTATGCTTGGTTTCCTTTCAAATCAATTCCATTGTATTTAGAACCCAGCATGACATTTGGTTTTTTCCTCGACGATGAAGATTTGAACTTTACTTCGGGAGAAGTTTTTGACAAAAAATCATTTATCGGAAATAGTCCTTTATTCAATGTGGGTTATAAATTCAATTTTTGAACATTCATAAATTTTAATTTTTTTAACTAATAAAAAACAAACCATCATGACAAACGAATCAACTACAGCACCAAAATGGATTACCATTTATCTTTGGATTACTTTCCTTATTACTTTAGGAGCAAGCCTTTCTGGCTATTTTAAACCAGATGCTTTGCTAGGAACTTGGGAAGCACTTCCTGCTGCTGGAGCACTTTCACTTGCAGGACCATTAGGCTTATTTGTTTCGAGAAATTTTGCGACTGCAATCGTAACTGCTTTTGCACTTGTAAAAAATAATGCCTCTATGATTAAACTTGTTTTGCTACTGAGAATAGTAAGTGATGGATTAGATTGTGTGAATAATATTGTTGCAGGAAATATGCCCGTTGCAATTATGGGTGGAGTGATGTGCCTCATAGAAATATTTACTTTCACAAAAATCAAAGCGTAGTCTACGAATTTCAAAATCTATAATTTATATACATTAACGAGGAATATTAGTAACAACTGGTATTCCTTTTTTCATTGAACTACTCTGCAGCAAACTGATGGAGAATCAAAAAAACAATTTCATAGATATCAATATAGAATTTCACCATATAGACACATAGAAAGCATAGGTGAAATTCTATGTTTTCTATATGCCTATATGGTGAAAAAAAATTGGTCGGGGAAGGATTTTTCACTTATGAGATATCATTGCTGCTCTTGCACCCGATGCAAGCATCGGGGAATTCTTTAGATTAAAAAAGAAGGAAATATTATACAATTAATTCACTTATTATTATTTAAAAATATGGATTTTATCAAAAGAAATTATGGTTGGATGATTGTTGCCACTTTAGCAATATTACCAATGTTTGTCGTCTTTAATCTATTGAATATTGATTTCACCAACGGCTTATCAATTACCTTAATTGAAGATGCTGACGGAGTATCCACTTTAGATATGTTATATCATGTTACTGGAGAATTTGCCATTCGGTGGATGACAGCAGTACTGACATGTACACCATTTTTTATCCTTTTTGGTGTTACCAATTTATTTGTGAGACAAGCAATGGGAATTGCGACCGCTGTTTGGAGTTTTCTACACTTCGCCTTTTTTATTCAGGCAGAGAGCTTTTCAGAAACCTTTACGCAAGTCAATTATATCGCTGGATTTGCAGCGGTTTTGGTTTTAATTCCGCTGTTCTTTACATCCAACAGAAAGTCAATGAAGCGGCTAAAATCAAATTGGAAAAAACTGCAAAGCTTTGCTTATGCGGCAATTATTCTCAGTCTTTTACATGTGGCTATTTTAGAAAAAACATGGCTAATTTATGCCGTAATAGTAGGCTTGGGTTTTATGATTAGAATACCAATTATTAAAAATAAAATTTTGACTTATCGTAAAAACAGAAAAGCCAGTATGAGTTAATTGTAAATTAAAATAAGCAAACAGTTAACAAGAACCAACCTTTCTAATTTGTACACTTCTTTGGCTGAAAAGGATAGCTAAGTACACTTGTTTTAGGAATAACTTTGTAGGGATAAAAAACGAATTGATTTTTTCAATTCAAAATTTCTTTGACAAAAACCATTAATAAAATGCAAAATATTCAATTAGACTCGACTGTACAATCAGTAATTTCTTTACTTTTCAAAGATGCTAAGTTTGATGGATTGAGAGCTGCAAAAGGAATGGCTAAAATGATTTTCAGGCCATTACAGCCTAAAGACATGGAAAATGTTTACCTACCTGTTTCACAAGAACAAGGTGAGTTCTTTTACAAAACGATTGTGAATAATCAGTTTCAATCCATTGTCGAATTCGGAACTTCCTTTGGCATATCCACTTTATTTTTAGCTGCCGCTGCTAAAGAAACTGGCGGCAAAGTAATCACAACTGAACTATTATCAAGCAAGGCAAAAACGGCTAAGAATAATTTCGAAAAAGCAGATTTGGAAAACTTCATTGAATTAAGAGAAGGTGATGCAATGAAGACTTTAGCTAACTTCAACCAACCTATTGATTTCTTAATGTTAGATGGTTGGAAAAATCTATACCTTCCTCTATTCAAACAGTTAGAACCTTTTTTTCATAAAAAGACTATCATATATGCTGACAATGTTGACATGGCTGATTCTCAACCATTGTTAGATTATGTTTATGCTAATTCTAATATTTATAAATCTCGACGAGTACATCAGGGGAAAGGGGAATTAATAATTTGTCTTTAGTTACTATAAAACAATGCCGTCTCAATTTTGAAAAAATTTGATTTTTAAAACTATATGCTTACCTGTCATTTTACAAGTAGGTTAATTAGATGAAAATAATTTATTAAAGAATATTGATTTGAGTCAAGGTAGAATTATCATCAGCGACTCTGGTTTTAGAATCGTATTTGAAAAATTACAAAAGGGTTACTATTTAATTTATCATTCTGAAAACAAATACTAACACTTATTTTTAATATCTGCTAAAATTAAGAGTTGCTGAATTTATAAAACATGAGTCATACCAACACTCCTGCCTTCATACGTATATTCTAAAGTATTCGCGCAAATGGGGTCAATTATCAATCTCCCATTTTGCCAGATAAAGACATTATTTGTAATTCTAATCTTTTCATTTCTCTAAGCATTGCATTTTTGTCCATTTGCATCCAAGCATAGATTTTAAGCATGCTTATGTTCAATAAAAACATTAAACTTCCAAGTCCCCACTTTATCAATTCCTCTACGGATTCTACATTAAAGAATTGAATACAACAATACACAAACAGGGCAAAAAAGACAACGATCGAAATATTTGTGGTAATTATAATCCAAGCATTTTTACCCGCAAATAAACCTGTGAACATGTCAAAAATATTTTGCTCCTCTAGAGAATCATAAAATGCAGCTTCTTCTTTTGATAAAGTATCTTTAATTAATTGGTCAATTTCTTCTATGTTATTTTTCATAATTGATTTATTTTAAAAATGATTTTAATTTTTCTCTTGCCTTAAATAATCTTGACTTTACGGTTCCAATTGAAATAATTAAAAAAGCACTTATTTCAAATATCGAATACTCCTC
>JBGCFD010000040.1:0-8684 GCA_045106765.1 Saprospiraceae bacterium | reverse complement strand
GCCGCCGCAGCGCCGTCTTGAGCCATCATTTCAAATGCTCCAGTAGTCATACATAGAGCGAATACAAGCAGAAGTGCAATAATTTTTCGCATAGTCAAAAGGTTTTACGATTGTTTTTTAGTTAAAAAATTAAATTATTTCGTCCGAAATACTCGGAAGTTTTGCTGGTTGATAATTAGTTGGTTGATTCGTTTTGTGTTAAAATTCAACTTTCAAACTGTTCAAAAATTAATCAGTTATCAACTATACAACTTGCGATCAGTAATTATACATATTAAATTCAGCGGAGAGTAAGGGATTCGAACCCTTGATACCATCTCTAGTATACACGCTTTCCAAGCGTGCGCCTTAAGCCACTCGGCCAACTCTCCATAATCATGCTTAAAGCAATGTCAAAGTCCTCAATTTCTGCCTTTTGGCAATACCCTTTGGTATTAGGCTAATCTCATAAAATGTAAATAAAATTAAATTTTCAAAATTTTCCAAAACTCCATACATATAAAATGTATTTTATTGGTAAAAATACACTATCTATTCAAAAAACCATGATTATCAGCTATTTATGTAGTTTTAAAGTGTAAATATTTTCAAAAATTCTATTTTCCATACTTGAGAAACAAGTCGTTATCCTTCCTCTTTTTCAAAAATGTCTCGTGCGTTTCTAGAAGTAATTTTTGCTACTTCTTCCAAGCTTATATCTTTAATCATTGCCAACTTTTCAGCAACTAACTTTACGTATCCACTTTCATTTCTTTTTCCTCGAAATGGTGTAGGTGCCAAATATGGCGAATCTGTTTCTAAAACAACATTTTTCAAGGAAACCTTTTCCATCGTTTTATCTAAACCTGATTTTTTAAAAGTCACCACCCCTCCTATACCTAAGTAAAATCCTAAATCAATTATCGAATTAGCTTCTTCAACTGATCCTCCAAAGCAATGAAAAATTCCTCTAAGCCGATCATCTTTTTCTTCACGCAAAACATCTATCACTTCTTCAGTTGATTTTCGAGAATGAATCACTATTGGAATATTGAGTTCTTTTGCCCAATTGATCTGAGTACGAAATGCTTCTTTTTGAATCTCTAAAGTCGATGTATCCCAATGCAAATCGATTCCTATCTCCCCTATCGCACAAAAATATCGTTTGTCTAACCAACTTTTGACGATAGCTAGTTCGTCTTGATAATTTTCTTTGACCGAACAAGGATGCAATCCCATCATTGGAATACAAGTTCCTGGATGTGATTTTTCCAAATCTAACATGACATCAATTGTAGTGCTATCGATATTTGGTAAGTAGAATTTTTCTACTCCGTTATCTTTTGCACGCTGCATCATTTCAGTTCGATCTTCATCAAACTGATCTAAATATATATGTGTATGTGTATCGACTAACATTGTCCTCTGCTATTAATATAACCTCATTTCCGTGGGGTAGGCTCCATTACCTTGGATTTGAAAAGAACAAAAGTAGTAAATTGGATTCGTTTTATTGATTAAACTTTTCTAATAAAAATCAAAATAAAGATGCTGTCAGCATAACTACTTTTTCTGACTTTATTACTTAGATTAAAAAAGTATAATTTTTGGTGTGTGAATATTGATTATTTTTATTTTTTTTGAAAAATAAAACACAATATGGAAAAAACAATTTTTGAAATATCTCAAATGGATTGCCCTTCGGAAGAAAATCTCATTCGACTGAAGCTTGCTGAAATTTCAGAAATCAAAAATTTAGATTTTGACATTCCAAATCGGAGGTTGACCATTTTCCATTTTTCCAAAAAAGAAAAAATTGGAAGTGCTTTAGCTGAATTAAGATTAGGGGAAAAACATCTTGAAACTTTAGAGGTTGAAAACCAAGAATTTTCAGAAGATAAACAACAGCGCAAATTACTATGGACTGTTTTGCTGATCAACTTTGCTTTTTTTATCATTGAAAGTACTACGGGTTTTCTTTCCAAATCAATGGGGTTGATAGCAGATAGTTTGGATATGTTAGCAGATGCTTTTGTTTATGGAATTAGTATTTTAGCGATTGGAGGAACTATTGGTTTGAAAAAAAACATTGCAAAAACAGCTGGTTATTTTCAAATCATTTTAGCTGTTTTAGGATTTTTGGAAGTTATTCGTAGATTCGTTGGAATAGTTGAAATTCCAATTTTTTCTACAATGATTATCATTTCCACTTTTGCACTAATTGCCAATGGTATTTGTTTATTTTTATTACAAAAATCGAAAAGTACAGAGGCGCATATGCAGGCTAGTTTGATCTTTACATCAAATGATGTGATTATAAATTTGGGAGTAATTCTCGCTGGAGTTTCAGTTTATTTCTCCAAATCAAATTTACCTGATTTAATTATAGGAACTATTGTTTTTGTTTTTGTGATTCAAGGTGCGAGGAAAATTTTGAGTTTGAGTAAATAAGTTTTGAGAATTTTTATTTAAAAAATTTACGACTCGGAAAGTCGTTTTACGTTATGGCTAAAAAGAAAAAATACTACGTTATTTGGGAAGGCAATGAAACTGGAGTTTTTGATTCTTGGGCAAAATGTCAAGTCCACATCAAAGGCTACCCCAATGCAAAATATAAATCATTTCCCTCGGAAGAAGAAGCTGAGCAAGCTTACCGAGGAGGAAGTGCTGCAGATTTTATTGGAAAAAATAAAAAAACTCCCACTAAAAAAATTAGTGCTGAAGCTAGAGAAAAAATTGTCTGGGAAAGTATAGCCGTGGATGCTGCTTGCAGCGGCAATCCAGGTTTGATGGAATATCGAGGTGTGGATACGAAGACAGGAATGCAGCTTTTTCATCAAGGACCATTCAAAAGAGGAACTAATAATGTTGGTGAATTTCTCGCTCTTGTTCACGCTCTAGCTTTACTAGAAAAAGAAAATCGTCCAAATTTACCTATTTATTCAGATTCACGAATCGCTATTGGCTGGGTAAAAAAGAAGAGAGCTAATACCAAATTGGAAAGAAAAGCAGACAATGCTATCCTTTTTCAGCTAATTTCTCGTGCCGAAACGTGGTTGAAAAATAACGCAATTACGAATCCTATTTTAAAGTGGGAAACTAAGGAATGGGGCGAAATCCCAGCAGATTTTGGTAGAAAATAACTTAAAATGAAGATTTCTTCTCGTTCTTTATATTATATTTATTTCGCATGAAAAAATAATTAGTGTCACATTTTTTAAATTAAAAAGGAAGATTTGACTTACCTCGGTTTGGTATTTGGAATAGCCTTTGACGTACCTATAAAATACAATACGTCTAATTTAAAATAACTAATACATGAAAAATCGAGTAGTGATTTTATTCGCTCTTGCTACAGTTTTGATTTTTTTTCAAAGTTGTAAAAAAGATAACCTTACCTCTTCAGACTCCGATAATAACATTCCAACCTCTACGAGTACCGTTCCCGAAAATTATTTCCAATCATTAAGTGCAACCAATGGTTTTAGCGATCGAATTACTATTGTCAATGAAGCTATCATTATTGAAAACGCATCAAATGATGATAGTCTCAATACTGGCCAAGTTGATACTAGAGATGATATTATTAATTCCGATTATTACTGGTTACATGTTGGTGAAATAGAACCATATGTTTTGGATGGAGTTACCTTGAGTGCAACTCATATTGCATTTTTGGACAACAAAGCATATATCTCATATCATAAACGAGGTGTCGATCATTTGGGTGCTCTTGAAGTGGTGGACTTATCTAATCCTGAAAATCCAATTGTTACTTTTAGAGGTTACTTGAATAGTGCAGATATCAATGCAGTTGAGGTAGGTAAATTACCAGGCTCGGATGATGTAAAAATATGGTTAAGTCTTTCTGACAGTAAAAAAGGTGCGGTGCTAGGTGTAGTGACAATGGCAGGAGGAACAACTTATTCAGGATTTCAAATTGTTAATCTTTCCAATTTTATTGAGGGAGGAATTTCTTCATCAGCTAATTCAGTAACTTATTCAGGTGACTATTTATATGTTTCAAGTGGAAAAACGCATGGAGGTGCTTTTTGTATAAATGCTGAAACTTTGGAAGTACTTGGAAGTGTAGAATTTGAAAATGGAAAATATATTGATGTGAATGGAACACCTGACGATGCAACCAAAGTGGTTAGTTTGCAAACTGGAGCATCAAGCTCACTTCGAGTAGAAGATATTGGAAGCTTTCATTTCGCAAATGAATATAATGTTGGAGAAATTTTACATCAAAATGTAGATACGGATAGTCGAGGAAAAAGTAATCTTCATTTCGTCAATAATGATCCTTACAATGTTTATATCGCAAAAGGAAAACATGGGTTGGCTTCTTACGATATCCTTAATGGTACAGAAACTTGGTCATCATCTGAAGATATGTTAACCAATGGAAATACAAATGGAGTAACTTCTGATGACCAATTTATTTATGTTGCCAATGGCGCAGATGGATTAGCTGTTTTTACCAAACCTGAAATTCCTGGAATTGCTCCTGAATTGGTTTTCACTTGGGATATGAATGAACAAGTAGCTTCTGCTAACTTTATCGAAGTAGATGGATCAACTCAATGGATTTTGGTAGCAAAAGGTCAAGGTGGAACGAAAATTTTGAAACGACCTCAGCCTGGTGATTACTTACCAATTGATAACTTTAATGACCAAGGAGTTCCGGACAACTTAATTCAAGAAGAGGTTTGTGATGCTTTACTTTCAAGCATTCTTTTTAATGCTCTTCCAAATGGGCAAGATGCAATGGTTTCACATCCAGAATACTTTGATGAATCGATTCCAAGCAATATTTATTTTGAAGAAGACGCAGAAGTTTCGATTAGCTTTATTCACGAAGGAGCTGGTTACAAAAATGTATTAGGATACTATTATTATAATGCTGATAATCCACCAACAACTGTTGATGACATTATAAAGTTAATTGCCTTTCCAAATGCTTCAGCACAAGGATCTGGAGGTGGATTATTTGAAGGAAGTACGGTTCAATTATATGGAAATTTCAAAGCGAATACTGTCCTTGGCTTTTTCTTAAATTCAAATGGCTGGGTACAAAACAGTCAAACCATCACGGAAGGTTTGGCAGCACATTATACCAATTCTGAATTCAATGCCAATGGAAAACAAAGTGTAATTTTACATGAAGAAAATTGTAATGAATTAGTGGTTTGTTTTGATGATCAAGTAGTTGGATCTGGCGATAATGATTTCAATGATGCAGTTTTCCAAATCAATGTTAGTCCAGCAAGCGCAATAAACTACGATGCTTTCCCTAATGTAAATTAAGATTATTAAATACTGATTATCAATTAGTTATAAAATATAAATTATTAAACCCCACATTTTTGAAATTCAAAAATGTGGGGTTTTTTTTTGGCAAGAAATCAACGTAAGTTTGTTTTATTAAAAAATAAAACTGCTATCAAATTTGATCTCTTCTAAAATTCAGCAATATTTTTTCAAACCAATAGACAATAGTCAGATTGTTCTTTTTAGAATGCTTTTTGGCCTTTTAATGTTGTTGGAATCGTTTGGTGCGATTGCAACGGGTTGGGTAAAGAAAACTTTGATTGATCCTCAATTCACCTTTAGTTTTTTAGGTTTTGAATGGTTACAACCTTTGCCTGGCAATGGGATGTATTTCTACTTTGTTCTGATGGGAATAGTAAGCTTGATGGTGATGCTTGGCTACCGATATAAAATCAATATTATAGGTTTAGCCGTACTCTGGTCTGGAGCTTATTTTATGCAAAAAACTTCGTACAATAATCACTATTATTTAGTGATGCTGTTGACTTGGGGAATGGTATTTATGAATCCACATCACTATGCTTCGTTGGATGCAAAAAGAACAAAAACAGCCATTCATACCTGTCCAAATTGGAACCGATTATTTTTTGTAATTCTATTGTTATTTGTTTTTACTTATGGAGCAGTTGCGAAGTTTTACCCAGGCTGGTGGAGTGGTGACTTTATCAAAAACTCGTTTTCTCACAAGACAAATTACTGGCTAATTGGACCACTTTTGGGCAAAGAGTGGTTCCAACAGTTTATCACTTTTTCGGGGGTAATATTTGATGCTATTATTATTCCGTTATTGATTTGGAAAAGAACTAGGATGCTTGCTTTTATCGGTTTGGTGATATTTAATATTTTCAATTCTGCCGTTTTCCAAATTGGAATTTTTCCTTATACCGTGATTGCTTTAACTGTTTTCTTTTTTAAAACTGAAACTATTCGGAAGTTATTTTTCCCCAAAAAACAATATACACACGTTTCAGGTATTAACACCAAAGAACACAATAACAACACTTTTACATCCTCTATCTTGATCGTTTTTTTCATTATCCAATTTGCTTTACCCTTGCGTCACCACTTCATCCCAGGAGATGTAAATTGGAGAGAAGAAGGACATCGAATGAGTTGGAGAATGATGTTGCGAACAAAGCGAGGCGCAATTAATTTAGAAGCAGTAAATCCAAAAACTCAAGAAAAATTCCGTATCAAAAAAAGAGAATATTTGACTAAAGATCAAGTCAAAGAATTGGCAACAAAACCTGATTTTCTTTATCAATTTGTTCAACGATTAAAAAAGGAATATGCTGAAAAAGGAATGACTGATATTGAAATATATTGTAAAATGAGTCGAGTAAGATTAAATGGAAACAAGGCAAAACCTCTATTTAAAACTGATGTTGATTTGGCAAAAGTAAAGTGGAATTATTTTGGGAGAAATGAATGGGTTTTAGATTAACTGGTTACTCATCAAACTAACCAATCAACCAATTCTTTAATTAATTTTCTCCAGCCATTCTACCACTCGGTCACTCTCCTCAAAAAAATGACCAGCCTCTGAAAAAAAATATTCTACCTCTTTTTCACCTTCTAACTTCCTCAAAATGTGCTCTGCATTCGAAAGTGGTACAATTCGATCATTTTTCCCATACAGTAAAAAAACTGGTGGTGAAATATTTTCTATAAAATGAATTGGCGAACTTCTCAGCATCTTTTTTCTCAGATCAGCCATTGGCTTTAGTTCACTTAAATACTGATATTTAAATTGAAATTCATATCGATTATAAACTTCCCTTGAAAAAAAATCTGTAGGTCCAGTTGTCGAAACTACTCCATTCAATTCATGATTTCTGATACCTGCAAGCAAGGCAACTGTTCCACCTCTACTCACTCCATAACTTATCATTCTAGTTTTATCTATGTTTTCGGAAAATTGTTTTTTTGCCAAAAATAAAAGTCGTAACGCATCGTCAGTCGCACCATCAAAGGCATCTCCAAAAAAACCATCAGAACAATATTTTTCATCACCAATTTGGAAAGCTTGTCCTCGAAAAGAGGGAATTACGATAAAGTAATTACTAAATTTTGGTAATAATCTTTTAATGTAAGATTTATCCAAATTATATATCGGACTAGCTTGATTTAGTCCTGTGGCGTATAGAAGCAAAGGATATTTTTTGGAAGCATCAAATTCAGAAGGAGTTAAAATAACACCAAAATGTTTTTGACCTTCAGCAGAATGTTCAATTAAACTGAGTCTCCTTCCATTTACGTAAGTATATTGTTTTATGATTTTAAAACTATCACTTTTAGGATTGAAATTTTTCCATTCGTCTAGAATAATTTTAAGTTCGGAACTATCTGCTGGTCGAAAAAGGCTATCCATATTAATTCCATCATTGATGTCATTGTCCTCATAAGAAATCCTTTTAACACAATCACAATTACTTGATGAATTATAAAAAGAAAGGAGTCCTAGCATTCCTAGAAAAATTACAATTGCTACTTTTAAAGGTAAATTGGTCATTGAAAATATTTTATAATTAGACCAAGGTAAGAACTTAACCCAACTATTTAAATTGACTCTGTAATCATTTTTCTTGGTTCAAAAAATATTTATTCAACATTTGAAAAACCAAAAAACTTCCAAGGTAAGTTGACCTTGAAAGTTTTTTATTTTGATTTTAGAATCCATTCGCCTTCGCCTGACTACTCGACTTTACTGGATTCCAAGGATCATCATATGATTTTTTCCAAATGAACTCATGAATATATGCCACCGAGCGAACCATTCTCAAATAAGTCCCTGTGTAAATACTCATCATTGGAACGTAAGGCCACAATTTTAATTCTTCTTTTCGTCGCTCGGAATAAATATATGTACTCGTCATTTGCATAAAACCTACGACTGTATAAATCGTGATATTCATGGGAATAATATACTTCAACGATCCCGAAAAATTGAAGACTAAATCAAACATATATAACCACCATGTGATATCCAAAATTACATTATAAAATACATTTTCAAAAAGCGCGAAGAAGTTAGACCATCTAAAGTTTTCACTTGGAAGATAAACATCTTTATGTTTTCTTACTCGAAATCGAATGATAGATTTATCCCATCGTAGCCTTTGTTTAGTCAAAACTTTAAACTTAGAAGGTGCATTGGTCAAGCAAACTGCTGACGGTTCGAAGACTGTTTTGAAACCAGATTTTCTAATTTTTACGGTGATGTCTCCGTCGAGTCCTGGACCAATATCCCAACCTTTGATCGAATCAGTTACATCTGCTCGGAAGGCTCCGAAGGCTCCAGAAATAATTTTATAAATTCCTAACTGAGAAGAAATAATTCGTCCAACAGATATTGTTTTTAAATATTCAAT